>JBJMGU010000116.1:0-22072 GCA_045807765.1 Blastocatellia bacterium
CAGCCGGGCGGCGCCGACGTGGAGCCGCTCGGTCGCGGCGCGATTCAGGAAGCTGCTCGTTCGCGTAAAGCGATCCCGCATTCCGTGGTAATCCCAAATTCGCGCCGCTACCAAGCCGCCCCGCGCCGCCACATATGCCATGCGCCGCGCTCACTTGTGCATTCACTGTGCCAGAAGCAGAAACTTTGTGAACTTCATCACACAGCGAATCTAAGTCACCCGTTTACGTAATTTCAGCCGACGTGCGGCAAGCGATACATACCAGCCGACGCCGGGTGTGGTAACAATGTGCCGGGAAGTAAGTAGCAGCGGTGGGAAATCAGTAGCCAGGAAAAAATGATGAATGAGAAATGATGAATGATGAATTACAGAGGATCTGCCGGGCACAATGAGCGCATAGGCTGAAGCCTGCCCTCCGTCAATTCATCATTCATCATTTCTCATTCATCATTTCCTCTTACTGCCTGCTGGTTGAGACGGCGGTCACGCGCAGGTTGTCGAGGTAAAATCCTTCGAGCCGCTTGCGCTTGATTTCCGCCGTCGAGGCGTTGAAGGCAAAGCTCAGAAAAGTTTGGCGCTTGCCGAGAAAATGCAGATCGATGCGGGCGCTTTGAAATGTCGGGTCGGCGTCCGGGCGCAGGTCGTAAGTCAACGTCATCGGCGGCTCGCCGGCGGCAGTCGTGCCGCTGCCGATGAACGGATAGTTGCGCGCCGCAAGCGTCAACATATCGGCGGGCGTCTGCATGGTGCCGCTGAAGTAATAATCGAATTCAAGCTGCGGCTTGACGAGCGCCTGAAAATCTATAGCCGGCGTGTAGGCGGTTCCTGAGCTGCCCGATGGGGTATACGACTTGCCGTCATCGGCGCCCTTGCGCTTGGCGAAATAGAGCGATTGCGGTGGGCTCGCCGCGCGCCGCGTCGTCATGTGCCAATTGCCCAACAATGTCCAGTCGGGCGCGTCCTGCTCAAAACTCACCGCATAGACCGTCACGCGCCGGCCCGCTATGGCGCGCACCGCAACGGTTTCAGGCACTCCGGCATTGTCGCGGGCGTTGGCATAGCTAAAGGCGATCTCGTCGCCGGCTTCTGCGATGATGCTTGCAGCCGGCTTGTTACCTGTCGCAGGCGATAGCACCGGCAGGCTGACAGCGAAGTGGCCCGCCCCGTCGGCGCGCAGCGTCACGGCAACGTCGCTGCCGAGGCGCGGGTTCGTGACATGCACCTCAGCCGATGCGGCGTTCATCAGGTCGCGGTCGCTGAGAATCAGGCTGACGTTTTCACCGATGACGAGAGGCGCGTCGGGGCGGTCGTTCATTACTAACGATCCGGCAGTCGCTTCAGCCGGCACATCATAGGCTTCGACCGCCGGCATGCGGTAGCCCGTGCCGCTCGTCGCCAGTTGCGTTGTCGCCGACCGGCCAAGGCCGCGACCGGCGAAAGCGCGCCAGATCAAGTCCTGATTTGCGCTCTGGTTGGTCGTCCGGTCGGCCAGCAGAATGGCGTCGCGAGCGTCAATGAAAGACGGCGTGAGCGGCGTCACCTTCAAGCCGTTGATGATCAGGCGTTCTGCCGCCGTGCGCCCGGCGTCAAAGCCATAACGCTTGATGAACGATTGCCGCAAGTCCCAGAGCATCGAGCACCAGACAGTGCCCTGCGCATGGACTTCGGAGTTGAAGCGAATGTCGCCGAAGGTCAGCGAGTCTACGTCGAGGCGCGTCGAGTAAGGATAAGCGCGGACGCCGCGCGCGCGCTGTGTGACATAAACTCCGGTCGGCGCAGGGGCGTCGAGCGCCCGGTCGCCCGGCGTCAAAAACGACATGGCGAAGAAATCCGACCAGCCTTCGCCCATGCCGTTGCCCTGGTTGGAGCGCAACCCGAGGGCGTTGTCGGTGCCCGCCAGCCGCGTCGAAACGCCATGTGTATATTCGTGGATGATGACACCGGCGTCATAAGACGAATCGAGGTCCTGGGTCGTCCCACCGGTTGTGTTTGTCCACATCAACATGGCGAGCAGCGGCGGCGAGCCGTCAAGCGTCGGGTTAAAGTAAGCGTTGTTACGAACCGTCTGGCCGGTCGCCGGGTCCACCCGCGCGCCGCGCAAGGTGTCAGCGCGCACAGGGTCACCAGCGGCGCCGCCTTTGCCGAAATTATCGCTCTGAAAGTTGCGCGCCGCTTCGTTGAAGCCGAGCGCGTAGAAGCGGTCGTGCGCAACGTTGACCCAGTAAAAGAGATTGGTTGCCGAAGCGTCGCTTGAGTCCAGCGGCGAGCGTTCCAGGTCGAGCGGAAAATCGAACGTCCCATCAGCCGCCGCATGTACGAGGCTGCCGCCGCTCATGTCTGGGTTGAAATAAACGCGAGTGTTGTTGCCTTCGGTGCGGTCGGCGCCGACCCAGCCTTGCGGCGAGGCGGCAGGGTCGCCACCCAGCGGCATGGGTTCGCGCTCGCCGCCTAGCGGATTCTCATGAGTGAAAACGCGCGCCATCGGCGCGGCGAAGCTCATGGTGAGCGCATCACGGCGCAAGGCTTCGCCGCTGCGAGCGTCAATCAAAATCAGGTAAGCGTCCAGCGTTGAGGGTACGCCATAAAGCAACACTTGATAAGCCAGCCGCACTTCGTCGCGACTGATCGGATAATAGACGAGGCTGGCTTCCGAGCGGCTGTCTACTTCGTCGGAAGCGAAGACGACGCGCTCGCGGGCGGCGAGTCGTTCTGTCGTGGAGGTAATCGGGGCCGTCAACTGTGCGCCACAGACGAGCGCGGCGCGGCGCAGGGCGTCTTCGGCGGAAAGCTGCGGGTCGGTCGCGGGTGCGCGGCGCGCGAGCTGTGGCACGAAGCTTCCCGAAGCGGCGACGACGCGGCGCTCGCCGTCGAGAACAAAGAGCATCTCGGAATCGAAGACTCGCAGGCCACCCACACGCTGTTCGAGCGCCAGCCGCGTGAAGCCAGGGACGTCTTCAAGCGCTGCAACGCGCGCCTCGTCCAGCTCGGCGCGCTCAATGCCGTAGAGCGCGCGGTTGGCTTCAACGAAGCGTCGCGCCACCGCCGCCGCGTCATCCCTGGACGTTGCAGTCAATGGCGCGCCGAGCGAAAACAGATGATGCGGCGCATCCAGCCAGTCATTCCAGCGCAGCGTCGCCTGTTGGCTGGTGGCGCGGCTGGTTGCCAGCAATCGCTTCTTCTGTTCGATGTCTACGATGTGGCGCGGGCGCAGGGCGCGGACGTCGAAATCCGGCAGGGCTTCATAATCAGCCTGAGTTTGGCTAGCGGCAGGGCGCGCGGCAAGCTTTGCCGACGCCGGCCATTGCACAAGAATCAGGAAGAGAGCAAAAAACAACCAGGCGACTCTCGCCGGGGGCAACGAGTTGAGACGCACAACAAACTCCTTCTCAATCCGATTCGTTGGAGAGGTCGAACAGGAAGCGAAATCGCGAAGTCATTATAACAGAACTGCGCTGACGAGAAAGGCCAAAGCAAGCGCCGCGGCGTTGGCGGCGCACGGCGGTGCGCCGCTATAATCGCCGAGGCGAAGACACGGGCGTGAAAGTCTATTTATGATCTCAGCCATTCTTCTTGCGGCGGGCGAGTCGCGGCGCATGGGCAAGTTCAAACAACTGCTTAGATTCGCCAGCCAGACATTCGTCGAATGCTGCGCCGACCGTCTGCTGGCGGCTCGTATTGATGAAGTCGTCGTCGTCACCGGCCACCGCGAAACGGACGTGCGCGGCGCGCTCGGCGGGCGCAACGTGCGCTTTGCGCATAACCCGGATTATCGTGAAGGGATGAGCTCGTCGGTTAAGTGCGGCATCGCTGCCGTGTCGCCCGCCGCCTCTGCTGTTCTGGTCGCGCTGGTTGATCAGCCGCAGATTGACACTTCGATCATCAATCGCGTCATTGATGAATATGAAAAGCGCCGGGCGCTCGTCGTCATCCCGACTTACGGCGGGCGCAACGGTCACCCGGTCCTAATCGATCTGCGGCTGCGCGACGAGATGTTGAGGTTCGACCCCACGCAAGGCTTGAGGCAGGTCATTCATGCGCATGCCGATAGCATCGTGCATATTGAAGTAATGACCGATTCGGTGTTGACTGATTTTGATTATCCCGAAGACTATCGGCGGCTGATCGAACCTTAAAGAGCATGGCTACGGATTGCTCAACACTTAATACTCAGCGGCTACGGAGTGCCCATCAAAAAACTGAAGGCCGGAGCATGCTCCGGCCTCCCCGCTGAAATTAATCGGTTGAAGTGCCGCCTTAAACGGCAATCTTTTCTGCCCGCGCGGCGCGTGCGGCGGCGTCGAATGGAATCACACGGCCAGTCGAAGCGGTGGTCTGTTCGGCGATCCGCTGGGCGCGCAGTGCCAGCGCCTGTAGCGCCATCGTCGAAGCTAGAATATAGCTGTGACCGCCGCATTGGTGGCAATTTCCGTGCTGATCGAGAAACGTCTTACGGGCTATTAGATTATTGCCTGAGCAATCACCGCAGATGATCTGCACACCCAGAGTCGGAATCTGTGGACGCGGCGCGCGCAGTTGCGTCGGGTCTTCTTTGCGCCCCTTGAGCAGAAACAGGGCGGTTAAACTCAGAGCAAATGCGGTTGCCGTGATAATGATCATCATAATTCTCTCCTCGCTTTCGCCTGTCGCCATTTCAAAGCGGCCAAACTGCACGCCGCATCACTCTATCTTACGAACCATCCCCCGCTTGAAGATTGCTACGCCTCAACTGTAGCAATGCCTATGCCAGCAATAGAAAGTCCGAGGCAGCCGGTGCGAGGCGCAAGATTTTCAAATTGCAGGTAGTTGGTTTATAGCCGCCGGATGCAAAATGAGATAAAAATGTATGGAGTCGCGCAATTCTGCACGCCCATATTTCAGTTGAAAGTTTCTGCTAAGAAAGAAAAGGGAGTCTGTGTGGATGAAAATAAGGCGCACAGGTGGTCAGATCGCTACACATACGCCTCAGTTGTCGGCGGAAGGTTTCTCTTAACATCCGGCCTCGACCGGCTCAGGAACGTCTGGTGGCGCGAAAGATCCACAACAGCAGCATCGCGCCGATGAGAGATAGTATCCAGCTGCGACTCGGCGTGAAGTAACCTGTGCCGCGTGGCGCTCCCCAGATCAGGCGTCCGATGAGGCCGCCGACAACGCTGCCGGCGATGCCGAGTAGCGCTGTCATCAAACAGCCCATCGGGTCGCGGCCCGGCATCAGCAAGCGCGCCAGCGCGCCGATAATCACCCCGACGATCAACCAGCCGATAATCTCGCCTATCATTTGCCTATCTCCCGATTTTCAAATTGCTGCCGCGCCCCGTTTTGACCGGCCCATAGGCTGGCGCGCAACGCGGCACTCACCCAAGTCTGGTTTGATCTTAGAGGCGCGGTGAGGGCATGTCAACGCGCTTAATGGCCGGTGCGCTTGATGTAGGAGCGGTTTGAGGTCTGGCGGATGACGTCGGGGATGTTCTTGTTCAGCGACAGGGCGCGCAGGTCGCGGGTCTGTATGCGGTTGAGGAAGCCGAGACTGATGGCGATGGGCGTGCGCGGATTGCGCACCAGATTATGAATCACGGCGTAGCCCTTCACCCAGGCGCGGTTCGTGCCGATTTGCCGCAGGACCTCTTCATGAATCGACTTGATCGAAGCGATATATTCGATTTCATTGTCGGTAAGGCGCGGGTTGCGCATCACCGCCGAAGCGACCATGCGGTTCGGGTCGCGCACCAGGATCAAGCGCGCCTCGCGCGTCCCCTTGATGGCGAGCATCACGCGGTCTTTGATACTCATCAAAGCGACCTGCTGAAAGACCGGCATGCGGTCGGTGGTAATCTGCGTCATCTCTGCCGCGTGAATCTCTTCGACGATGGGGCCGACATCGAACGTTTCGTGCGCCTCGGGCAGTCGTTCGTCAAATGGTCCGAACTCGCTCTCGTATTCGGTGATCAGTGAATCGTCAATGCCCTCTTCGATGAGCCCGAGGCGGATCAGGTCGTCTACGTCTTCGATAGAGACCATCTGCCGGCGCTTCTCTGCTTCGGCGGCAGTGGCGGCTTCGGCTTCGGCGCGGACGCGTTGCTCGTCGGCGACCAGTTGCGCGCCGAACTGTTTCTCGAAGAACTCCTGGCGCACTTCACTGGCGCGGCGCTCGGCCTCAAAGCTGCGCGCCGGGTTGGATAGAATCGCTTCGATGATGCCGGGCGCGCGAATCAGGCTCTGCTGCTTGAGCGAGATGGCTTCGATGATCGAAGCGTCTTTGGTCTGTCCGGCCAGGATGACCAGCGCTGAATCGGGCGTCGCGCGGTTGAAGATGGCTGCTTCAATGACTTCACGCGGCGCACGCGGCCACAGACAGAGGAAGCCGAGCACCTCGGGCGGCGCATCGGACGCGGCGGCCAGCGCCGCGAAGGATTCAGGCTTGAGCGTGTCTATCGAGGCTGCCGCGGTGTCGCGCACGCCGGGGTCTGTATCACGGGTCAGGGTGACCAGCGACTCCAGCAACTCTTCGTTGCTGAATGGCAGCAGACCGCGCGCTGCCGCCAGCTTGATGGTCGGCGGCGCGGTGCCCGAACGAATGGTGTCTAAAATCTGATTCGAGATAGCTGCGACTCCGCAGTGGTTTCATAAACGCCGTGCAGGAGCTACTTTCGCGGGGACTGGCGATGAGGGCAATTTACTACAAGTTCAGGTGACGTTCAATTGTTTCCTATTTCTTTCTGTTTAGAGATTGCCCTTGCGCAGCTCTTCGGCGAGATAATCGCAGGCGCGCCACGCCAGCGCAATGATCGTTAGCGTCACGTTCTTCTCGGAAACCGAAACGAACGAGCTGCCGTCAACGACGAAAAGATTCTTGATGTCGTGCGCTTGGTTGAAGCGGTTTAGCACCGCGTGTTTCGGGTCGTCGCCCATGCGACAGGTGCCGACCTCGTGCGTCGCATCGCCGGGTGGCGGCGGTGGGTTGCGGCGATAGGGGAAGACTTCGACGCCGGCGGCGCGCAGCAACTCTTCGGCGGTGTCGTACATCGCGTCGGCCATCTTTAAATCGTTGTCGCTCCAGCGGGCATTGAAGCGCAGTTGCGGAATGCCATAGCGGTCTTTCAATCCATTCGGGTCAATCTCGCAGTAGTTCTCAAAGCGCGGCAGGCTTTCACCGAATCCCGCGACGCCGACGGTCGTCGGATATTGCTGGCGTACATCGCGCTTGAACTCTGAGCCGAAGCCTGCAACCCCACGCGAAAACCACGGAAACATCGATGCGCCGCTCGACGGTTGAAACTGCCAGCCGCGCAACATCTCTGCCTTACGCCCGCCCTTGATATTCGTAAAGCGCGGCACGTAGATGTGCCCGCCGCCGGCACCATCGTCGTTAGTCACCCGTCCGCCTTTCAACTGCGGCAGCATACCGCTCAGGAATCCCGACTTGATGCTGTCCATCAGGTAATGGCCGAGCACGTCCGACGAGTTGGCCAGACCCTTCGGGTATTCGCCGGTCTTCGAGTTCAGCAGGATGCGCGTCGTTTCCATCGCGCCGGCGCCCAACACAATCGTCTTCGCGTAGACTTCGTAATCCTGCTTGCTCTTTGTATCGATGAAGGCGATGCCGCGCGCCCGGTTGGTCTTGGCGTCCAGCAGCACGCGATAGGCGGCAGCGCCTGTGCGCAGGGTGAAATTCGGCTTGCCGAGCAGCTTCGGGATGATGGCGTCGAGCGTGCAGAACCGCGACGACGTGTCGCAGCCGCGCCCGCATTCGCCGCAGTAATGACAGGCGGCGCGGCCTTCATGGTTCCGCGTCAAGACGGCGGCGCGCATCGGGATCACCGGAATGCCGAGCTTCGCGCCGCCGCGCTTGACGAACGCTTCGCCACAGCGCATCGCCGGCGGCGGCAGGTAGTTGCCGTCGGGCAGCACGGCCAGACCTTCGCGTGTGCCGTAGACGCCCATCAATGTTTCGGCGCGGTCATAATAGGGCGCGACGTCCTGATAAGCGATGGGCCAATCGTCGCCGTAGCCGTCCTGCATGGACTTGGGCTTGAAATCCCACTCGCTGAAGCGCAGGCTGACGCGGCCCCAGGTGTTGGTGCGCCCGCCGACCGCATGAATTCGCGTCCAGTGAAAATCTGTGCCCGGAGCCAGCCCGTAGCGATCAACGCGCGGGTTGACGTAGAGGTGTTCGGTGTAGGCATCAATCTTCCACAGGCCGTCGTACTGGCCAGGCTTGCCGCGCCCGCGAAACGGCATCTCATAAGGCCACTTGTGCGACGTGATGTAACTTGTCGTCGGGTCCCACTTCGGGCCGATCTCCAGCAGCAGCACGTTCAGCCCTTTGTTCACCAGCACGTGAGCGGCGATGCCGCCCGCCGCGCCGCTGCCGACAATGATGGCGTCATAGATGATTGGCTTGCTCATAAACAATTCTGAGGTACAAAAATACTAACCTGCTTGCTCGTTCTGTATCAATGCGAAGAGATAAGCGGAGAGCGGAATAAAGAAGGGCGGCCCGCGATGAAGCCGCCCTTCTTTATCCGTCGTTAATTGCCGTCGGCTTTCTGCTTGACCATGACGGCGGGAATGTCCTGATCGCGCACCAGCTTGTTAAACGCCGGCAGATCGGTCTTCATGATTTGATCGAGCGCCGCCAGTTGCGCATTGATGGCCGCGGCCAGTTCATCGTAAATCACATACGACTGCGCCGTCGGCGCAGCATCCGAAGCCGCCACTACGCCGCCCAGCGCCGCCAGCCGGTTGTTCAAACGGATCGGATAATTCAGCGGGTCCTGGCTGCTCTGGTTCTTCGTTTGATAAAGCGCCTCTTCAACCGCCGTCATCTTCTCGCGCAGCGTGCGTCCGGCGTCGATGACGGGTTTGCTGTTCGGCTGATCTTTGACGCGCGCCGTGATCTCTTCGATCTGCTTGCGCGCTTCGCGGAGTCGCGTGATGGCGTCGGTTGTCTCGTTGAACTTGTCGCGAATCTTCGTCAGCAGGTCGAACTGCTTCTGAAAATCGGCCACGGTCGTTTCGAGTCGCGGGTCTTTCATCACCTCGAAGCTCTGCGTATAAGTCTTGCCACCCGCGGTGAGCTTGACTTGATACGTCCCTGGCACGGCCCGCGGCCCGCGCGTGTCGCCCGACCACATAATCAACCCCGGAAAGCGCTTCGCATCGTCGTAACGCAAATCCCAGACGAAGCGATTCAAGCCGGCGTCGGCGGGCAGTCGCACCGCCGCACCGCCGCGCGGCGGTCCTTCTTCCTGCTGCTCCATGGTCGGCGGCGTCGGCTGCGGCGGCCCGGCTTCGGGCTTGGCGACGCGTGCCGTGTACTTCTTGATGGAATGGCCCGCCGGGTCGAACATCTCAAGCGTCACGTCGGCCTTCGGCTTTTCTTTCAGGTAGTAATAGATGACCGCACCAGTCGGCGGGTTCTGCCCTGCGGTCGCCGTGCGCGACACTTGAAAGCCGCCGCCCGGCAAGCGATAAGCGTCTTCCGGCTTGAACAGATAAGCGTCAGCCGCCGCCGCATCGCTCATCTGATGGAGCGCCGGCAGGTCGTCGAGAATCCAAAAGCTGCGCCCCTGCGTCGCGGCGATCAAATCTTTTTCGCGCTTGTGAATCGTCAGGTCGGTGATCGGCACCACCGGCAGGTTGAGCTGTAGCGACTGCCAGTGATCGCCGTCGTCGAACGATACGTAGAGGCCGGTCTCTGTGCCGGCGTAGAGCAGTCCGCGCCGGCTCGGGTCTTCGCGGATGACGCGAGTGAACGCACCATCGGGGATGCCTGTGGTGATCTTCTTCCACGACTTGCCGTAATCGCTCGTCTTGTAGAGGTACGGCTTATAGTCGTCGAACTTGTACATGGTCGCCGCGACGTAGGCGGTGCCCGGTTGGATGGCCGACACGTCAATCGAATTCACCTGAATCCATTCGGGCATCTCTTTCGGCGTGACGTTCTGCCATGACTTGCCGGCGTCGCGCGTCACCTGCACAAGGCCATCGTCCGAGCCTGACCAGATGACGCCTTTTTCAAGCGGCGATTCTATGAGCGTAAAGATCGTGCAGTAATACTCGATGCTGGTGTTGTCTTTGGTGATCGGCCCGCCCGACGAGCCTTGCTTCGACTTGTCGTTGCGCGTCAGGTCGGGGCTGATGACTTCCCAGCTCTGGCCTTCATTGGTTGATTTGAAGAGCACGTTGCCGCCGGCATAAAGCGTGTTCGGGTCGTGCGGCGAAAAGACAATGGGGAAGTTCCACTGGAACCTGTATTTCAAATCACTCGCCGGGTGGCCCATCGGGTTATCGGGCCACGGGCTGACGTTGCGCTCCTGGCCTGTGCGGTGATCGCGGCGCGTGATCAATCCGCCGTAAGAACCGGCGAAGACGACGTTGGAATCTTTCGGGCTCGGCGCGATCCATCCTGATTCGCCGCCGCCAACGTCGTACCAGTCGGACGTGCCGATGCTGAAATCGGTCGTGCGGCTAGCGATGCGCACCGTCGAGTTGTCCTGCTGCGCGCCATAGATGTTATATGGAAAATCATTGTCGGTCGCGACGCGATAAAACTGCGCCGTCGGCTGATCTTCTTCGCTCCAGCTCTTGCCGCCGTTGAGCGACACCGACGCGCCGCCGTCGTCACCGAGTATTAAGCGGTTCGGGTCCGTGGGCGCGATCCACAGGTCGTGACAATCGCCGTGCGGCACGTTGAGCGCGTTGAACGTGCGCCCGCCATCGTTCGAGCGGTAGGTGCCGGTGTTGAGCACGTAAACCGCTTCGGCGTTCTGCGGGTCGGCGTAGATGCGCGTGTAATACCAGGCGCGCTGGCGCAGAGCGCGTTGCTGGTTGGTGCGCTGCCATGTCTTGCCGGCGTCGTCCGAGCGAAAGACGCCGCCATCTTCGGCTTCGACGATGGCCCACAGCCGGTCAGAGTCAACCGGCGAAACGGTAATGCCGATGTTGCCGATGATGCCTTTGGGCAAGCCGGGATTGCGCGTGATCTCTGCCCAGGTGTCGCCGGCGTCGGTTGATTTGTAGATGCCGCCGTCGGGGCCGCCGCTTTCCAGCGTCCACGGCTTGCGATAGACCTCCCACAATGCGGCATACATTACATTCGGGTTGGTCGGGTCAATGATCAGATCGGTCGCGCCGGCCTTGTTGCTCTTGAACAGCACGCGCTGCCAGTTCTTGCCGCCGTCCACGGACTTAAAGACGCCGCGCTGATCGTTCGGCGCCCAGACGTGGCCGAGCGCGGCAGCATAAACGATGTCGGGATTGCGCGGGTGAACACGTACGCGGCTGATCTGGCGCGAATCGTCGAGGCCGGCTTTCTTCCATGTCTTGCCGGCGTCGGTGGATTTATACACGCCGTCGCCATGCGAGACGTTGCCGCGAATGGGCGATTCGCCCATTCCGACATAGACGACGTTGGGGTCGGATTCGCTGATGCCGATGGCGCCGACCGAGCCGGTCTTGAAGAAAGTGTCCGAGACATTCTCCCAGTTGACGCCGCCATCGGTTGACTTCCAGACGCCGCCGCCGGTCGAGCCAAAATAAAAGATGCCGGGCTGGCTGCTGACGCCGGCCACCGCGGTCGAACGCCCGCCGCGATAGGGACCGATGCTGCGCCACTTCAAGCCTTTCATCAATGAATCGTCAACGCGCTGTTGGGCGCGCGCCGTGGTTTGCGGAATCGAGAGGCAGAGGGCGAAGGCGAGCGCACAGACGAGCGCTGCGCCGCGCCGCGCAAGATGGCTTTTCATTGCGTTAGCTCCTTGTTGGCTGATGGTCTGAAAGACAGCTACTGAAAATTGCTCATGACGGTTACGCGAGACTGATCGCCCAACCGCCAGCCATCGTCATACCATGACAACTCGCCGCTTGCAATTGTGAGCAACGAGTTTGCGGTCGGCGTTGCCGCGTCGAACCGAGGCGATTACAATGGGGCTGCCTCAAATTACCATCAGTGATAGGAAGACCATGAAAAGCTACCGCCTGCTTCTGGTTCTGCTCTGCTGCCTGCTCACAGGCATTCCGGCCCGCACACAGACGACACCGCCGCCCGCCACCACCTTGCTCAAACCCGCGCATGTCTTCGATGGCGAAGCCGCCGAGCTGCACGACGGCTGGGCAGTGCTGGTGCGCGGCGAGCGCATCGAAGCGGTCGGCCCCGCAAGTCAGATCAACGCGCCCGCCGACGCCAAAGTGATTGAGCTGCCCGGCACCACACTGATGCCCGGCCTCATCGATGCGCATTCGCATGTACTGCTTCATCCGTACAGCGAGACGGTCTGGAACGATCAGGTCGCCCGCGAATCGATTGCCTTGCGTGTAGCGCGCGCGACCAATCATTTGCGCAACACGCTGATGGCCGGCTTCACGACGTTGCGCGATCTGGGCACCGAAGGCGCGGGCTATGCCGATGTTGGATTGAAGCAGTCGGTCGAGCAGGGCATCATTCCCGGCCCGCGGCTGATTGTCGTCACCCGCGCCATCGTCGCTACCGGCAGCTATGGCCCGAAAGGCTTTGCCGCCGAGTGGCGCGTGCCGCAAGGCGCTGAAGAGGCCGACGGCATCGAGTTGATTCGCGTCGTGCGCGACCAGATCGGCAAGGGCGCCGATTGGATCAAGGTCTATGCCGACTATCGCTGGGGCGCGAACAACACCGCCGCGCCGACCTTTTCGGTTGATGAGCTGAGGTTCATTGTTGAAACGGCGCGCAGCAGTGGCCGCGCCGTCTGCGCTCATGCCACGACCGCCGAAGGCATGCGCCGCGCCGTGATGGCCGGCGTCGAAACGATTGAGCATGGCGACGGCGGCATACCTGAAGTCTTTCGTTTGATGAAAGAGCGTGGCGTCGCGCTCTGCCCGACCGTGTCAGTTTCAGGCGTCGGCCCCGGCGCTGACGCCAAGCGCGCCAGCTTCAAAGCGGCGCTCGCCGCCGGGGTGACAATTGCGAGCGGCAGCGATGTTGGCGTCTTTGCGCATGGCGACAACGCCCGCGAGCTTGAGATGCTAGTCAGCTTCGGCATGTCACCTGTGGAGGCGCTGCGCTCAGCGACTTCGATTGATGCGCATGTGCTTCACATGGACGATAAGATCGGACGCGTCAAAGCGGGATTACTGGCCGACCTCATCGCCGTCGAAGGCGACCCGACCCGCGACATCTCGGCAACGCGGCGCGTGCGCTTTGTGATGAAAGGCGGCACGATTTATAAGCAATAAGGCAAACGGCAAAGACCAGCGTGCCTATGGGGGGTTGCAAATGGATTGAGCCTTAGCCACAAAGTCACCAAGTCACAAAGAATCACTATATGGTTTGTGTTTCTTCGTGTCCTGGTGGCTTTGTGGCGATTCCTCTGGTGAAGCTCATCTGAAAACCGCTTTAAGAAAACGGCATTATCGATAGATCAGGCGCGTCGAGTCGCTGCACGCACGCTACCAGTTCGCAAATCCCAGCGGATGTGCGTCTCGACTTCGGCAAAGGTCTCGGCGTAGGTCGGCAGTTGAGCGCGCAGCATTCGCTTCGCGGCGACGATGGTTTCGGCGAGTCGGTTCGCATCAATGGGCATGGCGTATTCTCTCCTGACTGTAGTATCAGGGCGCGACGAGCGATTTGTCGAAGCCATCGGGCGTTCAACTGGCGAGCGGCTGGCGAACTCGCTAAGTTTATAAATGATGGCTCAACGGACCCGCGCGACCGACCGCTCATCGGACATCAATCTCAAGCCGCAGCGTTCTGCGTTCCCTGCCTTGCGCCACCGCGACTTTCGCCTGCTCTGGCTGGCGCAACTGGTTTCGATCACCGGCTCGCAGATGCAGTTGATCGCCATCAACTGGCACGTTTATCTGTTGACGCACTCGCCGCTGGCGCTGGGGCTCGTCGGCCTGGTGCGCGTCGTGCCCATCATCCTTTGCTCGCTCATCGGCGGCGTAGTTGCCGACGCAATTGACCGCAAGCGGCTGATGATCGTCACGCAAGTTGTGATGCTTGCGAGCGCCGCCGCGCTTGCAGCCATCACCGCCTCGGGGCTCGATGCGGTGTGGCCGATCTACTTGTTGACCGCCATCGCCTCGGCAGCCGTCGCCTTTGATAATCCCGCCCGCCACGCCCTGATGCCGACGCTGGTTCCTGCCGAAGACTTTGCGAATGCCGTGAGCTTAGGCATGGTCGCCTTCAACTCGGCGATGATCGTCGGCCCGGCGCTCGCCGGCTTGCTGCTTGCCGGTCACGGCCCGGCATTGATCTACCTGATCAACGGCATCTCGTTTCTCGCGGTCATCCTGGCGCTGCTGATTATGCAGACGAGCGGGCGGCCTGAGAGCGGCGATCAAGCGGCGGTCAAAGTGAGCTTTGCGGCGCTCGGCGAAGGGCTGCGCTTTGTCTGGCGCACGCCGATCATCGTGCAAACGATGACGCTCGATTTCATCGCCACCTTCTTTGCTTCAGCGACGGCGTTGCTGCCAATCTTTGCGGCAGAGATTCTGCAAGTCGGGGCACGCGGCTTAGGCTTGCTGGCCGCCGCACCCGCAGTTGGCTCAGTCATCACCGGCCTGGTGATGGCGCGGGCCGCTACCTTCAAACGACAGGGCAAGCTCGTTCTGATTTCCATAGCGATCTATGGCGCGGCGACGATTGTGTTCGGCCTGTCGCATTGGTTCTGGTTGTCGCTAGTGATGCTAGCCATCACCGGCGCGGCAGACACCGTAAGCACCGTATTGCGGCAAACGATTCGCCAACTGGTCACGCCCAATCACCTGCGCGGGCGCATGACTTCGGTGAACATGATCTTCTTTATGGGCGGTCCGCAACTGGGCGAGATGGAAGCGGGCGCGTTAGCAGCGGTGGTCGGCGCGACGCTGTCGGTCGTCACCGGCGGCGTCGGCTGTCTCGTCGCCGTCGTCATCGCGGGCGTCACGGCCAGGAGCCTGCTCAGCTACGAAGGTCATTCGCAGTGACGCAATTGGCTTGCGCAAGAAATGAAAACAGTAGTAATGAACACATGGGCGGCGATTTTGCGCCGCGTCGCGGCGGTTGAATTTAGCCAGGCGTTTCAACGCCTGGGATGCTGAATGCCCCGGTTCAGGCGTCGCTGACGCGACGCGGTAATGATTACGTCGAACGATGCAGGCTAAAGTACCTGCCTAAATTCAAATGCCGCTACGCGGCAGCATTCGCACCATTTTCATTGGTTGAACATATATGCCGCGAGTCCTGTTGTTATTACCGACGACGACCTATCGCACGAAAGCGTATCTCGATGCCGCGCACCGAATCGGCGTGGATGTTGTCGCCGCATCCGAATGGATGAGCACCCTTGCGGCGCACAATCCCAAAGGCTTGCTGACGCTCGACCTCTTCAATGCTGATGAAGCGGCGCGGCAAGCGCAGCGGTACGCCAATGAGTACGCAATTGACGCCGTCATTCCCGTGGATGAAGACACGGCGGTTGCGGCGGCAGCCATCGCCGACAGCCTGCAACTCAATTACAACCCGCCCGCCGCTGCCCGCGCCGCCAAGGATAAACACCTGATGCGTGATGTCCTGAGCCATGCGGGTGTGCGCGTGCCACGCTATCAAGCGTTCTCGCTCGACGAGGACGCGCGCGAGGTGGCGGCTCGGCTCGATTACCCGTGCGTCGTCAAGCCGACCTTTCTCTCGACCAGTCGCGGCGTGATGCGCGCCGACAATGAAGAAGAGTTCGCCCACGTCGTCGAACGACTGAACCGTATTGTCAGCGATCCGAAGCTTGCTCGGCGTGGCGGCCCGCAGGCGCGCGAAGCCCTGGTTGAAGAGTTCATCCCCGGCTTCGAGGTCGCCGTCGAAGGATTGGTAACCGATGGCCAGTTCCGCGCGCTGGCGATTTTTGATAAGCCAGACCCGCTCGACGGGCCGTTCTTTGAAGAGACGATCTACGTCACGCCGTCGCGACTATCCGAAGCCGTGCAGCGCGACATCATCGCGACCACCGCCGCCGCAACTCGCGCAATGGGCATGACGCGAGGGCCTGTGCATGCCGAGCTGCGCGTCAACGAGCGCGGCGCTTATGTCATCGAAGTCGCAGCGCGCACCATCGGCGGCCTGTGCGCCCGCGCCCTGAAGTTCAGCGGTGATCTGTCGCTCGAAGAGGTGATTATCCGTCACGCGCTCGGCGAAGACTTGCGCGCCGTCGAGCGCGAGCGCCAGGCCGCAGGCGTGATGATGATTCCCATCCCGCACGCCGGCACTTTGCGCGAAGTCTTCGGTCTCGAAGAAGCGCGACAGGTTGCTGACATTGAAGAGATCATTATCACGGCGCATCTGACACAACGGATCGCGCCGCCGCCCGAAGGCGCCAGCTATCTCGGCTTCATCTTCAGCCGCGCCGCCACGCCCGACCGCGTCGAAGCCGCTTTGCGTCAAGCTCACGCGCAGCTTGAGTTCGTTATCGACTGAAATCTTTAACCGCAGATCACAAGACATCTTTTTACAGCTTTTGACAAACGCGTGAAGATTTTCTGTAGCGCGAATCTGTAAACTTGCCAGCGTAATTCACGCGAGCAGTTCTGACTCCACTGAGCTGCGAGAGTGCTTTCGTCAGAAAAGTTCAACCACCACTGCTCGCGTGAACCGATTTTTTCAGCCAGCCGCCGCACGCGCCGAGGGCCTGGGCCTACAAACCACCCGCCGCGCTTGCGGCGGCGCATTCGCCAAATTGGCCCGCGCCGCTCGCCTGAAAGTGGCTCTTGCTTGAGCGCCATTTCGCGCTAGGATGGCCATCGAGGAGTAAACCCGATGGCACGAATCCCAGGCGTTGATCCCAAGACAGTCGAACCCTATATCCAAAAAGTCTTCGAGGCACAGGCGCGCAAATGGGGCGCGCCGCTCGCCAACCATCTGCTCTATGCGCGGCGGCCTTCGGTCTTTCGCGGCGTGCGCGGCATGTGGACTGGGCTGGAGGCGTCGGGGTTGATTGACGCACGGCTGCAAGCGCTGATTAATCGCCGCGTCGCTTCGATCAACGGCTGCGAGTTCTGACAGGACATCAACGCTGCGGTCGGCAGCGAGCTTGGCGTCAGCCGTGAAAAAATCCTGGCGCTCGCGGATTACGCCGGCAGTCCGCTCTACGACGAAGCCGAGCGCGTCGCGCTCGAATACGCCGATGCCATAACGATCACCGGGCGTGAGGTGAGCGACGAATTGTTTTCCAGGTTACAAAACTTTTATGAGGCCGATGCCGTCGTCGAGCTGACCGCCGTCATTGCCTGGGAGAACGCGTCGAGCAAATTCAATCGCGCCCTGCGCGTGCCTTCGCAACAGCTCTGGAAAAATGAAACCACCGATGAACACCGATAAACACCAATGGTGAAAAAGGCTGAGTTTTGTAGCGCAAGCTAACCGCCTTGCGCCGAGCCAATGCGCAGACTAACCGCCTTGCGCTACACCCGATTGAATACCGCCATAGGGCTTTTTCTTATCTGTGTTATCGGTGTTCATCGGTGGTTGCTTCTTTCTTTCTTGCCTGGCTTAAGATTGTGCAGCGCGGTGGCCAGCCGGCGCACGCCGACGCGAATCTCGCGCTCGCTGTAACCGGCGTAGCCGAGCATCAGGCCGGGACGATGGCGGTACTTCATGCTGAAGGCTGACAGCGCCGGCGCTTCGACGTTCTGCCGCGCCGCCTCTTCCTGTGCGCGGCGGTCATCCAGCCCCTGGCGCAGCCAGCCGACCAGATGAATGCCGGCGTCGTGCGGCTCTACCTCGATTAAACCTGCAATCTCGCGCCGCGCTGCCTCGACCAGCGAGTTTTGTCGTTCGGCATACAGTGTCCGCATGCGGCGAATGTGGCGAGCGAAGTGGCCTTCGTGGATGAAGTCGGCGAGCGCCGCCTGATCTATCGAAGGCGTGAAGCGCGACAGCACACCGCGCGCCGCCACGAACGCATCCACCAGATCGGCGGGCACGACGACATAGCCGATGCGCAGCGACGGGAACATCACTTTGCTGAAGGTGCCGAGATAGATGACGCGGCCATCTTTATCAAGCCCCTGCATCGCTGCCAGTGGACGACGGGCGTAGCGGTATTCGCTGTCGTAATCGTCTTCAATGATCCACGCGCCTGCCGCTCGCGCCCAGTCGAGCAGCGCCAGCCGCCGCGCCAAACTCATCGTCACGCCGAGCGGGTACTGGTGCGATGGCGACACATAGACGAGCCGCGCCGCGGGCGCAAGCCGCGCGCCCGCCTGCACGTCCAGCCCTTCGCCATCAACCGGCACCGGAACGACGCGCGCCCCGGCGGCCAACAGCGCCGCCCGCGTTCCGAGATAGCCGGGGTCTTCGATCCACGCCGCGTCGCCGGCGTTGAGCATCAGCCGCGCCGTCAAATCCAAAGCCTGCTGCGCGCCCGCCACGATGATCACCTGCTCGGCTTCGCAGCGCACCGCCCGCGCCGCGCCCAGGTAAGCGGCAATGGCTTCGCGCAAGGGCCGGTAGCCTGCCGCATCGCCATAACCGAGCAATTCGCGCGGTGGATTCCGCCAGCGGCGCATAAGTAGCTTTGACCACAAACCGGCGGGGAAGGCGTCGAGGGCCGGTGTGCCGGGACGAAACGGGCGAACAACGGAAACATCGCGCGAGGTGGTGAGAAACGTGCGGGCGAGCGCTGTGCCACGTTCCGATAGCGCCCGTCCTGGTCGCGCCACCTGCGCCGCTCGCGACTTGGCGGCGCGTATGAAAAGCATCTCGTCGGGCAGAGCACGCGAAACGTAGGTGCCGCTGCCGACCTGGCCTTCGAGATAGCCTTCGGCCAGCAGTTGCTCGAAGGCGTTCATCACCGTGTTACGCGACACGCCAAGCTCACCGGCCAGCTCGCGCGTTGATTGCAGGCGTGTGCCGGGCTTGAGCTGACCGGCGAGAATCGCCCCCCGCAGCGCTTCGTAAAGCTGATGATAGAGCGGCTCTGACGCAGCCGCATCGAGCGTCAGCGCCGTGTAAGGGACGGCTATCGCGTGCTTGGACATTTCAGCCTCCGCCGATTCGCGTCGTTAAATTGGCACCATCAGTGTAGGCCGAAATGGAACTTGTTTCCAGGCCAATTCCTGATATGCTGGCGTCGTACGAGCAGGGAATTTTTCGACGGAGTGGAGGCTGATGGAACGATTCGCGCCGACCGAGCGCACCACCTTAAAGCGATTGCCGAAGCGCGCCGAGTATGACCGGGACCGGGTTTATGCCATCCTCGACGAAGCGCTTGTTTGCCACGTCGGCTTCATCGCCGATGGCCAGCCGGTGGTGATCCCGACCGGCTATGGGCGCATCGCTGACGTGCTTTATCTTCACGGCTCGGCGGCCAGCCGGATGCTGCGGACGCTCAGCGAAGGCATTGATGTTTGCGTCATGGTGACGCTGGTGGACGGGCTGGTGCTGGCGCGCTCGGCCTTTCATCACTCGTTCAACTATCGCTCGGTCGTCGTCTTTGGCAGAGCCCGCCTGGTCACGGATAGGGAAGAGAAGCTGGCGGCGCTGCGCGCCTTCACCGAGCACGTCATCGCGGGCCGCTGGAACGAAGTGCGCGAGCCGAACGACGGCGAGTTGAAAGCGACGACGGTGCTGGCGCTGCCGCTTCAGGAAGCCTCGGCAAAGATTCGCACGGGGCCGCCGATTGATGATGAAGACGATTACGCGCTGCCGGTATGGGCCGGCGTGTTGCCGCTGCGGCTTACGACCGGCGAGCCGGTTGACGACGAACAATTGCTGCCCGGCACCGCTTTGTCGCGGTCGGTGCGCGATTACCGGCGCCCGTTTCAGAATGGAAAGTGAGGAGGTGCAACGCTCATGGTTCTCGAAATGCGCGCCGTGTGCGAACGCTGCTTGACGACGCTCAAGATGGATGGCGAAGCCTACATCTGCTCGTACGAATGCACCTTCTGTTCAACCTGCACTAAGGCGCTGGAGCACGTCTGCCCGAACTGCGCGGGCACGCTCGTCGAACGACCGCGCCGCCGCCTGGAATAAAACCTTCCGCCGATCACCAGCAGAATTCATCACCGCAAAGGCGCAACCGTTGCCGCAGGGAAGCTGACAGATAGTGGCGCGCCTTTGCGGTGAATCTTACATTAGCCGCCGGCGATGGCCGGAACGATAGAGACTTCGGCGCGCTCCGGCACGGTCGTCGCCAGGTTATCCAAAAAGCGCACGTCTTCGCCGTCCACATAGATGTTGATGAAGCGGCGCAGCTCGCCTGTCTCTTCACAGACGCGGGCGCGGAAGCCCGGATAGCGCTCGTCCAGGCGGTCAAGAATATCGCGCACCGTCGCGGCGTCCACTTCGACGGCGTCTGCGTTATCGGTCAATCTGCGAAGCAACGTCGGAATAATAACTTTCTGTGACATCTCTTGTTCTCCTTTCACTCCCTGTCGCCGGGTCGGCAATCAGGCGGTCGCGGCAAAGCCGTGGATGATCTGCTCGAACTGATTAATGCGCGGCTCGATGACGGCGGGCGGCGCGAGCTGAACCGCTTCTTGCGTCTTCAAGCCATTGCCGGTGATTGCAATGACCGTCAGATCGGTGGGCGCAATGCGGCTTTGCTCAATCAGCTTCTTCGTCACTGCAACGGTGACGCCGCCGGCGGTTTCGGTGAAGATGCCTTCGGTCTCGGCGAGCAAACGGATACCGGCGACGATCTCTTCGTCGCTGACGTCTTCGGCGTGGCCGCCGCTCTGTTGAATGACGCCCGCCGCCAGATAGCCATCAGCCGGGTTGCCGATGGCGAGCGACTTGGCAATCGTCGCCGGCTTCACCGGTCGGATGTCGCGCGAGTTGCGCTTCACGGCGTCAACAATCGGATTGCAGCCGGCGGCTTGCGCGCCATAGACACGCGTCGTCACTTCCGCTTCGAGCAGACCGAGCCGTTCAAACTCTTTTAGCCCTTTGTGAATCCGCGTAATCAGCGAGCCGCCAGCCATCGGCACGACTACGCAATCGGGCGCACGCCAGCCAAGTTGTTCGGCGATCTCGTAGCCGAACGTCTTCGAGCCTTCGCCATAGAACGGGCGCAGGTTGACGTTGACGAATCCCCAGTTAAAGCGGTCGGCGATCTCGCAGCACAGCCGGTTGACGTCGTCGTAATTGCCGCGCACCGCAACCACCCGCGCGCCATAGATCGAAGTCGCGTGGACCTTGCTCGGCTCAAGATTGTCGGGGATCAGGACGTAGGCAGGCAGCCCCGCCGCCGCCGCGTTGGCCGCGACCGAGTTGGCAAGGTTGCCGGTCGAAGCGCAGCCGACGGCATCAAGTCCGAACTCGATGGCTTTGTTAATGGCAACCGCGGTGACGCGGTCTTTGAAAGAAAGCGTCGGCGAGTTGACGCTGTCGTTTTTGAGGTAGAGATTACTGAGCCCCAGCCGGCGGCCCAAGCGCTCGGCGCGGACCAGCGGCGTTGCGCCCGAGGCGCGCCCGACGCGCGGCTCGCCGTCAAGCGGTAACAATTCGCGGTAGCGCCAGAGATTTTTCTCGCGCGAGCGGATGACCTCGCGCGTCAGGCGGCGACTGATGGCCTGATAGTCATAAGCAATTTCGAGCGGCGCGAAACAGTCTTCGCAGCCGGCGCGCAATGTCTTTTCATATTCGCGGCCACACTCGCGGCACTTCAATCCTTGCACGAAACTCATAGCCGTCATCTCCTCGATTCGAGGTCCCTGACGATCAGGAACAGCGTTAGCGAACACAGCCGCGGGCTACTGGGAAAAAGAAAGGCCCCGCGCCAAACCGTCGCGGGGCCTTCAATCCTTCCGGGCTGTTTAGCAGTTTTTTACGTGGAGCAAGTTACCTTAAATCGCCACGTTGTTGGTTTTTGAAAGAGCAAAGTGAAAAGCCCTGCGCCAAACCGTCGCAGGGCTTCGAAACTCGCCAGCGGTTTAGCACATGTTTTACGTGGAGCAAGTTGCCTTAAATCGCCACGTCCATCATCGGAAGCGTCAGAGTACAACGAGCAGCCATGCAGAGTCAAATAAGAAATGTTTATCGCATTGACAATGCCTGCCGATAAACAGGGCTAGAGGCGATGGCTACCGAGCGAACTCCATGAGAGACATCACAGATGAGCACCGGCGCAAA
>JBJMGU010000117.1:0-6023 GCA_045807765.1 Blastocatellia bacterium
CGCGATACGTTTCGATCAACGCGATGGCGCGCTTGAGATCAGCCTTCGCCTTCGCCGTATTCCCAGCGCGTGCGTAACTGGCGGCTCGCGCCTTAAGCACTTTGAGCAGCGGCAAGGGTTGCTCTTCACTGCTTTCAGCGAGCCGCTGGGCTTCAGCGTAACGCGACTCGGCCTGCTCAAGACTGCCTTGCTCAGCCGCAATGTCGCCGGCGCGCAGCAGTACGAGCAATTGCGAGTAGGCCCGCTGACGCCGAGGAATTTGTCCGAGCGCGGCCATCGCCTGCTGCATCGCTGATTGGCTGGCGTCGAATTCATGGCGTTGTGCCAGCTCCAGGGCGATGAACGAAGCGGCCTGGGCAATCGTCGGCTGATGCGCTTTCTCCTCGGCGTAATGCAATGCCTGGCAGGCGTAATGCAGGGCGAGGTCGGGCCGGTCAGTCTGACGATAAAAGTCCGCCGCTAGCAATGTGTTACTGGCGAGATTGCTCAGACTCGGCATGTCAGTCAAAAATAGTTGCGACGATTGGCGCAGGTACTCCAGCCCTTGCGACACGTTGCCCAGATGCCAGCAGGCGTTCGCCATAATCTGTGCCGTCTTTGACTGCGCGTATGGCTTCCCTTGACCTACGATGTTCGCCTTTTGACAGTAAATGAGGGCGAGCGAATCCTGACCGAGCCGCGCCGAGAGCGAACCTATCTGTGTTAGGACCAGCGCGTGACGAAAAGGCCAGGAATATGTCTCAGCAATCTTCATCGCCTCATTCATTTTCTGAATCGCCTCGCTGTGCCGACCGAGTTGCGAGCTGGAATTCGCCGCTTGAAAGGTGGCGACGAATTCATAAAAGCGATTGCCTCTGGCTTTGAATTGCTCGCTCAGCCTAAGCGCAATTCCCAATATTTCCGCGGCCTCTCTACTCGCCAGAGTATCCTGCATTTCTTGATACTCGCGCACCAGAGCCAGTTCGGCAGCGGCCTCGGCAGGCGAAAGTCTCTGTAGGTAGGCGGCGAGATCGAGCAAGCTCTTATCCGTGAACGTCGCCGCCAAACGTTCGCCAACCAGTTTGATTTTTCCTAACTCACGCTCGCTGACTTCACTTTCGGTGACCGCCGCCGCTTTCAGGTAGTCGAGCAAGCAAGTCGTGCTGGCATGCTTAAGCAGAGATTCAAGATCGTTGTCGGTGATGCGAGAGGCTTCCGATAAGTTCCCTTCGGCATAGGCGCGGTCAAACGCCGCGACGATCTCTTTGTAGCGTTTCTGCTGCGAGATGGTTGCGGACACGGCATCGAGGCGGCGGCAAACCTCTTCGCGCCAGCTCTGGTCAGTATCAATCTCTAGCAGGCGGGCGTAGTCAGCGCTGGCGGCGTCGCGTAGTTGTAACTGTTCAAAGCTGAGCGCCCGATTGAACAATGCTTCGGGCATTTCGGGCTGGCGTTGCAGGACTTGATCAAACGTTGCCAGCGCGTCTTCCAATTCGCCACGCGCCAGCAGGCAGACGCCGAGATCGTTAGCGGCGGTGGCGCTCGTCGGCTCGGCTTCAACTGTCTGACGAAAAGCCTTGAGCGTCGGCGAGCCTTTCTCGTCAGCCAACAACAGCAACCGCGCGTTTGCCAGGCGCGCGCCCTGCTCGCCGCGTTGCACCGCTTCGTCGAGCAGGCGGCTGGCGGCAATCATCTCATCGGATGGCAACCGCGTGTCGCCCTGTGTGGGAGGCACAAAGCGCCCGCCTTTGAAACCGCCACTCAGACGGCCTTCGACCGGACGCTGTGCGGCGAACTGGCGCACAAGTATTCGCATCGCCTTTGCCGTGGGTGACTGCCATTTCCAGCGCCACAGGCCGCCCGCGACGAGCAGTAGAATCACCGCGCTGACAATGATGATGCCCCACCGCCGCGTGTAGCGATGACGGCTTTGTTGTCTTAGTTTGTAAACCGCCCGGCCCGTTCCTGCTTGCATGGAAAACCCACCCTTCGTGGCCGTGAACTATACACTACGGTTCGGGTACGGCCAATGACAAAGTTTACGCGACGCACACCCGCGCTCTGCGGTTGACAGCGCAGACGCCATGAACTACGGTGATTCCTATTGTTGTGAGAGGGACCGCGAAATGATCAAAAGAAGACTCCAATCTCTTATTGCCCCGTCAATTGCTGTCTGCTGGATTGCCCTCGCGCTTGCGCCGCTCGCCGCCGCGCAACAGCAGCCACGCGGCGCGGCGGCGTCATCCGGAACGAGACCGAAACTCGTCGTCGTCATCATGGTTGATCAGTTCCGCTATGACTTCCTCGAACGCTTTGAAGACCTGTTCGGCAATGATGGGTTCAAGCGGTTGATGAACGGCGCGTTCTTCACGAATGCCAATTACGATTACATACCGACGGTGACCGCGGCCGGACATGCGGCGGTTCACACCGGCTCGATCCCGGCGATGAACGGCGTCAATGGCAACATCATCATCGACCCGGAGACCGGCAAGAGCGTCGCTTTTGTGGCCGATCCTTCAACCCACGTCGTCGCCGGCGAAGGCGTGAACCTGAAATCGACTTCGGCAAGTCCGCGCAATATGATGGGCACGACCATCGGCGATCAACTGCGACTGTCGAATAATTTTCAATCCAAGGTCATCGCGCTGTCGCAAAAAGACCGCGCCGCCATACTGCCGGGCGGCCACAAACCGAACGGCGCTTTTTGGTATACCTCGTCATCGGGCAGCTTCATCTCTAGCGATTATTATTTTAAAGAGCTTCCCGCCTGGGTGAAGAAGTTCAATGAGTCTGTGCGCCCCGACAAGTACTTCAACGCGAAGTGGGAGCGTACGCTGCCGGCTGAAGCTTTGCGCCGCGCCATGCCCTCACATATTGCCGAACAGCAGCGCCCGCTCGGCGAAGACTTTCCCTACATAATCAACGGCGGGCTGGATAAGCCGGGCGCAAAGTTCTACTCGCAATTCGAGTACACGCCTTTCGTTGCCGATTACCTTGAGAGCTTCGCCGAGGCGGCTATTACGGGAGAATCGCTCGGCGCCGACGATTACACCGATCTGCTGTCGATCAGCTTTTCGTCGCCCGATCTCGTCGGTCATGCGTATGGCCCGGACAGCCAGGAGATTGTCGAGCTGTATACCCGTCTCGACCGCACCATCGCGGCGCTGTTGAAGTTCATCGATAAGCGCGTCGGCATGAATAACACCGTGATTGCCGTCACCGGTGATCACGGCGTCGGGCCGATCCCCCGATTGATGGAAACGCGCGGCTATGCGGGCGAAGTCATTTCGAGCAAAGGAATCGAGCAAGCCGTGAATCAGGCTCTGAAGGCCCGTTTCGGGGGAGAGAACTGGGTAGTGGCCTTTGCCAACGATCAGTTGTTTTTGAATCACAGCCTGATAGCGCAATCGAAAGCCGAGCCCGCTGAAGTCGAGCGCGTTGCCGCTGACGCCGCGCTGTCTGTGAAAGGTGTAGCCTTCGCCTTCACGCGCACACAGATCATCGAAGGCCGCATGCCTGTGGGCGATCTGGCGCGGCGGGTTATGAACGGGTTTTACCGCCAGCGCGCCGGCGATGTCTGGCTGATCTCCAAGCCATATCATTTCTTCTTTGAGGGCGCTCAACTGGCAGCAACGCACGGCTCGCCTTATCACTACGACACGCATGTACCGGTAATCATTTATGGCGCGGGGGTGCGGCCCGGCAGATATCACCGCGAATGCACCCCCTCAGACATTGCGCCGACGCTTGCCGCGATGCTCGGCGTCGAGCCGCCTTCAAATAGCGTCGGTCATGTGCTGGTTGAAGCGATTGCCGAGGATGGCCGTAATCAGATGGCAGGCCAGCGTTAGTCGCTGGCAGAGCGGACGCGACCAAACGATTGTTGCCGCCTTCGGGCGCTGAATTCACAACGGGAAGATGGCAGTACAGATGAGATTAAGCAGAAGCTTCTGGCCACTGATGACGTGGATCGTAATTGGTAGCCTGATCTATTCCGCGCTCGCCGTTCCGGCCTCAGCCTTCCAACAGCGCACGCGCCCACGTCCAACGCCTCAGAGGCCACAGCCGAAGGCCGAGTCGCCGGCAATGACGCCGCAAGAGACGCTCGACCGCGTTCGCGCCTCAACCGACCAGCAAGAAAAGATCGGCTTGCTCGAAAAGTTGCTTGCCACGAATCCAGCCGAGCCCTTCAATCTGCAAGCGCGCGAATTATTGATGCGCGAATATGCGCTCAAGGGCGAGCAGATGCTGCGCGAGGCGAACCCGAAGGCGGCGACACAAGCGTTCAAGTCAGCCGTGCGGGCCGCGCCTGCCTTGATCAATGACAAGATTTTCGGCCAATACATCTTCCCGCTGCCGATGGCGATGAATGCTTTCGGCTATCGCAGCGAGTCGGTTGACTTGATGCGCGCCATCGAGCCGCGCTTTGCCGAAGACGCGAATCGCATGATCGAGGTCGGCTTCTTCTATGTGCAGATCGAAGCGCCGCTCGAAGCCCTGCGCGTGTTGGAGCAGGCCGTCCGTCTCGCGCCTCAGGATCACCGCGCGCATAACAGTCTCGGCACCGCTCTTCTGGTCAACCTGCGGCTGGACGATGCGGCGGCGGAGTTCCAGCGCGCATTAGAACTGGACGCAAGCGATGAGTACGCCAATCTCAATCTCGGTAATCTGGCGCGTGCCAGCGGGGCGTATGATCGCGCCGTCGATTTTTATCGCCGGCAGATTCGCTTGAAGCCGGATGATGGCGAAGCGCACGGCGGCATGGCGATTGCGATGTTGGCGCTCGGTCGCGACGAAGAGGCGCAGGCAGAGATTCGCAAGACGCAATCGCTCGCGGGCGATTACCGCTTCATGACCCAGCTCGCCTACTTCTACACCACACGCAAGAAAGCCCAGCAGGCGCGCACGCTCATTCAGCAATCTTTGAAGATCGAGCCGCGTTATGGCTGGGCGCTGATTACCAAAGGCAACATCGATCAACTCGAAGGCCGCTATGGCGATGCGCTGGGCACGCTGATTCAAGCGCAGGCGCAGGCGACCTTCCCGACGTTGACCTTCGAGCTGGTGAAAGCCTTGATGTCGCTTGACGGCTACGATCAGGCGGTCGAAGTGATGGGCAAATCGTTCAAGGTGAACGAGACCGGCGAATTTGAAACTATGCTCGGCGGCGCGGTTGCGGCGCGCTCGCCGCGTCTCGACGTGCTGCTTGAACGCGAGCGCCAGGCATCGCTCTTTTTAAACGATCAACCGACAACCTCTTTGCAATACCGGCTCGCCGAAACGCTCGCAAAGATGGATTACTATATCAAGCAGGTAGTGGCCGGCAAGAAGTCCGCAGCGCCTGCCGTCGCGCGCCGTCGCGGACGTCCCACGCAGACACAGACGGAACCCGCCGCCCAGGATGATACAGGCTCGCCATCGCGCCCACGTCGAGCGCGCGATTCGTCAGGCAGCGAAGCGACGACTCTTGAACTGTCTGCCGGCAGCGATGCCGGTCTACCCGGTGTCGCCGAGTTGATGCGTGCCATCACTCAATTCACTACTCTCGACGACGGTCGTCAACCGTTCCGCATGGTCTGGGTGTCCAGAAAGCTCACTGAAAACAATCTGGCTTTGGATGCCGCTGAGCAATTGGCGCGTCGCGCCCTGGCAATGGCCGACGCGGCGACCGAACCGGCGGGCTCGATGCGAGATGCGCCGCTGCTTGACCGCGCTGGCCGGCGCTCAGTCTTCATGGGCCGCGCCTATGACGCGCTCGGCTGGGTACAGTTGAAGAAGGGCAACACCGCGGCGGCAGTCGAGAGTCTTTTGAAATCGGTCGAATCCTATCTTCCGAGTGCCGAGCGCAAAACTGCAATGTGGCACCTTGCGGTTGCCATGCAGGAAGCCGGGGACAACCGCCGTGCGCTCGACTTTTATATCGCCAGCTACGAGCCAGAAGCGGCAACCGCCGCCGTCCGCCGCGCGCAGATCGAAGCGCTCTACAAGAAAGTCAATGGCTCGCTCACCGGTCTTGAAGAGAAGCTGAAACAACCCTGAGA
>JBJMGU010000118.1:0-12609 GCA_045807765.1 Blastocatellia bacterium
TGCGACCAGCCCAAGGTTGTCCTTCCCGGAAAGGAAATGTATGCAGCAAAATGTTCTTGACCTGGCATCGCTTGAGTCGCTCAGGGAGTCCGGCGATTATGATCGCATCGCCGCACTGTTGCCCGACGGCTGGCAGGCGTTGCCGGAGTTCGAGGACGAAGCCTTACGTTTGCGACTGCTGGTCGCCGAAATCAGTGGGCGCTGCGGGCGCGTCGAAGATATGGAGATGGCGCTCGCTCCGTATATCGAAGACCTCGACCGCGTGCCGCTGGGCCGGGCCGCGCGCGTCATATTGACGATTGCTATTTACCGCTACCGCCGCCATGAGCCGAGCGAAACGCTCAAGCTGGCCAAGTCTGCCCGCACTGTTGCCAGCGCCCGCGATGATGAGTTCGTAGTCGGCGAAGCTTTGCAGATCGAAGGCCAGGCGCTGTGGTCGCTGGAGCGCTGGGGCGAGGCGGTGGATTGCTTCAAAGAGGCCATCGCGGTTTACGCCGCACAGGCGCGCTCGTACCGCATGGGGCTGGCTTATCTCTGCCTCGGTGCTGTGCTGCACCGCATCGGCAGCGTCGAGGAAGCGCGCACTCAGTTAGAACGCGGCATCCGCATCCTGCTGAAAAGCCATGATGATTACAATCTGGCAGTGGCGCGGGTCAACGTGGCGCTGGCGCTGAACGTCCTGGGCGAGCATGAAACGGCGCTCAAATACCTGCAATACGCACACGAAACCTTCGAGCAGATTCAGCACGACCAATACACCTATCTAGTGATGAACAACATCGCCGCGACCTTCGTCTGCCTGAAAGAGTTGGACAAGGCCGAAGCCGCCGCTAATCTGGCGCTCGAAAAAGGCGCGTGGGCGCGCAGCACACAGATCGCCTCGACCTACGAGATCAAAGCGCGCGTCTATATGGCGCGGCGCGAGTTCGACAACGCGGCGCGCATGCTGACGACCGCCTGGGAGATTGCCGAACAGGCCAACAGCCAATCGCAGCGAGCGGAAATTCGCCGCACGATGGGAAGGCTCTATCTGGCGCTGGAACAGGACGAGGAAGCCGCCACAGTGTTATGGGAAGGGCTCGACATCGCGCAGAAGTTGCAGGCGTCGCTGCTTGAGATTGAGATGAAAGCGCTGCTGGCGCAGGCACTCTGCTTGACCGACCCGGTCGAAGCCTGCAACCTGCTCAGCGAAGTCGAGGCGGGGCTCGGCAACCGCCCGCTGCCCGATCTGCGGCGCGAGTGCCAGGCGGCGCGGCGGCGCATCAACGCGCTCGACCAGGAGCGCTTCTTTATCCTTTCCGACGCCCAGATTCCGCTGCTCGCTGATGCCAAAATCGCGCTGCTCAAGTGGCTTTGGGCGCGGGCGCTCTACAAAGCGCGCGGCAACGCCCGCGACGCCGCCTCCATTCTTGGCGTCACGCCAACCTATATCAGAAAGTTGACTAAGGTTATTCCGCGTGATCTGCTGCGACCGGGCAAGAAACGCTCGAAAAAGAATTGAATCAGGTGGCTAAGATTAACCGGCGACAACCGCCTTAAGGCTTCGCCGGGCCGGACGAAAGATGCAGGCATTCGCTAGGCGCGCCGGCGACCCGAGGCGCGGCGTGTTGTCCGTTTACTCTTGGCTATCGATTCGATGACGCGAACGACCATCTCACGATCTTGCGGCACCATTTGCACCAGCTCGTGCAAAATCTTCAACAGCTCAGGCGTGGCGGCGATCTCTCGCATCATCCCCAGCAGCCATAGCACGTCGGGCTGGGAATAAGACGCCACCTCGTCGGCGAGCTGGCGCGGCTCATCCATAGCCGCCTTAAATAATTCGTAGACGTCTACCTCCAGCCCACGGGCGAGCGCCTTGAGCTTTTCCAGGCTGATGTTCTTAATCCGTTTGTTGATGATGCCGCTGACGTAACCGTTGGTGATCTCCCCGCCTGCCCGGCGCTCGACGTCGCGCAGCTTCAACTGCTTCTGCTTGATCACCCGACTGACGTAGTCCGCCAGCTCCTCTTTGCCGAGTCTCCGCATCACTCACCTCCCACCGCTTAAAATATTGAGCCGTTGCTCAATATTTTATTGACAGGGCTTGGCCTGTCGGCTAATATCGGTTCGGTTTAAAATATTAAAAAGTAAATGCTTTTTGAAACTTAAGTTACGTTGCGCTGTCCGGAGCCGCTTAAAATATTACGCGGCAGAAAATCGGCGCAGATGCACTTTTATCATACTCTGCGGCGCCGCTCAATAGTGTAATTAGTGGCGGGCAGCAAAAGTTGTCAAATTAGCAATTATCGGCGCGAGGCGAAAAGGTAGAGATGAGCGGCGAACCGTTATCATGTGCGGACTGTCGGGGCACGGGAATTGTCCAGGGGCCGGGAGATTCGCCCTGCCTGGAAGTCGGCCAATACTGCATGGCCTGCGAGCGCGGACAGCAATTTGCCCGCAGGGTCGCCGATCTGGTTTCGTGTACGCTGCGGCCCGCCCGCACCGGCGCAATCGGACGTTGAGATATTGAATTCTCCTTTAGCGGCTAGAGAGGAAGGCCGGCAGGGTCACTTACCCAGGGGCCTTGTCGAATTTCCTCTCTTTTTTTTTCGCCACCGAATCGGTAACGCCGCCTGACTTTATTCAATCCGCGTCGCCCAACTCTCGCTGGTCGCTCGCCGCAGCGCTTCCTTAATCTTCCTGTAAGCCGAGGCGAATTCTTTCTTCTGCACATCGGTCAATGGCGGCGTGCCTATGGCGACGGCGTCGGACTGGATCACCCCGTCAAGCTTCAAAGCGTGTTTCAAGCAGGCGATCATCTTGCCCGCCGGCCTTTGGTCTTCGACAAAGCGGCAGGCGCGCTCGAATTCGCTGAACGCCGAGCCATAGGCGGCCATCAAGCGCTCGTCGGCGGCGAAGCAAGCGCGCCAAGCGCGCTGCCACTCGCGCGGCAGGCAGTTAGCCGGGCCGGAGACGACACCCACCGGCAGTTCGTTGTGCAGCAGGTAGCGGTTCCAGTATTCGCGCACACGCCCCACGAAGCCTTCTTCCATCTTGAAGACCTGAAACATCAGCATAGCGTCGCCGATGTAGATGCCGAACTCACCTTTATCTTTGAAGTGGCCGGCGCCTTTCGTGTAGTTGCCGAGCACGCGCCGCGCCGCCGAGACTTTGACGCCGAAGATGAATGGCAGACGACTCAACCGCTTGACGTCGCGCGTGTGCAGGTGCGGGAGGCGCGGATTAAACGCGATGTCGGCGTTGTCATAAAGAAAGATCGGCAGCCAGCGGCCCGCCTTGTCGAAGAGGTCGCTCACATCGCGCTGAAAAAATGCGGTAATGTCGCTTACATCGCCGATGGAGAGCGGCGCGATGACGGCAGCGTCGGCGCGGGCGTCGAGCGCGCATTCGAGATTTGCCAGGGTTTCGGCACGGGACGGCGCCGTGATGCCGACCCAGGATTCCATAGGCCGCGCGCCGCATTTATGAATCTCCGCATTGAGGCGGGCGATCTCATCGCCCTGAAGGCGAACGAGCTGCTGGCGCTGGCGATTCTTCAGACGGTTCCATTCGCCGGTGGTGCCGACACCAAAGACGATGTCCGCGCCCTGCCCGCCTTGCGCGATATGGCGCAGCAGGCGGCGCTGCTCGTCTTCGATAATCTCCCCCGCCTCGTCAAGCACGGTAATGCTGGGGATGCTCAAGCCGCGCCGCGGCGTGTACTGCCAGTACGGCGCATTGGTCGAGCGCGGCAGGTCATTGGGACTGGCAGGCTGCGGCTGGCTGATCGATTTCATGGCTTAGATGCGTTCTAGCTCGGCGACGGTGCGCTCGTTGGTGGTCTCGCCGGTGTTGAGCGTCGTCTTCGGTTCGAGCAGTAAGACATGGCATTCGTCGTCGGCGACGGGCAGATGCTCGACGCCGCGCGGGATGATGACGAACTCACCTTCTTCGAGGTGCAGGTCGCGGTCACGCAGCCGCATCAGCAACCGGCCTTTGATGACCAGAAACATCTCGTCTTCGTCGGCGTGATAGTGCCAGACGAACTCGCCTTTGAGCTTGACGAGCTTGACGTAGGCGTCGTTGATCTCGCCGACGATCTTCGGGCTCCAGGTATCATTAAAGCGCGCCAGCTTTTCCGCGAGATTAACTTTTTCGACGAGGGGTTGGTTGTTCATTGCAGTTGTGAGCGTAGAAACGCCGCCCGGTGTTGTCAAGCGTGCGCCTATGCCGCGCCGTTGTGTGGATTTGTAGCCTGTATCACTTCGGCGGTGCTTGTCGTGTTTCTTGACAAGCAATGGCGCGTTGGTTAGCCTAATTTGTTGCTTCGTGGATAGCACCGGAAACCATGTAGCAGGCATAAGCAAATGTCATAAGGAGATTAATAAAGATGGCAATCAAAGTTGGTATCAACGGGTTCGGGCGCATCGGGCGCAACGTCTTTCGCGCCGCCTTGGGGAGTCGGGATTTCGACTTCGTCGCCGTTAACGACATCACCGACACCAAGACGCTGGCGCACCTATTGAAGTACGACTCGGTGCTCGGCAATCTCGAAGCCGACATCACCGCCACCGACAATAGCATCCGTGTCGGTGGCGACGAGTTCCGCGTCTTCTCCGAGCGCGAGCCTGCGAAGATTGACTGGGCTTCAGTCGGCGCCGAGATCGTCATCGAATCTACCGGGCGCTTCATCAAGCGCGAAGACGCCGCGCAACACCTTGGCGATACGGTCAAGAAGGTGATCATCTCTGCGCCCGCCAAGAATGAGGACATCACCATTGTGCTCGGCGTCAACCAGGATAAGTACGACCCGAAAGCGCACCACATCATCTCGAACGCCTCCTGCACAACCAATTGTCTGGCGCCGGTGGCCAAAGTGCTGCACGAAAATTTCACCATCAAGCGCGGCTTGATGACCACGGTTCACTCGTACACTAACGACCAGCAACTGCTCGACCTGCCGCATAAGGACCTGCGTCGCGCGCGCGCCGCGGCCCTTTCGATCATCCCGACTTCTACGGGCGCAGCGAAAGCCATCGGCCTGGTCATGCCCGAGCTGAAAGGCAAGCTCGACGGCATCTCGCTGCGCGTGCCGACGCCGAACGTTTCGGTCGTTGACCTGGTCGCCGAGGTCGAAAAGCCGGCGACCAAAGAGGCCATAAACGCCTTGATGAAGCAAGCCGCCGAAGGCTCGCTGCGCGGCATCCTGCAATACTCTGAAGAGCCGCTGGTTTCGGTGGACTTCCGCAAGAACTCGAACTCCAGTATCCTCGATGCGCCATACACCAATGTGCTTGAAGGCAATCTGGTGAAGCTGCTGTCGTGGTATGACAACGAGTGGGGCTATTCATGCCGCGTCGTTGACCTGATCCGCTTCCTCGTGGAACAGGGACTCTAAGTCAAGCAGACAGCGAGGCGTCAGAAGCGAGCAGCGGGCACGGTCTGCAACTCTTGCTTCTGACGCCTCGCTCCAGGCTCCTCATCAAATACTATGGCGAAACTTTTGATTACGGATCTCGATCTACGCGATAAGCGCGTCTTTATGCGCGTAGACTTCAACGTGCCGCTCGACGCGAATGGCAATGTCACCGATGATACGCGCATCCGCGCGGCGCTGCCGAGCATCCGCTATGCCCTCGAACACGGTGCGCGGCTGATTCTCGCCTCGCATCTCGGCAGGCCGAAAGGACAGGTGAACCCGAAGTATTCGCTCGCGCCTGCCGCTCGGCGTTTGTCGGAATTGCTCAGCCAGACCGTCCCGCTTGCGCCCGATTCTGTGGGTGACGAAGTGCGCGCGATGGTTGAAGCGTTGACGCCGGGCAACCTCGTGATGCTTGAAAACGTGCGCTTTCATGCGAAAGAGGAGAAGAACGACCCGGCGTATGCCGCGGCGCTCGCGGCGCTCGCCGACCTCTATGTCAATGATGCGTTTGGCACCGCGCACCGCGCCCACGCTTCAACCGAAGGCATCACGCATTATGTCGAGAAATCGGCCGCCGGTTTGCTGATGGAAAAAGAGTTGAAGTACCTCGGCAAAGCGCTTGAAAACCCTGAGCGTCCGTTCGTCGTGATCCTCGGCGGCGCAAAGGTCTCTGACAAGATCGCGGTCATCGAGAACCTGTTGAAGCAAGCCGACGCGCTGTTGATCGGCGGGGCGATGGCTTACACATTTCTGAAAGCGCAGGGCGTCGAAACCGGGCGCTCGCTGGTTGAAGATGACAAGCTCGACATGGCGCGCGACCTGTTTGAGCGGGCGCAGGCGGGCGGCGTTGAATTCCTGTTGCCGGTGGACAATCTTGTTGTAGACAAAGCCGAATGGGACGCCGGCAGGGCTACGCCGCGGGCTTGCTCGGTCAAAGAGATTCAGCCGCAAGAGGCCGGGCTGGACATTGGCCCGCAAGCGGTGAAGGATTTTTCAGAGCGCATCGCGGCGGCGCGAACGATTGTCTGGAATGGCCCGATGGGCATGTTCGAACGCCCGCCGTTTGATCAAGGCACGCGCGCCATCGCGCAGGCGGTGGCCGCGGCAGAGGCAACGACGATTGTCGGCGGCGGCGACTCTGTAGCCGCCATTACGGAAGCCGGAGTGGCTGATCGCGTCACCCATGTTTCGACCGGCGGCGGCGCTTCGCTCGAATTCCTCGCCGGCGATAGCTTGCCGGGAGTCGCAGCGCTCACGGATAAATAATCTCGGAGTTAAGGATGAAAATCAGTTTTATAGTTCTTATGGTCGCGGCGGCGATAACCTTTGCGGCGTGCGGCCCGCACGGCCCTGCCTACAAAGACATCAATACGAATCAGCCGGCGCCGCCAGCCAGTTCGCCCGCTGAGGGAGCGCCGAGCGCGCTACCACCTACAAACACAAACGCGGCCCCGGCGACAGACGACCAGGCAAGGGCCTCGGCTCCGCCGCAGGCAATTAAGGTGCCGGCCTTTATGGATATGACCAAGGGCTCTCCCAAAGACCTGCCGAATTATCCGCAATCGTCGGTCCTCAACGTTCAGTACGGCCCGCTAGAAGCCCTTGATACCTTTTCGGTCGCTCTGCAAACACATGACGCGATGGACAAGATTAGCGCCTTTTACGACAAGTCGATCAAAGGCAATGGCTGGACGGTCGCCAGCCGCACGGTGGACCCGGAATATTCCGAGTGGGTGCTGAAGAAAGGCGATGACAACGAGGCCAAAGTGACGGTTCGCAAAGATAAGCAATCGCCCCGCTTCATCATCGTCGCCGCGCGCACCAGCAAGCAAACGGCGACGACAGCGCCGAAGCCGCAATCCTGATCCTTAGGCTCGATCATGAGAAGACCACTGATTGCCGGAAACTGGAAAATGTATAAGACGATTCCCGAAGCCCTCGGCTTTGTGCAATCGTTCAGGCCGCTGGTCGTCGCCGCAACGCATTGCGACATCGTACTGGCGCCGCCCTTTACTGCGATTCGAGCGCTTGCCGACCGCCTCGAAGGCTCGAACGTCGAGGTCGCCGCGCAGGACGTGGCCGCCGAGCCTGGGGTGGGGGCATTCACGGGCGAAGTCTCGGCCACCATGCTCGCCGACGCAGGGGCGCGCTACAGCATCATCGGCCATTCGGAACGCCGACAGTATTATGGCGAAACCGACGAAACTGTGAATCGCAAGATCATCGCCGGGCTCGGTAGCCGCTTGCTGCCGATTGTCTGCGTCGGCGAGCGGCTCGACGAGCGCGACGCCGGGCGCGCCGAACAGGTTGTTGCCATGCAATTGGGCGGCGGATTGCGCAACTTGACAGTCACAGATGCCTCTCGTATCATCATTGCTTACGAGCCTGTGTGGGCAATTGGCACAGGGCGCACGGCAACGCCGGAAACCGCGCAGCAGATGCACGCCTTCATCAGATCCCGAATCCGCGAGACATTCGGTGACTCGATTGCCGCGGGGATGCGCATCCTCTACGGCGGCAGCGTCAAGCCGGATAATGCGGCGGCGTTGATGAGCGAGGCGGATATTGACGGCGCGCTGGTTGGCGGTGCAAGCCTTGAAGTCGAGTCGTTTGCGCAGATTGTGAATTACAAAACGAGATAGGTGGAATCGGTTGTGTACTACATTTTGATGGCGCTTTACATTGTTGCTTGCTTCGTGCTGATTCTCTTCGTGCTTTTGCAGCCGGGCAAATCCGACGCCGCGGCGGTCTTCGGCGGCGGCGCGAACTCGGCGGCGTTTGGGCCGCGCGGGACGGCGACCGTGCTCGCCAAGATCACCATTACGGCGGCGATAGTTTTCTTCTTAATTGCGTTCCTCTTCTCGATCCCCGGCATCTTCGAGAAGCGCTCAATCGGTGAAGGCGTTAATCAGTCGGAACAAGTGCCTGCGCCTGCGCCGCTGCCTGCGCCCGAGCAGCAACCGGCAACTGTGCCGCTGACGCCGACCCCGGCACCGGCGGCGAATGCCAATAGCGCAGCCGCCAAGCCTGAGACGATTACGCGGCCCACGGACGCCGCCAAGAGTGGCAACGCCGCCAAGGCGAATGCCAACAAGAAGTAGTCACGGCCTGCGATGGCGTTGGCCGCGCAGTAAGATTGCAATAGTTATTTGAGCTGTAAGTGATACGGGGATGTGGTGGAACTGGTAGACACGTACGTTTGAGGGGCGTATGGGGCAACCCATGAGAGTTCGAGTCTCTCCATCCCCATTGATAAGTTCAACACGTATCAATCATCAGCCGCGCTATGCGATGACTCGCAGGCGCGGCTTTTTGTTTGCGCTTCAGACGAGCATGCGTCTGACGGCGCGGATGACGCTTTCCGCCATGACCGGTTTGCGCAGCGCCCCATTGGCGCCGGCGTTGATCGCCTGACTGATCTCATCTCCGAAAGCGCTCAGGACGAGGATCGGCGTCTTCGCAAACGATTGATCTTGCCTGAGCTGGGCGACCATCTCGATGCCATTCATCCCTGGCATACGAATGTCTGTGAGAATCATGTCGGGATGCTTTCCCTTTGCCTGTGCCAATCCTTCTTTGCCATCCGCAGCCTCGTAAACCGTATAACCTTCGAGCGCTAGCATTGTCTTGACCAGCTCGCGGGTGTCAAACGTATCTTCGACCACAAGGATTTTGTGTGGCAAGTAATCTCCTCGGCTCTCAAGCGTCTCCCCCTATAGTAAGCTACACCTTGCCGGGGTCAAGAGTTTTCATCTTTCAGAGGGTGGTGGCTTTGGAGAAGAGGCATCAACAGGATCGCGAAACCGAGCAAGTTGCAGGCGCATTCGCTGGACGAGAGGAGCCGGCGCAAAATGCTCGCCAGCCCCTCGGCAATTTGATGCTAATGGCTCAGGCGGGCCGTGGCGACTGATGCGTCACGATAGGTGAAAACCTTGTCAACCGCCGCGAATGGCTTGCCGTCCACCTCAACATAGGGATAGATGAAGTAATTGAGCGGCTCACCTCTCTGGTGCGGATCGAGAATCAGGTCGCGACCGATAGTGAATTCGATGCGGTTCTCGTCGTGCGCGCCGAAGAAGTATTCGCGCCTGGTGGGATTCTTTGCCGCTTCCGATGCGTCAATCGGCACCCAGCCGATTCCTCTGGCGTAGAACTCTGCCCAGCAATGATAACCACTGACCTGGCCGGCGCCGCGGTCTGCCGGCAGCGGAAAGCCAATGGCAAAGCGCGCCGGAATGCCGAGCGCCCGGCAGTAGCCGATGAAAATAGCGTGAAAGTCCGTGCAGTTGCCGCGCCTTGCGTCGCAGGCGTAATAAATGTCACCGCGCCCCCAGCCCTGGCCGCTCTTATCGTACTTCACGGTAGCGACAATGTGATTGTAAATGGCCCTGGCTTTCTCCAGATCGGTCTTGGCGCCCGCCGCGTTAACGACTTCAAGAGCCCACTGCTTGATCTTTCCGTCAATTGGCACCAGTCGGTCGGGTTGCAGCCAGCGCGCCATGTTCGGATCGCGCAGCACTTTGGCGTTTACGGCGTGAGCCGATTGCAGGCGTTCCTGAATGTGTTCCTTGCGCAGTGCGTTGAAACGCAGGGTCAGCTTAAAGCTCGATTGCTGCCGGTTGCTCAGCCGAATGTGCAGAACCCGGTTGCCATATCGCGCCTTGTCTATCTCGTAGGGATAGGGCGAATCTACCTGCAAATCGCTGATGGCCTGAAACGGATTGTCGTGCGGCACAGGTATCCAGAGATCAACCTGGTGAGCGCCTATCGGAATCTCTTTGACGGTTGCCGTGTATTCGAAGGCAAATTTTCGCTCATGCGGGACAGCCGCGTAGGCTTGTAGCAGCGATTCTGAAAACAGAGCTACGAGGATAAAAAAGAGAAGGGAACGGAAACGGAAACAGATGAGTTTTTTCATGTGGACGAGTGACTCGCTTTCCGGCCCAGGCAAGCAAGCCGCCTCGTCAGCGTTGGTGATAGCCTTTACGGCGAACTGCTGCTGAGCCTGTCAAGGTGCTGGTCTGTTGCGATCCCAACCTGGGACCCGACTCGACCGGCTCAGTTGATGTGCATGCGGCGCTTCGATGCGAAGGTCGCCGCATATAGACAATGGATCGGTTTCATAGGTTTAATTCTCCAACGGGGATGCATCTTTGGCTGCTGTAAAAATCGTCAGCAGCCTCCACCCTCACGACACTTTTCAGCATAATCCGTAGGCTGGCGGTTGTTCAAGTGAACAATGAAACTAAACATTAAAAGCGTGCCGCGGCTTTGGATGGAGAAACTTTGCCATCTGCCATGTCGTAACCTTCCACAGCACAAAAAACTAATCCTGGCGATTTGGGAGGGGTTGATGTATTGCCCAAGATGCGGACAGCAGTTAGCGCGCGATATCCGTTTCTGCTCGCGTTGCGGTTTGCCGATGAATGTTGTTGCTGAAATCGTCGTCAACGAGGGTGCGTTGGCAGGCCGGACTGCGCCGGACGCTACGGAAAAGCGAGCGTGTGCGCGACATGGGATGCGCCATGCCGCCAGGCTCATCTTTTTGAGCCTGATCCTGCTGCCGCTCTGCCTGGGGATATCATTTCAGGCTGATTCGCCGGTGCCACTGTTCGTGCCCCTAACCGTCTTTTTGGTTGGCCTCTTCTGGCTGTTCTATGCCTACATCTTTGGCGAGTCCCCGTTTGCAGCGAATCCGGCAGGCCGGCTCGGCCAACCCCGCTTTACGACATCGCACGGAGAGTCGCTGCCGCCGCCGAAAAATAATGTTGAGGGGTTTATCGCCCGCGCCGTTGACACGGGGGAGATTCTTGAACCGCCCAGCGTGACCGATCACACCACGCGCCTCCTGGATTGAAGTGAGCCCTACGTTTTAAGACCGCGATGCGAAGACGCAGGGAAAAGGCTTCATCTCACCATCAATTGCCGCGTTTCCCGTTCGCCGCGTCCCCGCATCACCCTGCCTTTTGCCTCCGTGCAAAGCGCTTAACTTGCGTTTGCCGGCAATGGCTCTTTCTGACTTCATGCCCTGCGGCGGCGCGGCTCGCTTCGCGGCTGTGTGATCTGATCGGCCTGTCTCGATGATTTGAGTCGTTGTTCGTAGAGGCCGAAGGCAAACATATACTCGAAGCTCCACTCGAAGGTCATTTCCATAACCCGCAGCGCCGTCCAGTACGCCCGATTCAAGCCATTTTCGCTCTGCCCCGCCGCTGCCATCGCTCGCAATATCTGCCGGTAGCGCTGATTACTGCTCTCTTTTTCAAGATTAGCAATCAAGCGGACGACAGCCTGTTTGGTTCTGGGGGAAGGCTGCTGGCGAGCGGCTTCGAGCACCTGGACGGCGGCTTGAAAGCGCGCCCCGTAAGCAGGCAGTTGCGCCAGCGGGACAGTGAAGATGAGCTGGCCGATCTCGCTTTCGTGGACGGCTCCCATATTAGGATACTTCTCATCGAATTCAGCCTGGAGGCCCGGTCGGGTCTTTTCAGCTTTTTCCCTCCTCGGAGTCAATTTGGCATTTCGGGCCACAACTTTTTTCCTGGCCTGTGTATTCTTTGCTATACTCATGCCGCTCCTTTCGCACAATAGCGTGTTTCGGGCACACCACTCCTATCACGCCAGTGCGCGTTGTTGAGCAAGGTGAGCCATCGCCGCCAAGGGCGGCTCACGTCGCAGTTCTTGATCTTTGAACTTTGAAGAAGGGTCAGAGCAAGGCGGGCGGGCTGCGCGGCGAGGTCGAATACGCAAGCTGGTCGAGGATCGTGCGGACACGGATGCCAGTGGCTATTGACTTCGTTTTCTTTCGTGTAAGCGCGCGGGTCGGCGAGCAAAGCCTTTCGAGCTTGAGAGCGATTGTGGAGCGGTTATGGGCCGGCTGCGGTTCGGTTTCGGCCTGAGGCGAAGGGATGGCTTCAGGCAGAGCCGGCACGGCGACGACCGAAGGCGTTGCCGCCGTTCGCTTGGCTGCAAGTTCGTCGCGGGTCTGCGCAAATTCGGGATAGACCGCAGCAAATGGCGAAGCGAGAGTAATCGCGCTGACATTTTGCGCTTCAACAAGGCGACCTACTTCGCCCAACTCGATGGCATAGCTATTGAGGAATTCGTAGTAAAACGCAGGACAATGCTTGGCGATAGCTCCGACAATGGGGAAGAGCCGTTCAAGGTCAGCAAGTGCCTGTCGATGATCACCATAGATACTGCGCACTACA
>JBJMGU010000119.1:0-5675 GCA_045807765.1 Blastocatellia bacterium
TGGGCGGCGCAGTCGGCCTGTGTGTTGGCGCGGGCGTGTTGACGACTATATCGAAGTCGCTGACTTGCGTGGGATCGTTGCGCGGCGCGACCGGCGGTGGAGTGCTGTCTCGTTGCGCGGGCGGCGGCGGGGCGGGCGGCGGCGGAGTGAGCAGCGTCAGCATGTGCTCGCCTGTATCGGCGAGTTTGGGGGTCGCGACCATCACGGATAACGAAAGCACACCGGCGATTACGATTGCGTAGATCGCCGAGGTGCCGAAGAAGAATCGAGCGATGCGGCCCCGACGCCGCTCGTTTGTCGAGATAACCAGCTTATTGAACATCGTACACGCTCCTTTGGGCAACACGCTTCTTAAAGCCGCGGCTCAACGCGGGCGGTTGCCGATTAAGATCTGACGCTCTGTAATGTGGAATACGGCGGCGCTCTGAGGCAGGAAAGGCTAAAGCGGCGCCTTTGTCATTTGTCGCTGGTCGTTGGTGTCAGGTCATCTTACCGACAATCACCAATGACTAAGGACAAATGACAAAGAACTCTATCCGCTAATATCAACTTTTTCGACGAACATGATGATGCGCGTCGACACCGGGCGGCCTGAGACAGTCGCCGGCTGGAAAGTGCGGTTGCGCAGCGACCACCAGAGTTGCTCGACGACATAAGGGTCTTTGGGCGCGTTCAACACATCGATCAACTGCGCTCGCCCGTCGGGGTCTACTTCGACCATCGCTGACATCGCCTCGTTGCCCGGCTTACTGTAAACGATATGGCTGAAGCTGATCAGCGCGCTGTTATCGAGCACGCGCGGCAACTGGTAATAATGCTCTTCCGTCGCTGCGTCTTTGTCTTGCGGCAGATTGTTGTAGCTGTGATACTCGCGATCCGAGCCGCTGACGACCGGGAAGATCATCGCCGTTTCGTTGGCCTCGACCGCCGGCACAGGGATGGGCCGGAAGCCCGAAAAGACCAGCGCAAACAGCAAGGCCGAAATCGCCGAGCCGGCGCTGTAAGCGACCAGCCGCGGATTGAACTTCTGCAACCAGCCGACGGCGCGCTGCGTGACGGTGATCTCTTTGCGCACCCGCAGCGCCACTTCACGCATGACATAGCCGTGCAGCTCGCGCGGCGTTTCGGGCGACAGCAGCTCCTTTAACATCAGGGACGATTGCTCGACCTCCGTGAGATGCAGGCGGCAGTCGCCGCACGCCGCAAGGTGCGCGTCGCAGTCGCCCGACTCGGCGGCGGTGAGCTGCCGATCCAGGTAGGCCGAAGCCAGGGTTTCAAACTTCTTACATTCCATAATAGCCACGCTTCAAAATGATGAACGATGAATGATGAATGATGAACTGCCGGAGCGAGCCTTTATCGCGGGCCGGCCCTTTTTCAGTAATTCATCATTCATCATTTCTCATTTCTCATTCCTTATTCAGATCAAGTCTTTCAGGCGGCGGCGCAATTCTTCGCGCCCGCGCGCGATGCGTGACTTGACCGTTCCGATAGAGATTTCCAGGGTCTCGGCAATCTCATCGTAGGACAGTTCTTCAATCTCGCGCAGCACCAGAGCGACGCGATACTCCTGCTTGATTTCGGCGAGGGCGCTCAGGATACGCCGCTCACGCTGATTGGCAATGGCCTGAGCTTCCGGCGAACGTTCGGAGCCGGGAAGACGGCTGCCGAGGCTCGATTCATTTTCGCCGCGTGTGAGGTCGAGCGAAATGGTTTCGTCACGATGCCGCCGCCGCCACCAGCGTTGCTGATTCATCGCCTGGTTGATGGCGATGCGATAGATCCAGGTCTTCAGTCCCGACTCGGCGCGAAAGCCGCCAAGCCCGCGATAAACTTTCAGGAAGGTCTCTTGCGCCGCATCGCGCGCCTCTTCGGCGTCGCCAAGCAGGCGAAAGCAGAGCGCATAGACCGGGCGCTCAAATATTCGCACCAGGTCATCAAAGGCCGTCAGGTCGCGGGCGCGCAGGCGCGCCACTAAGCCGGTCTCGAAGGGCTGTTCGACTGACCTCGAATCCAGCTCCATGCGAGCCAGCGTCGTTTGTTCGAGTGCGGCCATATCTCCGGATGACATTTGCGGCGCTCCTCAAGGTTCAACCTGACCGGAGAGGGCCATCGCTAGAATCCGTGAAGCCGAGCGCCGTTAGTAGCTCCAAGCAACTCAGGCGATGACCCGTCACCTCACTTGTCGCTAACTTAGACACCAATCCGGGCAGTTTGTTCCGATGTTTCTATCCTACCACAGATGAACGGGCACCGACGGAAGAGTTGCAGGGCACAGGCCGGCGCCTTCGCGGCGTTGTGAAGCGGCGGTCGAGTGTGTAGATTACTGGCAGACAGAGCCGGGACGTGAGTGACGAATCAACACAGGCAACGATAAGATTATGGCACAGCAAAATAGCTTCGACGTGGTCTCGCAAGTTGATATGGCGGAAGTCAAAAACGCCGTCAACCAGGCGATGAAAGAAGTCACCCAGCGCTTTGACTTCAAAGGCACCCATTCGACAATCGAGCTGAACGAGAAAGAGCATACCCTTCAGCTTGCGACCGCCAGCGAGTTCACCTTGAAATCGCTCAACGACGTGCTGCAACAGAAGCTCGTGCGGCGCAACGTTTCGCTCAAGGCGCTCGATTACGGTAAGATCGAGCCGGCGGCCAAAGACTCAGTGCGGCAGATGGTCACCCTGCAACAGGGCATCCCCATCGAAAAGGCGCGCGAAATCGTTAAGGTCATCAAAGACAGCAAGCTCAAAGTGCAAGCGCAGATCAACGGCGACTTCGTGCGCGTTTCGGGCAAAGATCGCGACACCTTGCAACAGGTCATCACTATGCTCAAGCAGAAAGACTTCGGCATCGACATGCAGTTTATCAACTACCGCTCGAATTGAGCCGCGACTTGCTGGTGCGAGGGCTTGATAGAGGTGGGAGTTACTTCTCGATGATCGAGCCGACGATGGCCGCGAGGCTTTCCAGGTTGTGACGGTCGCAGTAATCCGCCAGGCCGTCAATCACTTTCATGGTGACAGTGGGGTCATAGTAATTCGCCGTGCCGATCTGTATGGCGGTCGCGCCGGCGAGCAGAAATTCGAGCGCGTCGCTCGCTGAAGCAATGCCGCCGATGCCGATCAGCGGAATTCGAACGACCCGCGCGACTTCGTAAACCATACGGACGGCGATGGGGCGGATCGCCGGCCCCGACAATCCCCCCGTCCCATAGTTCAGTCGCGGGCGGCGAGCGTTCACATCTATTGCCATGCCAATCAGCGTGTTGATCAGCGACAGCGCATCGGCTCCCGCTTCGGCGATGGCCCGCGCTAGCTGTGTAATATCGGTAACATTCGGCGAGAGCTTAACGATCAGCGGGCGGGCGGCCACGCGTTTCGCTTTTTCGGTCAGCCGTGCCGCCGCAACCGGCGAGTTGCCGATGACGATACCGCCTTCTTTGACATTCGGGCACGAGATGTTCAGCTCGTACGCATGGACGCCTTCGCCGTCGTTGAGAATGTGAATGGCTTCGAGGTAATCGTCGTCCGAGTAGCCGAAGACATTGGCGACAACGCGCGTGTCGTAAGCCGCAAGCAACGGCAGCTTCTCTTCGACGAAAGCCCGCGCGCCAACGTTTTGCAGGCCGATGGCGTTGAGCATGCCGCCGTGGGTTTCGACGATGCGCGGCGGCGGGTTGCCGGCAAGCGGGCACGCAGACAACCCCTTGGTCGCAAAGCCGCCGAGCCGGTTGAGATCGATCAAGCCGGCAAACTCCAGCCCATAACCGAACGTTCCCGACGCGCCCAGCACGGGGTTGTTGAACTGTATGCCGGCAATCTCAACGGCTAATCGCGAATCGTGCTCAGGCATGGTGATTGCGGATTGCGGATTGCGGAACTTGTTCCTGAGTTTAATTAAATCCCAGGCTCCAAATTCCGCAATCCGCAATTCTTAATGTGTCATGGCGTTGACTTCCCAGCGAATGCGCTCAGCCGGAAAGATCGAGCCGTCAACGCAGACTCGCTTGTAAGATTCATAACCGAGCGGCGCAGCGCTCTCGACCGCGACGACGCAGCCGACGCAGACGCCGAAACCGCAGCCCATCGGCGCTTCGAGCGAAACCAGACAACGGACGTTGAAGGCGCGAGCGATCTCGGCGACCCGGCGCATCATCACCCACGGGCCGCAGGCATAGATCGTCGCGCCTGTGCCGCCGCCTGCCGCGAGGTGGCGTTCAAGCGGCGCACTGACGAATCCCCGTTCGCCGAGGCTGCCATCGTCGGTCGTCAGTGTGAGCGGCAATTCGAGAGCGCGAAAGTCTTCGAGCCCGCAACCGAGCGCAACACGATGGCTGGCCGCGCCGAAAAAGATTTGCGTTTCAACCTGCACCGCCCGCAACCCTTCGCACAACATCAACACAGACGCTGAGCCGATGCCGCCGGCAACGACGATGGCTTTAGATAACGTGTGCCGCTCGGCAATGGGCCACGCGTTGCCGAGCGGCAGCAGCGCATCTACCTTGCCGCCGGCACTCAGTTCGGCGAGCGCCTGCGTGCCGCGGCCTAGCACCTGATAGAGAAAGCTCAGTTGATGCGCGTCGGGCGCGCGATAGACGGCCAGAGCGCGGCGCAGCAGCGGCTCGAAGGCGGCGTGCGCTTTCAGCATAGCGAACTGGCCGGCGTGCGCTTCGATCTCCGGCTCAAAGCGCAGCGTAAGCAGACGATAGCCCGGCGACATCTCGCGGTTGGTTTCAACGGTGGCGATTGTATCGATCATTCGCGCTGGCGTGTCCCCGGTCATCACTAAAGGCCAGTCTATCAGCGCGCCTGGCGGATGACAAACAGCCTACAAAGGCAAAAGGCAGCCGCGCGAACGGCTGCCTCGGTTGCGTGACGAACAGCGGGCTCAGCGCGATTGCTGCGCCGAGTCCGAGAAGTTCGGAATTTTGAGCTTCTGCCCGGGCTGAAGCTTGTTCGGGTCGCTCAGGATGTCGCGGTTCGCTTCGAAGATTTGCTGATAAGTGAGCTTGCCGCCGGTGACGTTTTTGGCGATGCCGGAAAGCGTATCGCCCGATTTGACTTCGTATTCGCCGAAAACATCCGTGCGCTGTGCGGTAAGGTTGATTGCAAAATCGCTGCCACTCATGCCAGGGTCTATTGACTTCAGCGCGTCCCACACCTGGTTGACGTTGTGTTGCGTCGGGCAGGTGCCATTGATGACGAACTTGCCATTCTCTTCGCTGGTGGTGATCTGACAGCCGGCATTCTGTGCGGCAGAAACGACGGAAGCGAACTTGTCGCTCAACTGTGACATGCTAGTTTATCTCCCTTGCTCGTAGGTGCGAGTTCGGCGCGTCCGCGTGCCGCTTATGGTAAGCCACAAGCCTGACTCACATAATTATGGAGGCCACGGTGAGCCGAGTCAATGCGCCTTGCCATCTGAGTCATGCCCAGCGAAAATAAAAGCCAGTAGCAGAACCATCGAGCAGCAGGTTCAGATATTTGGCTGATTCCCTCAGCAATTTCAATGCGACCTGCACCCACGACAGTACCGTCTGCTTCTTTTTTCGGGCGCAGAATTTATCTTCGTAGCCGAGCTTATTTGCACGTATCCCTATCACTGCCAATATCAGTAGCACGATTGCTAATGCCAGCAGTAAGTTCTCCAGCCTCGCGGCTTTCGTCACTCGCACA
>JBJMGU010000120.1:0-65464 GCA_045807765.1 Blastocatellia bacterium
AGGTCAACCGCTCACTCGACAGTCGTTTGAACGACGTGCCCGCGACCTGTCACAGAGGCTTTCCTACGAAAGCTCGGAGGCTAGTATGAATTCGGTGACTTATAGAGAACTGCTCGGCAGAAATCACAATTTCCGCAGGCTCTGGATGGGTCAGGTCATCAGCGAGTTAGGCACATGGTTTTCCTTCATCGCCGAACTCGGACTGGTGCGGCTGATATCGGGCTCAACCTGGGCGACGACCGCCTTGCTGGTGGCGCGGCTGCTGCCGTTCTTACTGGTGGCGCCGGTTGCAGGGGTCTTCGTTGACCGCTATTCGCGCAAGCAGATTCTGATTGCTACAGACCTGCTGCGCGCTCTGGTGGCGATGCTCTACGTCGCGGCGGGAGCGCTGCGCTCGGCGGAGCTGGTGATCATCGGCAGCGCCTTGATGGCTTCGCTATCGATGTTCTTTGAAGGCGCGAAGAATGCCGCCATCCCGAACCTGACGAGCGGGCGCGAACTGCTGTCGGCAAACGTCCTGATGTTCTCGCTGCGCTTCTTGCAGTTCACGCTGGGGTCGGCATTGGGCGGCGTAACCGCGGCGCAGTTCGGTTACAACGTGGCATTCGTTGTCAACTCGCTGTCGTTTGTGGCGTCAGCCATCTGCATCGCGGCGATACCGGCTGCGGCCATGCGCAAAGCGGCGGTCGCGCCGGTGGCCTCGGAAGCGCTGGCCGCCACCTCTGTTGAAGCAGCGGCGAGCGAGCCGATTGCCGGTAGTGAGCAGCCGGTTGCCGCCGGGCGCAAGCCTTTCCTGACCGAGTTGCGCGAAGGCTTGCGCTACATCCGCGCGACGCCGTTTGTGCGCGCCGTGATTCTGGTGAACATCGGCTGGGGGACGGGCGGCGGCATGAACAGCCTCCTCTTTGACCAGATCGGCGGTCACGTCTTCAGCGGCGGTGACCGCGGCGACTGGAACGTGGCGATGCTGTTTACGGCGGGCGGTGCAGGCGTCTTCTTCGGGATGCTGCTATCGCGGCGCATCGCCGCCTGGGTGAGCGACGAACAGCGCGCCGGTCACTTCATCGGCTGGGCGCTGCTGCTGCACGGCGTCTTGTTCGCTATGGGCGGCTGGATGCCGACGCTGCTGCTGATGTCGCTGTGGATTGCCGCCAGCCGCCTGGTGCTGGGCGCCGAGTTCGGCGTTCAGGAGACGATGATGATGCGAGTGATCCCGGACGATTATCGCGGTCGGGTCTTCACCACCGACCGCTCGCTTGAGCTGGCAACGATGGCCATCTCGACCATCGTCGCCGGCTGGCTGCTGACGCACTTCAGCCCGCGCGTGATGATGGTCGCGTCGGGGCTGTTGTCGGCGAGCCCGGGCCTCTTCTGGTTATTGGCCATGTGGGCCGCGCGCTTCCGTGTACCGGCGCGCGCGGTGCGCGAAAGTTACGGCGACTAGCCGCCTTCTTCGAGGAGCGTGGTGAGTCGCCAATGGAAAGGAGACGCAGCGATGAACATTCTCGCTTTGATACTGTTGGCGACGCTCAGTTGCGGCATCGTCGCAGTGTCGCTGCGCCTCCACGCAGGTTTCGCGCGCCAGCGCGGCCTGCGCTCGGAGAGCCCAACCGATTGGGCGATGCGCAGCGGCGCGACGCAGCCGCTTGAATGGTAACCGACCGCCGCGAAAGTAGCGGCTCCGACTCTGTGAGCTTCGCTACTTTCGCGGCGTTTTCTCTGGTGCCGCCGCCTTCCACACACTTCCTGAAGTGATTCGATTCTGCGCTTGCTTGACTCTCTATTCGCCGGTTTGCTCTAATCCTCAAGGGAAGTCGCCGTATGAATAAAGACGAATTGATTTATGATTGGAACGTTGTCGGACGCAAGGAGGCCGCAGCGCGCCGCGTCGAGCTGAATGACGAATCGTTGCGCGATGGCTTGCAGTCGCCTTCAGTGATTGACCCGCCCATCGAGCAGAAGATCAACCTGCTCCACCTGATGGATTCGCTCGGCATTCATAGCGCAGACATCGGGCTGCCGGGCGCCGGGCCGCGCGCCGTCGCCGACGTGACGCGGCTCGCTGAAGAGATCGTCGCCTGTAAGCTCGACATCCAGCCGAACTGTGCCGCTCGCACAGTGCTTGCCGACATCATTCCCATTGTCGAAATCTCGCAGAAGGTCGGCATCCCCATCGAAGCCTGCACCTTCATCGGCTCAAGCCCGATTCGCCAATACGCCGAAGGCTGGTCGCTTGAGATGATGCTGACGGCGACCGAAGAGGCGGTGAAGTTTGCAACCTCGCACGGGCTGCCGGTGATGTACGTGACCGAAGACACGACGCGGGCGCATCCCGACACCGTGCGCGCGCTCTATCGCACAGCCATCGAAGCGGGAGCGCGGCGCATCTGCGTCTGCGATACCGTCGGCCACGCCACGCCCGAAGGCGTGCGCGCCTTGATCGCCTACGTCAAAGAGATCGTTCGCGAGGTCGGGCCGGACTTCGAGATCAAGATAGACTGGCATGGCCACCAGGATCGCGGCCTCGGCGTCATCAACACGCTTGCCGCGTTTGAAGCGGGCGCCGACCGCTTGCATGGCACAGCGCTCGGCATTGGCGAGCGCGTCGGCAATACGCCAATGGATCAATTGCTGGTCAACCTCAAGCTGATGGGCTACATCGATAACGACCTGACGAACCTGACACGCTACTGCGAAGCGGCGAGCGCGGCCACAGGCGTGCCGATCCCTGTCAGCTACCCTGTCGTGGGCCGCGACGCGTTCCGCACGGCGACGGGTGTGCATGCGGCAGCGGTCATCAAAGCATTTCGCAAAGGCGACGACTGGCTTGCCGATGCCGTCTATTCGGGCGTGCCGGCGCGCGCCTTTGGTCGCGAGCAGGAGATTGAAATCGGCCCAATGAGCGGCAAATCGAATGTCATCTTCTGGCTCGAACGCCACGGCATCGAGCCGACCGCAGAGCGCGTCGAGCGTCTCTTTGGTCGCGCCAAACTGAGTGCCTCGGTGCTAACCACCGACGAAATTATGCAGAGCATCTGATTGCGGATTGCGGATTTAAGAGAGCGCGCCATTAACAACGGACTACAGGTTGATTGGATTCTAATAGACCATCGTGAAAAATTTCATCAAGAGCGACACCCCCGAATCAACGGCGCGGGTTCCAGAATCCGCAACCCGCAATCCGCAATCGCGGGCTCTGCTCTACGCGCCGCAGGTGCGCCGCGCCTTCGCTTTCATCGAAGCCAGCGACAGCGAAACCCACGACGAGATGATGCGCATCTGCGAAATTCCGGCACCGCCATTCAAAGAGCATGCCCGCGCCGCTTATCTCAAGCGCCGCTTTGAAGAGATCGGCCTCAAGCATGTGCGCACAGACGCCGAAGGCAATGTGATCGCCGAGCGACCGGGCCGCAGCGCCGCGCCTGCCATCGTCATCGCCGCGCACCTTGATACGGTCTTCCCCGAAGGCACAGACGTGCGCGTGCGCCGCGACGGCTCACGCTACTACGCGCCCGGCATCAGCGATAACACCTCAGGCGTTGTCAGCTTGATCGCGCTGGCGCGAGCGCTCGAAGCGGCACAGGTCGCCACCACCGGCACGATCCATTTCGTCGGCACTGTCGGTGAAGAAGGCGAAGGCAACCTGCGCGGCGTGCGTCACCTGTTCACGGCGGGCGACTTTCGTGCCGATGTTGAAGCCTTCATCTCGATTGATGGGCCGGGGGTCGAGCGCATCACGACGCGGGCGCTCGGCTCGCGTCGCTATCGCGTGACGGTCACAGGGCCGGGCGGCCATTCGTGGGGCGACTTCGGCATCGTCAACCCGGTGCATGCGCTGGGCCGCGCGATTGCCCGCTTTGCCGCCTACCCGGCGCCGATGGCGCCGCGCACCTCGTTCAACGTCGGCATCATCGAAGGCGGCAACTCGGTCAATTCGATTCCGCAGCGCGCCAGCATGATCGTTGACATGCGCTCGGTGTCGAGCGAAGAGATCGATAAGCTGGAAGTTTATTTGCGGCGCGTCGTCGAGCTAGGCTTGCGCGAAGAGAATGCGCAGCGGGCGATGAGCGGCACGATGCTGGCCGTCGAGCTTGAGCAGATTGGCGACCGGCCTTCGGGCGAAACGCCGGTGAGCGCGCCCATCGTCCAGGCGGCGATTGACTGCTCGCGCGCCTTAGGCATCGAGCCGCGCCTCGACTGTTCTTCGACCGACTCGAACATCCCCATCTCGATGGGCCTGCCGGCCATCACGGTCGGCGCCGGCGGCCTGTCAAGCAACTGCCACACACTCGGCGAATGGTATGAGCCGACGGGCCGCGAGCTTGGCTTAAAGCGACTGCTGCTGCTCACTGTCATGCTCGCCGGGCTGGTGAATTAATTCTGACCTGAACTGTAGACGATCAAGGCTGTGACGACGTCGGTGGCTTATGCGGCGGTTGCTGGGCAGAGGGCTGCGGCGGTGGCGGCTCCTGTGACTTCGGCGTCTGCGCGGCATTGATGTAGGCAAGAATCTCTTTGCGCACTTCTGCGTAAGGCTTGTCTATCGGGTGGTTGTTGGCGTCGCGCCAGCCCCTGACGATGTCGTTAACGATCAGGAACTGGCCGTATTGAAAATTGAGGGTGCGAAAGAGGCTGTCTTCCGGCTCCAGAAAGACGAGCATCTCCTGTTCGTTGGTGTAACTGTCTTCGGCGCAGCGCACAATCGAGAGCGCCAGGACGTTCAGCTCTTTCAGCGTGAAGTCGCCTTCGATGACATCAACCGGTTGCAGCAGCGCCACCTGATTGTACGAGCCGCGATAGTTCGCCTTACTGGTTTTGCGAACTCGGACGCGCCCGATCCATGTGGCGTTGCGCGTCAACTCGTCGGCGGACATGAGGCGTAAACAATTGCGCGATTGCGCGAATCCTGGGAGCACCAGCAGGGACAGCGCGATAAAGACGATTGCGTTTCTCATGTATGGGCCAGTTACTCCTCCCCAAAGTTACTAATGCTAACACACGCCTTGCGGCGGACGGAAGTTCCTTTTTATCCGCTAATTCATGAGCCCTACGATTATTCGATTGGCGGCTGAAGCTCTGGAACCGTAAGGCCGCGAGCGCGGCGTGATCGTAGGATGTTGAAGACAATCAGCAGGGTTGCAACAATGGCAACCGCCAGCAGGACTTTCAAGCCATGCCGCTTGATCTGTTCACCCGCTCCCTCGCCACCAAGCCAGATGGCCAGCAAGCCTTCGATTGAGAAGCGCACCAGGCGGCCCGCGAAGACGGCGATGATGAAGCGCGACAGCTTCAGCTTGAAGACGCCCGCCGACAGCACAAACGGCTTAAAGGGAAATGGCGGCGGCAGAATCGCTGTCGCCATGATGGCCAGCATATCATAGCGCCCGAGCAGGTTTTCGATGCGGGCGCGCCGCGCCGGCTCGATCTTGCGGAGTGCCAGCATACCGGCGCGCCGCGCCACCCAGTACATGAATGTGCAGCCGATGGTCGAGCCGAGGCTCGCGGCGACAGCGTAAAGCGGCATCAGCGCATGGCTTCTGGCGCTCAACAGAATCATCACGGCATCCGGCCCGCCCGGCAGCGGCAAGCCCGCCGAATCGATCAGCGAGATGGCAAACAGGCCGAGCGGCCCCAGCGTCACCAGCCATTCGCCGAACGTTTGCAAGCTCTGTTTGATCCCCAGCAGGTTAAAGAGAAGTTTGTTCATTCGTCCGTCTATCTCGAATCGCAATTGCGCGATTGTATTCCATCATTCAGCTTGCGAGCGGCTGCTAATCTGCGCCTGCGGAAAGTAGAAGCGCAGTATCTCTTCATAGCGCCGCCCGCTGCGCGCCTGCGCCACGGCGCCGGCCAGACACAAGCCGACCTGGCTGCCAAAGCCACGGCCACGAAAAATCATCTGAGCGCCGCGCCGCGTCACGATGAAGCTGCCGCTCAAGACCACGTTCCAGCCGAGCCGCCGCCCGGTGGCGCGGCGAAATTCGTCGCCGCTCATCGTCCACTCGCGCCCGCTGTCGCGTATGCTCACGGCGCGCACAAAGCCGGCGTCGTCGCCGTCAACCGCGATCTCTGTGCCCGGTGAAAGCGGCGCGCCAAGAGCCGCCGCCAGCGCGTTGATAATGGCTCGCGCGTCAATCTGCCGCGCCCAGCGGTAATGGCTCGAAGCGCGGCACCATTCACAGCGCTGCCGGCGGTAAGGATAAGCACACACGCCGCCCCAGACCATCTGCGGCGTCGCCGTCAGGCCGCCACACGAGGCGCTGAAGTAAGTTTCAACCGGCTCGCCCGCAAAGCTCAGATGCTCACCGGCGGTTGCGGCAACGGCACTCAAAACCACGGGGCGCGCGGCTTCAGCAGCCAGATCGCTCTCGCCGCGATAGAGCTGGCAGTGCGTCGTGTCACAAAAATCAAAGCCGTCGGCGGTGTGCCGGCTCGGATGCGAAAGCATATAAGTCCGCACGACGATGGCCAGCGCCTTTAAGGCTTCGGGCGCACGCGCCTCGGTCTCGGCGGCGACGATGGAAGCGACTGCCGCTTCGCGGTCGGTCGTCAGGATGATCTTCAACGCGCCGCGCAGACTCTTGTCGCCTGCGGCGATCAATAGGTCGCCGCGCACCGTGCGGCGCAGCTTGCCCGGCAGCGTTAGCTCCAGCGTCGCCTCTGGACCGGCGTGCAGCCGCGCTTCTGCGGCGTTGAAAGTTTGACGGGTGCCGCCGCGCGCATCGCTTATGGTCACCTGCAACTGCTCGCCAACCAGTTGCAAGCGCACGCGGCTGCCGGCGCTGAGCTGGCGACTGCCGGTCAGGCGGTTAAGATCAATCGTTGCGCCGTCGCCCGAAACCACCCGCGCTTCGACGACCTGCGGCTTAAACAGGCTGAACAACCCCATGCGCACGGTCTCGGCGCGCGCATGGGGCGCGGCCAGGATCATCAAGGCAACGGCGGCAAGCAGTCTCGGCATGAGTGATGCATCAGCCCCGCAAGCAACAAGCCCGGCGAGATCACCGTCTGCCGGGCTTGACGCTTGCAGAAACGTTTGGTTATTCGGATTACTTTTCGATGGCCTTCAGCGGCGCGGTGGTCAACCCGCCATCGCTGGCCGCGGCCTCGGCGGCGCGTTCGCCTTCTTCCAATTCCCACATCTCTTTGTAGCGCTCACGGTACGGATCAACCAGCGCCCCGCCTTCCTCTTTGGTGAAGACGAGCTTGCCGGTGGCGCCGTCGAAATCGATGACCACGAGGTCGCCGGTCGCCACCTGCTTGGTCGCCACCAGATTCGAGATCGGGTAGACCAGGAAGCGCTCGATGGCGCGCTTCAGATGACGCGCACCGTACTTGAAGTCTATGCCTTCGTCGAGCAGAAAGGTCTTAGCTTCGTCCGTGCAGTTGAAGACGAATTTATCGCCGGTGCCGCGCATGATGCGGCTCTGCACCTGCGACAGCTCAAGCTCAAGAATTTGCCGCAGATGATGTGCTTTGAGGCTGCGGAAGACCACCACTTTATCGATGCGGTTCATGAATTCGGGCGAGAACTTGCGCTTGGCGGCCTCCGAAGCGGTGCGATAGATCTTCTGATCAACGTCATCTTCGATCATGCCTTTGCCGCGCGCCGGCGCAAAGCCAATCGAGCCGGTGATCAATTCGCTCATCTCTTTCGCGCCCAAGTTCGAGGTCAGAAAGATCATGCAGCGCGAAAAGTCTACGCGGCGGTTGTCGCCTAAGGTCAGCGTCGCTTTGTCGAGAATGCCCAGGAGCAACTGCCAGAGCGCGTCGCTCGCTTTTTCGATCTCGTCAAACAGCACAAAGGTCAGCTTGTCGTTGTCCGTGTGGTATTTGTCGAGGTTTTCTTGCGTCAGCATCGGCGCAGTCTCGCGGTGGCCGAGGTAGCCTGGAGGCGAGCCGATCAGCTTGGCGATTTCGTGCGAGTGCTGAAACTCTGCGCAATCGATCTTGACGACGGCGTTGTTGTCATTGAACAGCACTTCGGCTGCCGCTTCGACAACGCGCGTCTTGCCCGAACCGGTCGGCCCCAAAAACAGCATCGTGCCGATGGGGCGGCCAGGGTGCTGCATTCCCGCGAGGTAAATTTGATAGAGGCCGGAGATGCGGCGCACGGCGCGCTCCTGACCGACGATCAGCCCCGCCAGCTTGGTTTCGAATTCCTGCGCGCGGGGGCTTTTCAGATCGGGATTGAGCGGTACGCGATTATTTGTATTCGTTCTTAGTTCTTGCACGTCCATCACTCCGCAAACCAGACGAGAACTACCCTCGGCGACACGCGCGGCAAACGACCGGCGGTAACCACAGGCGAGATTCTCGGTTGGCAAACAACGATTGATTCTTCTGGATGCGACACAGCTTTAAGACGCTGGAGTATCGTCTCAGGAATAATTATAACCCTGGACTTGCACGGCCTGCCACAAACGATGTCGCTACGTTTTCGGGGCTACTCTCTCCCTGCCTTTTATGCCATTGCGTCGGGGTTTGTCAAGAAGATTGTGGAAGATATGCCCGGCGCTCTGTTTTGCTCGGATAGATTCGGCACAAATCAGCCCGCTTGAAACGTCTTCGCGCGACAGACAACCTTGAACGGCCATCTTCGTGAATCGCCGCACGAATGACAGCGCCGCATCTCGCGCTTTGATGACGCGAGATGCGGTGCCACCTGCTTGCAGGCAGTCAAGACGGCTCGGCACAGTTCACGTCCTGCTTACGGGACGGATGTGATCTTGCCGAACAGCCCATGCTCTTCGTCGTCGATGCCGGCGGTGAAATAGAGCGTGGTTGTCGGCCCGGCGCTGCCCCCATTGCCGAAGCCCAGAGCCCAGAGCCCATCAATGGTTATCGGCTGGTTGCTGGTATCGAGCAGAAAGCCGTGGAAGTTTCCGGTCTTCAGATCGAAGACGGCAATCTGGCCGCTGCCGAACTGGCCGATCAGCACTTGGTTGCTGACGCCGAACGCACCGCCCGGCCCGCCGACGGCGGGGCCGCCGCTGAAACCCGGCGGTGGGATCACCACTCCCCACGGCGCATTCATCCACATGCCGGATTGCAGGCGCAGCAGCAGATTACCAGCCGAGTCAAAGGCATCAACATAGCCGAACCCCGGCCCGGCGACCTCGTCCTCTTTGTCGGCGTCTTGTTTGGCGTAGGCGACAAAGAGCATGCCGCCCGCCGCTTGCACATTGAAGGGGGCGAACCCTGCCGGCAGCGCCGGGTCGGAAAAGGCGCCCACCGGCAACGTCACCGGCATATAGTTTCTATCAAAGACTTCGACCATGCCCGCGTAAAAATTGGCGGCATAAAGGTAGTTGGCGCCATTGATTTGCGCGATGGTGATCCCCTTATAGATCGCTGAACCGTTGCGGTTCACCCGCAAAACGGCGCTGGTGCCACTGCTCCAACCGGAGATCGTTCCCTCTTCGGTGTCAAAGATGAAGCGGTCGCCAAAGAAGTCTGAACCGCCGTTGAAGACGACGCCGGTGGGCGCAGAAGGCGGCGTCCCTCCGGGCGGCACAGGGATCGTCACGACCAGCGGCACAATGCCGCCGGAGCCGTTATACAGCGTCGAAACACCGGTGCCATTATCGGCTACCCACCACGGGCTATTTGAGCTGCGGGCCAGTCCCCAGGGATTAACCAGATTCGGGTCGGTCGTCGGAGCAAGTCCCGGCACGTCCGACACCAGGTTGGTCTGTTGATAATGCTGCGCCGCGGCGCTGGTGGAAAGACAGAGGGTCATTCCAACAGTCAGCGCAAAGGTGATGACGGTCATCATAAACCTTCGGGTCGAAGATAACCGATTGGCTTTGTGATCTACGGTAATTTGTTCAGGCGAGCGGAAAAGGTTGGTAAGCATGGGGGTCCCTCGACTTTCGATTAACGAAATCAAGCGTCCACCGATAGTGAGGATATAAAATTCTCCCGGAAACCCAATGGCAAGTCAATTGTAACTCGGAATTCTTTGCTGAAGCTGAAGTTCATCCTGGCCTCCTACAACTGCGGCCCCGGCCACGGCGACGACGCGCAACGCCTGACTGAAAAGTACGGCGGCAACCCGAAGTCGTGGGAAGATGTCCCTCACTGGCTGCTACAGAAGTCGTCGCATCAATACTCGACCGACCCGGTGGTGCGGTTCGGCTTCTGCCGCGGGCTTGAGCCGGTCAATTACGTGACCTTCATTCTCGAACGTTACAATCATTACAAACAGTTCGTCTCCGGCTGAGACGTTCTTCTTCCATGCCGGCGGGCATTGTAGGCCGTCTACTCTGCCCGCAAGGTGATCGCCGGGTCAACGCGCGCCGCGCGCCACGCCGGCACCCAGCAAGCGACCGCCGATACGCTCGCCAGCAGCGCCATGACGCCGAGGTAGGTAAGCGGGTCGAGACGCGAGACGCCGAACAACAGCGACACCAGCGCCTGGCTGGCGGCCACCGCTCCGCTCACTCCGATGACCATGCCCAGCATGGTCATCGTCATCCCCTGGCGAATCACCAGCGCCAGGATGTTGCCGCGGGTCGCGCCCAGCGCCAGCCGCACGCCGATCTCGCGCACGCGCTCGGTGACGCTGCCCGATAGCACACCGTAGATGCCCGTCGCTGCCAGCACCAGCGCCACGAGACCGAACGCTTCGAAGAGGGTCAGCGCGAAACGGCGCACGGCTGCCGATGCGGCAAGCAGGTCGTCCATCGTCGCGACTTTTACAATCGGCTGATCTTTATCCACAGACCAGATGGCTTTTCTGACGGCGGGCGCGAGCGCCGCCGCATCGCCGCGGGCGCGAACCACCAGCCACCGCGCCCTGTCTGCGAAAGGCTGCCACTGCGCGTTTGTAATGTAGACCGCATCCGTTTGATCGACCGCAAGCGATGTCTGTCTCACGTTGCCGACGACGCCGACGACCGTATTCCACGGTCCCGTGGTCGGGCCGATGCGCAACCGCTGGCCAATCGGGTCTTGATCGAGAAACTTGCTTTTCGCTAACGATTCGCTGATCAGCACCGCTGGCGGCGCCGCGGCGTTGTCGTGCTCGTCGAGCAAACGGCCACGGCGCAGCGGGATGGCCATAGCCTCGAAGTAGCCAGGGCTCACCGCATACCGCAAAGCGCCGTTATCGGCTTCGGAGCTACCCGTCGGGCTCGACTCGAAATGCACGCCATAGCCGTCTTCAAGATCGCCGCTCAGCGGCAACTGGCTGGTGAAAGCCGCCTCGGTAATACCGGGAAGCCGGCGCACTGCTTCCAGCGCCTGCGTGAAGAACAGATTGGTGGTTTCGTCGTTGAAGCGCTGTCCGGCGGCCTGCACTTGTATGGCGACCAGGTGCGACGTATCGAATCCGGGGGCAATCGCAAACAGACGTTGCATGCTGCGTAACAGCAGACCGGCGCCGACCAGCAGCACCAGCGCCAGCGCGACCTCGGCGACGACCAGCGTACGGCGCGTCAACTGATGCCCTCCTGTGCTGCGCCTTGAGCTTTGCTGCAAGCTGCCGTGCAGGTCGCTGCGCGAGGCGTCCAGCGCCGGAATCAACCCGACGACCAGCCCCATCACGGTAGTAATGCCGAAGGCGAAGGCGAAGACGCTGCCGTTGATGCCTATCGCGTCAGCGCGCGGCAGCCCCTGTGGACTGAGCGCCACCAATGCCTGTACGCCCATTACTGCCACCACCATGCCGAGCGCCCCGCCGATCACGGCAAGCAGCAAGCTCTCTGTGAGCAGTTGCCGCATCAATCTTTGGCGACCGGCACCGAGCGCGACGCGCACCGCGAATTCGCCGCGCCGCTGGGCGCCGCGAGCCAGCAGCAGATTGGTCACGTTCACGCAGGCAATCACCAGCACCAGCACAACCGCGCCAAGCACGGCGAGCAAGGCCGGTTTGACGCCGCCCGTGAGGTCGTCGTGCAGCGAATTCACCATCAAGCCATTACTGAGGTCGGCGTAGGGCGGCCTGGCGAATTCCGGCACAGGGTGTTGGGCGATGGAATCAATCTCCTGGCGGGCTTGCTCGATGCCGACGCCCGGACGCAGCCGCCCGACCATGCGCAGGTGATGGCCCCACTCCCGGCTATCAGGTCGGAGCGTCGTGTCATACTGCAAGGGAGTCCAGACTTCCGCCGTGGGAGTCAGCAGATTCTCGAATGCCGCCGGCATCACGCCGATGACGGTATAGAGGTTGGCGTCGAGCGTGACTTGCTGGCCGACGATTGCGCGATCACCGCCGAAGCGCCGCCGCCACAGCTTATCGCCGAGAATGATCACGCGCGGGCCATTCAGTTGATCGTCCGTCGCCTCGAAGTCTCTGCCCATCGCCGGCGTTACGCCGAGTGCGCGGAAGTACTCGGCGCTGACGCGCTGGCCATTGAATCGTTCAGGCTCGGTCGTGCCGGTCAAGGTCGGCTGCCAGGGCCGCATCACCGCCAGTTCATCAAACGAATGGCCGCGCTCGGCCAGCTCGCGATAGGTGCCGAAGGTGACGTAGAGGCGCGTGCCTTCGGCGCCGAAGTCCCAGAGCATTGCGATGCGGTCGGCTTGCGGATAGGGCAGCGGCTGAAACAGGATCGGATTGACGGCGCTGAAGATCGCCGTACACGCGCCGATGCCGAGCGCCAGCGTCACGACCGCCACCGCCGTAAACCCCGGCGCTTTTCGCAGCATGCGCCGCGCATATCGCAGGTCTTTGAGCGTCGTTTCAATGAACGGCAGGCCGCGCCGGTCACGGTAGCGCTCTTTTACCTGCTCGACGCCGCCGAACTGGCGCAGGGCGGCGCGGCGCGCTTCGACGGGACTCATCCCGCGCCGCAGGTTCTCTTCGGTTTCCATCTCCAGATGCGCGCTGATCTCTTCGTCTAGCTCGCGCTCCAGCCGGCTCGTCAATAGCACCGCCCGCAGACGGTGAAAGAAGATGCGCAGTCCGTTCATCGCTTAGCCCTCCGACGGCGCCAGGAACCGTTCGATAATGTCCGCCGCCCGCCGCCAGGTCTTCTCTTCTTCGGCAAGCTGTTTACGCCCGGCGCGGGTGATCGAGTAATACTTCGCCCGGCGGTTGTTGTCTGAAACGCCCCACTCAGTAGCGATCCAGCCCATCTGCTCCAATTGCAAGAGCGCCGGGTAGATCGTTCCCTGGTTGAGCTGCAAGAGGTCGCCGCTGGTCTGCTCGATGCGCCGGGCGATGCCATAGCCGTGCAGCGGCCCGAGGCTATCGAGCGTCTTCAGCACCATCAGGTTGAGGGTGCCCGGCAGAATGTCGTGCTTGTCCTGTCCCATATGTCTCCTGTTGATAAGCAACACGAGTCTACACTATTTCCTGTAGGCAAGCAACACGAAAACGAAGGTCACGGCGAACGTCCGCCCGCCAAGCCTTGACATTCTAGGCATCCCTTTCTATGATGCTTTGGCATTCTAGGCATCAACGAATCGGAGAGGAGAACGGCGAGTGACACAACAGAAGGCCGACCTGTTACAGGGCACACTCGACATGCTGATCCTGAAAGCTGTCAGCCTCGGGCCGCTGCACGGCTATGGCATCATCCAGCGCATCCGTCAGATGTCGGGCGAGATGCTCCACGTCGAGCAAGGCTCGCTCTACCCGGCGCTCTACCGCATCGAGCAGAAGGGCTGGGTCACTTCCGACTGGGACACGCACGAGACTGGTCGCCGCGCCAAGTTCTACAAGCTGACGCGGGCCGGGCGCAAACAGCTCGAAGCCGAAGAGGCAAGCTGGGATCGTCTTGTGCTGGCCGTCACCAAAGTGCGGCAGGCCACCTGAAGGGCAGACGCAGATGAAGTGGTTCAATATTCTTTCAGCCCGTTTGCGCGCGCTGCTCGGGCGCGAGGCGCTGCTCAGCGACATTGACGAAGAGATGCGCCTGCACGTCGAGATGGAAGTCGAGGCCAACATCGCGCGCGGCATGGCGCCGGACGAAGCGCGCCGCGCCGCGCTCAGAGCTTTCGGCAACCTCGGCGTCATCAGAGACACGGCTTACGAGATCAGGGGAGGGGGCTTTATGGAAACGCTATTGCAAGACATTCGCTACGGTGCGCGCGTGCTGGTCAAGCACAGAGGGTTCACGGCAGTCGCCGTGATCACGCTCGCTTTAGGCATCGGTGCGAACACGGCAATCTTCTCTGTGGTCAACGACCTGCTCTTGCGCCCGCTGCCCTTTCGCGAAGCTGACCGGCTGGTGATGCTGTGGGAGGTCACGCCGGAAGGCCGGCACCAGAACACCACTTCGCGCGCCAACTTCCTCGGCTGGCGCGAGCAGAACACCGTCTTCGAAAGCATGGCGGCGTTTTCGGATCAGCGGGTCAGCCTGACCGGCAATGGCGAGCCTGAAGAAGTCGCATTGCAGCTCGCCACGCCTGAGCTGTTCAGCGTCTTAGGCGTCGAGCCCGCTCTCGGTCGCGGCTTTACAGAGGAGGACGGGCGCGAGCAAGCGCCCAACGTCGCGGTGCTGGGCTATGGCATCTGGCGGCGGCGCTTCGGCGGTGATCCGCAGATCGTCGGCCAGAAGATCATGCTCAACACCGTGCCTTGCACAGTGATCGGTGTGCTTCCTGCGCATTTTGAGTGGCACATTCGCAAGCGCTCGGGCACGGGCAAGCCCGCAGAAATCTGGACGATCCTGGCGATGCCGAAGGAGGGGCCGGCTCTGCTTGGCCGCTTTCTTTCGACCGTGGCGCGCTTGAAGCCCGGCGTCACGATGGCGCAGGCACAGGCCGAGATGACGACCATCGCCGCCCGCCTCGAACAGGATAACCGCTACAACAAGGGGTTCACCGCGGAAGTCGTGCCACTGCGCGAGCAATTTGTCGGCAATGTCCGGCCCGCTCTCTTAATCTTGCTCGGCGCGGTGGCTTTTGTATTGTTAATCGCCTGCGCCAACGTCGCCAATCTGTTGCTCGCCAGAGCCGCGGCGCGCGAGAAAGAGATTGCCGTGCGCACGGCGCTCGGCGCCGGTCGCCGGCGCATCGTCCGACAGTTGTTGACTGAAAGCCTGCTGCTCGCCTTGATGGGCAGCCTGCTCGGACTGGGGCTGGCATGGTGGGGCACAGGGGCGCTGGTGGCAATCAGCCCGCGCGACGTCGTCAACCTGCAAGGCGTCGGCATCAATCTGACGGTGCTGCTCTGGACGCTGCTGGTTTCGCTTTTGACCGGCATCATCTTCGGCCTGGCGCCGGCGATGGAAGCGACGCGCCTGAATCTCAACGACGCGCTTAAAGAAGGCGGCAAGGGGGCTGAAGGACAGGGCACCCGCAGCCGCCGCCTGCGCAGTGCGCTGGTGATTGCCGAAGTCGCGCTGGCGCTCGTGCTGTTGGTGAGCGCCGGATTGCTGATAAAGAGCTTCACCCGCCTGCGCCAGATTGACACGGGCTTCGACACCAACAACGTCTTGACGATGGTCGTCAACCTGCCGGCCCGCAAGTACAAGGAAGACCCGCAAGTCGTCACCTTCTTCCAGCAAGCGATGGAGCGCATACGGGCGCTGCCCGGCGTGCGCGCCGCCGGCATGGTGAACTACCTGCCGTTGTATGGAGGGCTGGGTACGACGACCGACTTCACCATCGAAGGTCGGCCCGCCCCGCCGCCGGGCGAAGAACCCGCGACCAACGTGCGCGTTGCGGATTCTGGTTACTTCGGCGCGATGAATATCCCCTTGCTGCGCGGTCGCAACTTCAGCGAGGTTGAAGACAGCCAGTCGCGCCACACGGTCATCATCAGCGAATCTATGGCGCGGCAGCACTTCCCTGGCGAAGACCCCATCGGCAAGACGATCACCGTTGATATGTTCGAGAAGCCGAACCCGACGCAAATTATCGGCGTCGTCGGTGACGCGCGCTACGACAGCCTGACCGACGCGGCGGAGCCGATGGTCTATTTTCCGCTCCCAGAGCTTACCTACTCGTTTATGACGCTGGCCATTCGCACCGACAACGATCCGGGGGCGATGACTGCGGCGGTGCGCGACGTGATCCACGCTATAGACGCGGACCAGCCGATCTCTGACGTGCGTACAATGAATCAAGTGATGGCTACCACACTGGGCCGTGCCCGCTTTAACACGCTGCTGCTCGGATTATTCGCGGGGCTGGCGACGCTGCTCGCAGGAGTCGGCATCTTCGGCGTGATGAACTACTCGGTGACGTTGCGGACGCGCGAGATCGGCATTCGCATGGCGCTCGGCGCACAGCCCGGCCAGGTGCTGATGCTCGTGCTCAAGCAAGGTCTTCTGCTTACGACGGTCGGCATCGGCATCGGACTTGGCGGCGCGCTGTTGCTGACGCGGCTGATATCGGGATTGCTTTTCGGAGTAGCAGCCACCGACCCGATGACCTTTGCCGCCATCGTGCTGCTGCTCGCGGTCGTGTCACTGATAGCCTGCTACATCCCGGCGCGGCGGGCGACGCGCCTCGACCCACTGATCGGCTTGCGCTACGAATAAGGAACCACAGATGAACACAGATAAACACAGATAGAAAATCTTCTCTTATCCGTGTTCATCTGTGTTCATCTGTGGTTTCATTTCCTGCCGTCGTTTCGCTATACTCCTCTTTCAAAGAAATCCCGCAAGATGTGCTCCAATACTCCTGTGAGGTAAGACTGTGTTGCGCAAGATAGCCGTCTGTCTATTGATTCTTTCATTCGCGTTCTCTGTTCAAGCTCAACCACCGCAGGCGAAGCCTGACGCGCCGAAAGACGCGGCAAAGAAGCCCGAAGCCTGGGACGTCGAAGGCGACCACGGCCCCTCGACGCTCGTCGAATTCGACACCGACGAAGGCACCTGGATGAGTTGCGACGTGTCGCCCGATGGCCAGTGGATCGTCTTCGACCTGCTGGGCGACATCTACAAAATGCCGATTGCCGGCGGCAAGGCCGAGCTGCTCGCGGGTGGCCAGTCGTGGGAAGCGCAGCCGCGCTTCAGCCCCGATGGTCGCCTCATCGCCTTCACCTCGGACCGCGACGGCGGCGACAACATCTGGGTGATGGACAGCGACGGCAAGAACCGCCGGCAGGTAACGAAAGAGACTTACCGGCTGGTCAACTCGCCTGCATGGACGCCCGACGGTCAGTACCTCGTCGTGCGCAAGCACTTCGTCGATCAGCGTTCGTTGGGCGCGGGCGAAATCTGGATGTATCACGTCACCGGCGGCAATGGGGTTCAGCTCACAGAAAAGCCGAACTGGACGGCGAACGGCGGCGAGCCGGCGGTTGACCCCAAAGGCCGCTTCGTCTACTTCGTACAGAGCACGGCCTTCGATTACAACAAGAACGTCTATGATTCGATCTACTGGATCGAGCGTTACGACACGACCAACGGGCGACGCGCGGTCTTCGTGCGCGGCTCGGGCGGCGCGATCCGCCCGCAGGTTTCGCCCGATGGCCGCTATCTCTCGTTCATCCGCCGCGACGGCTTGAAGACCGCACTCTACCTGCGCGAGATCAGTAGCGGGCGCGAGTGGCCCGTCTACGACAACCTGACGCGCGACCAGCAGGAGACCTGGGCGGTCTTCGGCACTTACCCCGCTTACAATTGGACGCCCGACGGTCAGAGCATCATTATCACCGCGCAAGGCAAGTTCGTGCGCGTTGACGTGAACCGCAAGCAGGCGACGCCGATTCCCTTCACGGCGCACGTCGCGCAGAAAGTTACAGAGGCCGTGCGCTTCGCACAACCAGTCGCGCCCGACCGCGATAACGCCAAGCTGCTGCGCTGGGCGAAAAAGAATAACGACCGGATCATCTACAGCGCGCTCGGCAAGCTCTACGTCAAGGAAGGCGATGCCGCGCCGCGCCGCTTGCTTAACACGGCGGCTCTCGAATATGCGCCGAGTTTCAGCGCCGACGGCAGTAAGATCACCTACGTTACCTGGACGGACGCCGACAAGGGCGCGGTCTGGGTGGCGAACGCCGACGGCTCGAACGCCCGCAAGATCACGACCGTCGGAGATCAGTACGCGAATCCGGTTTTCTCGCCCGACGGCGCGAAGGTCGCGTACCTGAAAGGTCGCGGCAGCGTTTACCACGAGGAAGACCTGGCGAGCGAATCCACCTTCGAGATTCATTACTGGGACGGCAGCGAGCACCATTACGTCATTGACGTCTTCAGCCGCGGCTCGAACGCGCGCATGCCCATCCTGAGCTTTGACCCGACCGGCGAGCGCATTCATTTCATGGAGTCGAAGCCTGTGCCCACGGGCGGCGCGACCACTTATCTGAGCAGCGTCAAGCTCACGGGCGACGATTACAAACAGCACATCGAATCGAAGTACGCGGCGGAGCTCATCCCGTCGCCGGATGGCCGCTGGGTGGCGTTCAAGGAACTGCACAAGCTCTACGTCGCGCCGCTGCCGCAGACCGGCAAGCTACTGAAGCTGTCGGCGACCGAAACCGTCGTGCCGGTAAAGACGCTATCGAATGCTTCGGGCGATTGGCTCGCGTGGTCGCGCGACAGCCGCAGCGTGCAGTGGACGGCGGGCGAGAACTTCTTCGAGCAATCGCTTGAAAACGTCACGCGCCCGCTGGCCAAAGATGAGAAAGCGCCGGAGCCGCGCGCCGTGAAGATCGGCTTCGAGTTCGAGACGGCGCGCCCGCACGGTTTGGTGGCGCTGACGAACGCCCGCCTCATCACGATGAAAGGCGACGAGGTCATCGAGCGCGGCACCATCCTCATCGAAGACAACCGCATCAAGGCCATCGGCGCGAACGTCAACCTTCCGGCCAATGCGCGGCGCATTGACATGGCCGGCAAGACCATTCTGCCCGGCCTGGTAGACGTACACGCGCACATGGGCTACAACACGCTCGACATCATGCCCGAACGCCAGTGGCCGTATTACGCCAACCTCGCCTATGGCGTGACGACGACGCACGACCCGTCGGCCTCGACGCAACTGGTCTTCGCGCAGTCCGAGATGGTCAAAGCGGGCGCGATGGTCGGGCCGCGCGTCTTCTCTACGGGGTATATCCTCTACGGCGCGGAGAACGTCGAGAAGACGGTCATTAACGGCTACGACGACGCCAAAGCGAGTCTCGAACGCATGAAGGCGGTCGGCGCATTCAGCGTGAAAAGCTACAACCAGCCGCGCCGCAACCAGCGGCAGCAGATCATCAAGGCGGCGCGCGACCTCCAGATGATGGTGGTGCCCGAAGGCGGCTCGACTTACTTTTACAATATGACCGAGATACTCGATGGCCACACCGGCATCGAGCATGCCTTGCCGGTCGCGCCGCTCTACAAAGACGCGATCCAGCTTTTCGCCAAGAGTAAGACGGGCTACACGCCGACTTTGATCGTCGGCTACGGCGGCATCTGGGGCGAGAACTACTGGTATCAGCACTCGAACGTCTGGGAGAACGAGCACCTGATGCGCTTTACGCCGCGCGCTGTCATTGACGAGCGCGCCCGCCGCCGTCTGATGGTGCCCGAAGACGACTTTTACCACTTCGAGCTGGCGAAGTCTGCCAAAGACGTGCTGCGCGCCGGCGGCCATGTGCAACTCGGCGCCCACGGCCAGCTTCAAGGATTGGGGGCGCACTGGGAGTTGTGGATGTTGCAGCAGGGCGGCATGACGCCGATGGAGGCGATCCGCTGCGGCACCCTCTACGGCGCGCAGTACCTCGGCCTTGATAAAGAGACCGGCTCGCTCGAAGCCGGCAAGCTCGCCGACCTGATGGTGACGGATAAGAACCCGCTCGACAATATCCGCAACAGCGAAACGATCCGCTTCGTGATGATCAACGGCGTGCTCTACGACACAGGCAACATGGACGAGGTCTATCCCGAAGCCAGGCCGCGCGCCAGATTCTTCTGGGAGCGTTAAGCAGCGGGACCATTCTTCACGGCAAAGGCGGGCACTTGGGGTTTCCCCTAATGGGATGGCGCGGCGCGCAAATTCCTATTGCATAAAGCCTAAACGCTATGTCAGCATTATCCAGGCTCTCTCAGGTCTGGAGGTTTGACGATGGAGACCGAGTCGGCTACGGTGCTTCTGATCGAAGATCATGAAGACACGCGTAAGATGCTTTCACTGCTGTTCGACGAATGGGGCTATCGGGCGACAATCGCGCCGACTGCCACCGAAGGTTTGAAACATCTGCTCGAACAACGCTTCGACCTGATTATTCTCGACAACTGGCTTCCCGACCTCGACGGCGTCGAGCTTTGCCGTCAGGTGCGCGCCGATGACCGGCAGACGCCTGTCATCTTTTACTCGGCCTCCGGCATGGGCAGCGAAGACCGCGAGGCGATGGATGTGGGCGCCAACGCCTTCGTCTCGAAGAGCGGCAGCCTCGGCGAGCTGCGCGAGACCATGACCGCACAGCTAAAGAAGATCAACGGCAAAGCCTTCAAACACGCTTGAGCCTTTACGGCGAACACGCGATCTGAAAAGAAAAAAGTAACCGGCGGCATTGCCCGCCAGTACATGAAGCTTCCAAGCCTTGCACGCACGATTGCACGAATACCGCATCTACTTAGGAGGACAGCTATGCAAAAACATCGATTCATGACGCTGCTGCTTGTCATCAGCTTGCTGACAACCGGCACGGCGGCGCTCGCCCAGCCGCCGCAAGAAAAGTTTGACGAAGCGGCGATCAATAAGATCAGGGAAGAAGGGTTAAAGCACTCGCAGGTGATGGACACGATCAGCTATATCACCGACGTGACGGGTGCGCGCCTGACCGGCTCGCCCAACCTCCGCGCCGCGCAGGAGTGGGCAAAGAATAAGCTCGCCTCGTGGGGACTGGCGAACGCTCACCTCGAAGCCTGGGGGCCGTTCGGGCGCGGCTGGTCGCTGGAAGGCTTTGCCGCTAATCAGGTGAAGCCGTATTACGCGCCGCTGATCGCTTACCCGAAAGCCTGGTCGCCTTCGACCAACGGCGCGGTGCGCGGCGAAGTCGTCTATCTGAACGCCGCGAGCGCCGACGATCTTGAAAAGTACAAGGGCAAGCTGAAAGGCGCCATCGTCCTGATCGATAAGCCGCGCGAAGTCAAAGCGCACTTCGAGCCCGAAGGCCACCGCCTGAGCGACAGCGACCTGTGGAAGCTCGCTAACGCCGAGCCGCAGGGCAGCGGCGGGCCGGGCCGTCGTTTCGAGCTCACCCCCGAACAGCGCACTGCAATGGAGATGAGCAATAAGAAATGGCAGCTCGTCGCCGCCGAAGGCGCCGCCGTCGTGCTGGAGCCAGGACGCGGCGATGGCGGCAACATGATCGTCAGCGCTGTGAACATTCCCGCGCCGGTTGATACGCCATTTGACCGCCGCCCGCGCGCCTGGGCCAAAGACGTCACAGGCGTCGTGCCGCAGGCCGTCGTCGCCGCCGAGCATTACAACCGGCTGGTGCGCATGATCGAGCGCGGCGCGCGGCCCGAGCTTGAGATCAACATCAACACGCGCTTTCTCGATCAAGACTTGATGAGCCACAACGTCGTCGCCGAAATCCCCGGCACCGATCTGAAAGACGAAGTGGTCATGCTGGGCGCGCACTTCGATTCGTGGCATTCGGGCACTGGCGCGACCGACAACGCTGCCGGCTCGGCGGTCATGATGGAAGCCGTGCGCATCCTGCAAACCCTCGGCCTGAAGCCGCGCCGCACGATTCGCATTGCGCTGTGGAGCGGCGAAGAGGAAGGGCTGTTAGGCTCGCGCGCTTACGCCGGCGAACATTTTGCCAAGCGCGTCGACACCAATCCGCAACCGGGCAGCAATGCCACGCCGCAGTACGAGTTCAAACCGGAGTGGGACAAGGTCGCGGGCTACTTCAACATTGACAACGGCACGGGCAAGATTCGCGGCATCTACCTGCAAGGCAACGAAGCGGTGCGCCCGATCTTCCGCGCATGGTTTGCGCCATTCAAAGACCTGGTCGGCACAACCAAAGAGAACAGCATCGCGACGCTGTCAATCGCCAACACCGGCGGCACAGACCACCTGTCGTTTGACGCGGTCGGATTGCCAGGCTTCCAGTTCATCCAGGATACGATTGAATACGACTCGCGCACGCACCACTACAACATGGACGTGTACGACCGCATTCAAGAAGACGACATGAAACAGATGGCGACAATCGTCGCCGCCTTCGTTTACAACACGGCAATGCGCGACCAGAAGCTGCCGCGCAAGGCGATGCCGGGCCAGCCCAACGCCCGCGCCGGACAGAAAAACAGGGGGCTAGGGACTAGGGGCTAGGGAAGAGAGTAAGGCTCATGCAATACAGCATGCCATTTCTCTAGTCCCTAGCCCCTAGTCCCTAACCCCTAGCCCCTATTCCGTCTTGCTGCGATTGCGTCCCGCCGCTTCGTTCTCTTTGATCCACACGGTCTTGATGTTGACGAATTCGCGGATGCCGAAGACGCTCAACTCGCGCCCGTAGCCGCTACGTTTGACGCCGCCAAATGGCAGGCGCGGGTCGCTCGCCACCATGCCGTTGATGAAGACACATCCTGCCTCCATCTCTTCGATAAACCGCTGCCGCTCGGCTTCATCATTCGTCCAGGCACTGCTGCCGAGGCCGAACTCTGTGGTGTTGGCCAGGCGAATCGCTTCGTCAATGTCGCGGGCTTGAAACAATGAAGCCACCGGGCCGAAGAGTTCTTCGTAATAAGCCGGCGCGTCTTCAGGGATATCCGCCAGCGCCGTCGGCGCGTAAAAGTTGCCGAGGCGATCCAGCCGCTTGCCGCCGGTCAAAATCCGTGCGCCGGCTTCGACCGATTTGCGCACCTGCGCGTTAAGGTCTTCGAGAATGTCAGCCGTCGCCAGCGGCCCGATGTCGGTCGCTTCATCAAGCGGGTCGCCGATTATGAGCGATTCCATTTCGCGGACGAAGCGCTGCTCGAATTCATCAGCAATCCGTTCGTGAACGATGAAACGTTTCGCAGCGATGCAGGACTGGCCGTTGTTGATGGTGCGCGCCTTGACGGCGGTGGTCGCGGCTTCGTCAAGGTCGGCGCTCGGCATGACGATAAACGGGTCGCTGCCGCCTAGCTCAAGCACCGTCTTCTTGATGCGCTTGCCGGCACGTTCGGCGACGCGGCTGCCCGCAGGCTCGCTGCCGGTCAACGTCGCCGCCACGACTCGCGGGTCATCGAGCAGCCGCGCCACCTGATCCGCGCCGATGAGCAAGGTTTGAAATGTGCCTTCGACGAAACCGGCGCGGCGAAAAATCTCTTCAATGGCCAGCGCGCATTGCGGCACGTTCGAAGCGTGCTTGAGCAATCCGACATTGCCGGCCATCAAGGCCGGCGCGGCAAAGCGAAAGACCTGCCAGAAGGGAAAATTCCACGGCATCACGGCCAGCACCGGCCCAAGCGGCTGGTAATGAATATAACTTTTGCTCGCGTTGGTCGCGACCATTTCATCGGCAAGAAACGCCTCGGCGTTTTCGGCGTAGTAGCGACAGACCCAGGCGCATTTTTCGGTCTCAGAGATGGCCGCCTTAATAGGTTTGCCCATCTCGATGGTCATCACGCGCGCGAAGCGGCCTTTGTCCGATTCAAGCACCTCGGCGGCGCGCATCATCTTCTCGCGGCGTTCTTGAAACGGCGTGCGCCGGTGGGCGCGGAAGGTGTCGGCGGCGAGTTGCAGCTTGCGCTCGATATCTGCGTCAGTCAGTGACTCGAAGGACTTCAAGGTTTCGCCGGTCGCGGGATTGATCGTTGCGATTGCCATGAGAATTAACCTCGTAGGAATGGGGTAGAGCAAGCAGCGACTCACAGCAAAAGCCTAGCACATTCGTCAGTCGTCAAGCATTGTGGCTTGGTGGCGGTTTTATTGATTTGCTACGATGGCGCTAGATTTTCCGACAAAGGATCAAGCAATGGCGAAAGCGATTGACATGCATGTGCATCTGCCGACGGCGAGCTTTCTCGATGGCGCGATCAAACCGTTTCGCGCCGCCGCCGAGACCTTCTTTCGCACGGCGGTGCCGGTGCGCCAGATGGACGAGGTCGCCCGTCTCTACGAAGAACTCGATATCATCGGCGTGCTCCTGGCCTGGGACGCCGAGACCGCTACGGGTATGCCGCCGCTGACGAATGACGAAGTCGCCGAGGTCGTTAAAGCCTATCCGGGCCGCTTCATCGGCTTCGCCTGCGTTGATCCGTGGAAAGGCGAGCGGGCGATTGACGAGATGGAACGCGCGATCACCGAGCTAGGGATGAGCGGCGCGAAGTTTCATCCCGGCGTGCAGGCGTTCTATCCGAACGACGCGCGCTTTTATCCGCTCTACAAAAAGATCACCCAGTTGAAAATCCCTGCGCTCTTTCACACAGGCACAAACGCTCTGGGCGCGGGCACCCCCGGCGGCCTCGGCGTGCGCATGGATTACACGCGTCCGATCTATCTCGATCACGTTGCCGTGGATTTTCCCGAGCTGACGATCATCGGCGCGCACCCGGCATGGCCGTGGCACGAAGAGATGCTGGCGATCATCGCTCACAAAGCGAACGTCTTCATGGATCTATCGGGCTGGTCGCCGAAATACATTCCGAAAGCGATCATGGACGAAGCGCGCACGCGCTTGCAGGATCGCATCCTCTTCGGCAGCGATTACCCGTTCATCACGCCGTCGCGCTGGCTTGCGGATTTTGATTCGTTGGAAGGATTCAAGCCGGAAGTGCGGCAGAAGATTTTATACGACAACGCCGCACGCCTTTTGAAGCTGTAGCGTCTCCACGAATGAGCGCGAATTTCATTCCCCCATCCGCGCTCATTCGCAGAGAGTAAGAAACTTTACAATCAATGGTTGAACAGCCACTCCTCGAAGATGCGTGACTCTTCCTTCTTGCCGCTGAAGCGGGCGCGGTTGCGACCCGTCAGCGCCAGGACCTCGGCGTGGTGCTGGCCGGCGCGGTCACCGATGCGCTCAAAATACTTGTAGAGCCGCGCAATCTGCTCGACCGATTCCTGCGCCGCTTCGACCGTCTTAAAGCTCAGGACGTTGCGAAAGAAACGGCTGTAGGTGTTCTGGTCGCGCGCCGTCGTCGTGTACAGGTCGAAGTAGCCTTGAATCAATCCGGCGCTCTGCAAAACGCCGGCGACGTAGCTCGGACGCGTGCCGACCTGGCGGGCGATTTCGCCGATGTCTGCGGTGCCCGCGCGGTGCAATTCGAGAATGCGGTTCTTCTTTGAGTCCTTGCGCGTCGCGCGCTTCGGCTGCCGATCTTCGACCGGCGGCACAAACGGCAGCGGCGCGGTTTCGTTAAACAATATTTCCTGCATGGTTAATCCTCCTACGGCTCACAGGAAAGCGATAGCGACATCACCTTCAGCCGGCGTGGCGGATCTCCACCTCGTCAGGCGTCTTCGATTTCAGATAATCGATGAAGGTGCTGGCCGCCTTGCGCGACAACTCTTCGGGACGGCACTTCAACTGTTCAAGGCACTGCGCCTCGGCGTTGATGCCGTGCGCGTTGGCAATCGCGCGAATCGCTACGAGTTGCTTGGGCGTCACCAGATCGGCCATAGTCTTCGCCACCGGGTCGCGCGGGAATTGCGACTGCGCCAGCGCGGCGTTCGGCTTCTTCTGCGATGCCGCCTCTTCTTCCTTGCGATAGAGCTCGCGGGCGATGCCGAATTTGACCGCGGCGCGCTTCAACGCATCATGCTCGGCCTTCTTGATTCCCTTCTCGTCATAAGCCGAGCCGGTGCCGACGCCCTGGCGGGTGACGCCTTGAATGGTGATCGAAGCCGTCACCGCGACGAAATCGCCGATCTGCTTGATCGAAATCACCTCGTGCGACCAGTCGGGGCAGATGCGGTCGAGCAAGTCTGCGACGACATGCCACTCGACGTAATCCACTTCATGCTCGCGGCCCGCGCGGTCCGTCCAGCCGACGCGCTGGCGAATCAATTCCGGCGACAGGGCATGTGACAGCTCTTTCAAGGTTTCGGCAAACGGCATCGCGATCACCTGTCCGCCATCGCCGTTGCGGTGATCCGCGTCACTGACTTCAATTTCAGGCTGCGACTCGGCAGTCACTTCGCCGGTGAATTCGTCCGGCGGCTCAAGGTGAAACTTCACCGCCAGAATATGCTCACAACGGTAGCGCGGCTCCGTTTCGACGCGCCCTTCATAATCGGCGCAGGAACAGCGCACGCGGCCCTCTTCGTCGCGCCAGACGCGGAACGTCTCTTTGTGGATGCCGGGGCTGGTGACGTTAAAGCCTTCGTAGTCGCGCTCGACCATGCCCATTGCGGCAATCGTCTTGGCGCGATTCATTGCCAGATTGGTTTGCTCAACTGCTGCGCTCATCTTCCGACCTCGCTTTCGTAAATCGCTTTTGCTCGTTGCTGGCTGGCGACAACGGCGGCCCGTGATTCAGATTCAACGGCCCCGAGCCGCGCTTCCAGCTCGCGCACCTGGCGACTCAGCTCCTGCACCCGCCGCCACAGCGCCTCAAAGTCTTCCCATACTTCAGAATGGCAGGACATCGCTTTTGCCTTCCTGCGCCGGCAATGGCGCGGCGCCAATCGCTTCCTGCACTTCGGAGAGGAACTCCATCTCCGCTTCTAACTGCGCCGACCAGAACTCGTAGCCCTGCCAGGCGCTCCAGTCGGCCCACTCATCCATCTCTATGCGATAGCTCGTTTTTTCTTCCTGGTTCTTCATGGCTATCCCCTTCTCTGTTTCATACGTGAAACATTGTATCACGGTTCCGAAATTTGTTTCAAGTGTAAAATAATATGTTGCATCCGTGATACAGGCTATGTTATAAGTATGATAGGTAAGGAGGGTCTTATCCGATGACCGAACCCGCGTTGAACATTGTTGAGTTAGGGGAGTACGTGAAGCGCAAGAGGTTGGAAGAGAAGCTATCGCTGCGACAGGTGGCGACCAACATCAGTGTCAGCGCCTCGACGCTTTCGCGAATTGAGAATGGCATTGGCGTGCCCGACAGCGCGACGCTGGCGCGGCTGGCGGCGTGGCTGGGCATCCCGCTTGAGCGGCTGATGCGCGGCTCGCTGGTCGAGACCGGCGAAGCCGCCACCGCGGCCTACATCGAGCCGGTGATCTATTATCCGACCGAGTCCATGCCGAGCATCGTCGAAGCCCACCTCAGGGCCGACCGCAATCTGAAGCCGGACATGGCGAAAGCCCTGGCCGAGCTGTTCCGCGTCGCTTATACTCAATTCGCTACGAAGCCAAACGAGACGACTGAGACGAATGAATAGTCAAGAGCCGCAGCCGACTCAACCAATAGATGAGCTGCTACCGCCGACGGCCAAGCGCCGCGTCTATGAGCGCATCGCGCTCAAGGTGCGCGAATTCGCCGGCGCCCCTCTGGATCAGCCGCTCGACCCCTGGAAACTGGCGCCCTTCGTGAAGATTCGCGTGATGAGCCTGCGCGACGTGCAGGGCTTATCGATGGAGAGCCGGCGTGTGCTGTTGGGCGATAACGGCAAGGCGTGGTCGGGCGGTGCCAGCCGTCCGCTGCCCGACGGCTCGCGGCTCGTCTTCCTGAACCCGAATCACACACGCGAGCGCCAGGCGGCGACCTTGATGGAAGAGATTTGCCACGTTCTGCTCGGCCATTCGCCGACCCGATTGATGCACGAAGAGGAGACCACCAAGGGCGTGCGCTTCCGCAACTTTGACAAGAACCAGGAAGAGGTCGCTTATGCGGTTGGCGCGGCGTCGTTGATTCCCTACTTTCCGCTCAAGCACGCGGTGCTGGCCGGTCTGACCTCTGACGTCATCGCGCGGCGCTTCGGGGTCAGCCGCGATCTGGTCGAATACCGCATCAAAGTCTGCCGCCTCTGGACCGAATACAAATCCCGCCGCGTCCAGGCCAGCTAACTAAGCGTTCGGCCCCTGCGCGCCGGTAGTAAGGAAGCCATGAAGAGGATGCTCTATAGAATCACCTTCTGGTGTCTGGTTTTTACCTTTAGCTGCTCGACTGCTGCCCACAAGCCAACCGACAAAGATACGGCTGAGATCATCAGGCTCACTCTGGAACGTGCAATCGTCGCAGGTGAGGCTCCCGATTACCACATGATCAAGGATAGACCCCCTATTGTCATATCATCAGAGAATCTCAATCCGAACTGGCTGCCTCAGTTTCCAGGGCTTGAATTAACAATGCTCGATCAGCAGCAAATACAAGAGAGGGCTGACGCAAGCCCACTTTTCTTATATCTGAGATTCAGAAGCATTCAGATAAAGGGGGAACAAGCAGAAGTAGTTTTGGATGTGGTCCAAGCCAGGGGGAAGCAAACTAAGGAGATGGGCTTCGGCGGTAGTCTGACAATCGAGTATCGGAAGGAAAATGGGAAATGGATAGGAGAGGTGAAGGAAAAGGTGATAGCCTGACAGTGGCCGAACAAGGCGTTGCAGCGGAGGCCGTGAAGCGCAGTTCTTATCGTGACTTGTGAGGCCGCTCACGGCCCCGCTGAACGCGGGCGTTAGACCTGCCAACGAGTACCGGGGGTTCAAAGAGCGGGGGTAAATTGCGCAGAACTCTAATATTGCTTTCAACCTGCATCACCCTCAGCTACATCCTGGCACTTGCTGGCTATCGGCTCTTATACTCGCTTTTCGCTGGAAGAGGAGCCAACGATAAAATCGACTTCATCCTGATCACTGCCGTGGGTATCTTCCTTCTACTCCCGGCTACCTCTGTATTAAACGGCATCGTGGTCGGTTTGCTGGAAAAGAGTCAGCGATGGTGGCTATCTGGAATTTCAATAGCACCTTTACTGCTCTACCTGATCTATCAAATGCCAGCCGGGCCAGTGATGATCTTATGCATCATCTACGAGGTGATAAGCTTGGCTACAGGTTATATAGCTATGAAGCTGAGATACCGGTATAGCCAACTAAGGCAGGTCTAACAAGCCGTTGCGGCGGAGGCCGTGCCGCGAAGTTCACATAGTTCCCGAAATGCCGCTCACGGCCCCGCTGAACGCGAGCGTTAGACATCCTTGCTCGACAGAGACGTAATTGTTCGTCAGCGCCTACGAGCCCACTTCGCAGGCAAGCGCACAACCACGAGTTGGTTGTGCGGTGGCGCAGCTCGCTGGCGTATGCCGTCACTTGCTTCGTTGCGTGGTCGTTGCGCTACTCGCTGGCGCATGTTTCGATGTGGCCGCCCGCCGCGCCGCCGCTTCGCGGCAGTGCTTCAGCAGGCGCGGCTATGTCGTCAGTGTGCAGCATGCACAATCGGGATGCCGCACAGGCGCGTTGACTACGGCGATGCGTCAAATTATCGTTCAGAAATGAAGGTGCGCGATGTGTTAAAATTGCTTAATGATGATCGCTGGTACTTGGTCGCGACCGAAGGCAGTCACCGTTAGTACAAGCACGCGACCAAGCCAGGACGTGTAACTGTACCAGGTAAGCCAAATGATGACCTTCCACCTGGAACCTTGAATAGTATATTGAAACAAGCTGGACTGAAGAAGTCGGGGGATTAAAGCATGCGCTACGCTATCGTCATCGAGAAAGCAGAGAATAACTATGCGGCCTATGTTCCTGACCTGCCAGGCTGCGTGACAACTGGGCAGACGATAGAAGAGACCGAAGAACAGATTCGTGAGGCTATTGAGTTTCATCTTCGGGGGCTACGAGAGGATGGCCTGCCGATACCAGAGCCATCCAGCAAGGTGAACTACGTCGAAGTTGCTGCCTGAAAGCTGAACCCGGTAAGGCGTCAAATAGATTTGGCTGCGAGTCAGGTGCGTCTAACAAGGCGTTGCAGCGGAGGCCGCGCAGCAAATTTCGCGTGGCTTATCGGAGTACTTCAAGCGGCCCCGCTGAACGCAGGCGTTAGGATGATTAACGCGCACGCTCCCAGCGACCGCGCGTAAAGTCGGGAAACTTCACCGGCACACTGCCGCGCGCCACAGACATCTCGCTGAGCGGGCCGGGGACGCTCCACGAGGCGGCGTCATACACATCCATGTCCGGCGCTAAACCCTGACGCATACATTCCGTTAGCCGGTAACACATGATGTAATCCATACCGCCGTGGCCGCCGGTCTTGCGCGCCATCTCGCCTTCTTTCTTCCAGAGCGGCGGCTCGTGTTGCGCCTGATACTTGTCGAGCGTCGCCCAGTTGTGGCCCTCGCCCTGACCGTCAAAGAAAAGGCGCGGCGGGTAGTCGCGGAAGATGCCCTTCGTGCCTTGAATCAGGTTGATGCGGTCGTAAGGGCGCGGCGTGCTGACGTTGTGTTGCAGCATGATGGTGCGCCCTCTGGCAGTCTTGATCAGGCTGGTGTTGTAATCACCGCAGCGGTAGACCTCTTTCCACTTCGGGTCGCCTGCCGGCACATGATCTTTGCGGTAGGCTTCCAATCCGAGATGCGCCGAACTCATCGACACCAGATAATCGAAGCGGTCACCGCGATTGATGTTCATGTAGTTAGCGACCGGACCGAGGCCATGCGTCGGGTAGAGGTTGGCGTCGCGCCGCGTATGATGCGCTCGCCGCCATAAGCCTTCGTCCTTATCTTCGAATAGAATCTCGCGCAGGTCGTGATTGTAAGCACACTCGCCGTGAACCACCTCGCCGAACAGGCCGGCGCGCACCATGTTCAGCACCATCATCTCCGTGTAGCCGTAACAACAATTCTCCATGATCATGCAGTGGCGGCGGTTCTTCTCTGACGCCTCGACCAGTCGCCAGCAATCTTCGACGGTGTAAGCGGCGGGGACTTCCGTGCCGCTGTGCTTACCATTGCTCAAGGCGGCGAGCATCACAGGGACGTGCCATTCCCAGGGCGTCGCGGTGTAGACGAAATCGATGTCGTCGCGCTTGCAGAGGTTTTCAAAGTCATGGTCGCCGTTAGCATAAATGGCCGGCGACTTCTGGCCTTTGGCTTCGATCATCTTTGCGGCGCGCTGGCACTTCTCTTTGACGGTGTCACAGACGGCTGTGATTCGGACATTGTCGATGTTGAGAAATTCTCCGAGAACGCTGGTGCCGCGCAGACCGACGCCGACGATGGCGAGCCTCACGATGTCGCGCGGCTCGAACCGCACGCCGATCATCGTGTCGTAACGGGCCTGCGGCTCTGGCGTTGTCGCATCACCGGCAATCGCCTCTCGTTCATTGCCCGGCCCATAGCTCGTCAGGCCCAACGCCGCGCCGGCCATACTCGCGCTTTTCAGCAAGTCGCGGCGCGATAGCTTCTTCTCTTCCCCGCTCATAGTCTTCACCCCTCTGAATTTCAAATCGCCGAGCCCCAGTCAATCACGCTCGCGGCAGTAGCCGCAATGCATTCTCGCGATAGACCAGCCGCAACACTTCATCCGGCAGGTGCAGGCCGTAAATCTTCCAGCGCCCCTGCCGCGAAGCGTGCGATGGGTAATCAAAATACTCATCCGTGGTTTCGAGAAAGCGGTAATGTAGCCGATACATCTCGACTTCCGGAATCAGGTCGGTGCCGAAGAGAATGCGGCGGGCGTGCTTCAGAAAAAACTCGCGTGCCGCATAAGGCTGGCGGCCAAGCTCCGCCGTCCGCGCCGCGATGTCTACATAAAGATTTTCATGTGCCGCAAGCAGACGAATGACATACGCCAGATGTTCGGGCCGCTCGGCGACGTGCGCCGCCACGAAGGTCGTCTTCGGGTGACGCGCAAAGACGCGGTCGCGTTGCCGTAGCAGCTCATCTTTCGAGTACCGCGCGCCGTAAAAGCTCCAGTCTGGATGCGCCGCCAACTCTTCGTAACGCTCGTTGAAGCGGTCAATGGGCAGAAAGAACGCGTCGGGGTCGGCGATGTGAAACATCACCGGCACGCGCAGCTCGGCGGCCTTTTCAAACAGCGGCGCGAGCCGCTCATCGTCTACAGGCAGCAATTCGCCGTTCGCCTCGCGCAGCGTCAGTCCCAGGTCTTTCCAGATTTTGATTCCACAAGCGCCGTGCTCGACCAGCCGTTCGAGCCGCTCTGCTGAGCGCGTAAAGAATCCTGGCTCGTGTAAGTCGCGCCAGTCCATCCACGCAATCGTCGCAAAGCGGTCGGGCGCGGCGCGCTGAAAGCGCTCCATCACCGCCAGCGCTTCATCTTCCACACGCATCGTGATGTTGACCAGACGCTCAATGCCACATTCGTCCATGATCTCTAACACGGTACGCGGCTCCTGCGCGTCGAGGTGGTTGTGATAATCGATCACCGGAAAGCGCGGACGGGCAATTTCATGCTCATCTGTGACCAGCATCGAGCGCGGCGCAAAATCGCTCAAGCGCAAATCGGTCTCGGCCCGCGCCGTCACCATCGCGATGAACTTGTCGGCCTCTTCGGGTGTGCGATCTTCCATAGACGATTGATGTAGCGCAAGCTAACCGCCTTGCGCTAGATTGAGCCGCCGATCATTCGGAATTACTGTCGCGGCGTCGGCTTAACCGCCCGAACATCTCGCGCAGGTCTTTATATCCCCGGATGGTCACGACCACCGTGATGAACGCGAAAGAGATGCCGGCCACAATCAAGCTGATTGTCCAGAACATCTGCCAGTATTTCATTTCGCCTCCTGTACGGCCTGCGGCGCGGTCGAGGGCCGCCCGACGAGCGACCCGACCACCAGGCCAAGCGCTGCCAATCCGAAGGCCGCAAAGCCGGTGACGTTCTCGCTCCAGTGGAGAAAAAAGAACGGGATGATCGCGCCCGTTGCGCCTGCAATCATCGCCAGATAACCGCCCGTGGTGTTGGCGCGTCGCCAGTAGAGCCCGCCGACTACACAGACGAAAGCGCCCGCCAGAAAGATCGTCCCCGTGATGTTCAGGTAGAGATAGACCGCGCCGGGCGGCGTGTAGTACAAACCCCAGAACATCAGGAATAGGCTGACGAAGAGATTGCTGATGCGGTTGACGAGAATCTGGGCGCGCGAATCGAGCGGCGGCTTCTTGAGCACGCGGCGCAGCGGCAGAATGATGTCTTGCGAAATGACCGCGCTCCAGCCCAGCAGGTAAGAGCTATTTACAGACATGGTCGCCGCCAGCATGCCGGCAACCACCAGTCCTTTTACTCCCGGACGCAGAATGGTCGCCAGCATCGCCGGCATCGCATCAATCGGCGCGAGCGTCTGACCATCAACCACCGGCGCCGGCACGCCGTGATCGGTTGCGCCGGTGCCGAACATCGTCAACGCGGCAATGCCCCAGAGCATCGGCAGCATGCCGCGACCGAGGAAGATAAAACCTGTCCAGGTCATTACTCGCTTCGAGGTTTCGGCGCTGCGCGTCGCAAACATGCGCATGGCGGTCGTCTGCCAGCAGGTATGCACTGAAAACCAGAGCAGCACTTGCCAGATCAAAAAGGTCAGGCCGAATTTCGGATTGGCAATCGGGTTGAAGCCGGCCTCGCCCATTGTCGCCGTCACCTTATCAACAATGTTGCCCCAGCCGGCGTGAGCGACGGCATAGATCGTCACCAGGATGGTCGCGACCGACAGCAGTACGTATTGAACGAAGTCCGTGATGACGACGGAAACCATGCCGCCCAGCACCGTGTAGAGCAATTCGAGCAGCAGGATGACGGTCATCGCCGCCACGAGGTAGCGCGAAGGGATGCCGCTCACGATGGTCAGGAACTCGCCTTCGATCTTGAGGAAGACGCCCATGTTGAGGATGCCGCCGAGGGCTACGAGCACTCCGGTCACCAGGCGCAGCCCGCGACTATACTTGACCTCGAAGAACTCCGGCACGGTCATCAGGCGCAGCTCGCGCAGGCGGCTGATGACGAAGCCCGTGCGCCCGACGAAGATCATCACCAGGCCCGATATCAGCGCCGCCGCAAACGCCGCGAAGCCGTATTTGTAGCCCAGCTCGCCATTGTACATGTAGGTGATTGTGCCGATCTCTGTGGCCGCCAGCGTCGCGATGCCGACGTACAGGCCCAGCTCGCGGCCCGCCACCAGGAAGTGCGAGACGTTGCCGACGAAACGTTTGCCGATCAAGCCAACGGCGACCGAAACGATCAGATAGACGATGACGATGAGCCAGTCAATCCCTGTAAACCCCATGCGCGGCGCTCCCGATTGTTGAATTTATCTGGCGAAATGCATAGACGCTGCCAATCACTTCTGCGCCGCAATGTATCGCATAGATCATCGGATAAGATCAACAGCGATTTGCGAATTTACCGGCAGTGCATGACTTGCCGATCACGCAAGCTTTAATCCGACCGAGCCATATCGAAGAACTCGATTGGCCTGCGGGCGACCAACTCATCTATGATCGCTTGGAGCAGGGCGAGCGTCATTGCGCCCGGCAAACCGCTTGATCTGATTAGCGGCATATTTAAAACCCGAGGAGTTTTCGAATGCGAAGAGTGGCAACCATTGCCATCAGTCTTATCCTGGCAGCAGCGGGAATCGCTCATGCTCAATCTTCCACGCAACCGGCGGCTCCGGCGCAAACCGGCGCCGCGCCGCAACCGGCGAGAAGCAACAATCAACAGCCGATGCCGCCGGGGCCGAACCCGAATTCGCAATACCGCCTGGGGCCTGATTCGTTGCCGCAAGAAGGCGTCCCAAAGGGCGAGATTCGCGGGCCGTACACGCTGCCGAGCAACGCCTATCCGGGCACACAGCACACCTACTGGGTCTATGTGCCGGCACAGTACGACCCGGCATCGCCCGCTGCCTTGATGATTTATCAGGACGGCCAGGCTTTCAAAGACGAGAACGGCGATATGCGCGCCCAGAACGTCATGGACAACCTGATCTACCGGCGCGAGATTCCGGTGATGATCGGCGTCTTCATCAACCCTGGACGCACGCCGCAACAGCCCGAGCCGACGCCGCAGGAATGGGGCGACCGCACAACCAATCGCCCGACCGAATACAACTCGCTCGATGACAGGTATGCGCGGGTGATTACCGAAGAGCTGCTGCCGGTGCTGTACAAGGAATACAACATTTCAAAAGACCCTGAAATGCACGGCATCGGCGGCTCAAGCTCAGGGGCTATCGCGGCCTTCACGGTCGCCTGGGAGCGCCCTAACTATTTTCGCAAGGTGTTGAGCAACGTCGGCAGCTTTGTGAATCTGCGCGGCGGCCACGTCTACCCGGAGCGCGTGCTGGCGAACGAGAAGAAGCCGATCCGCGTCTTTCTCTGTGATGGGCGGAACGACAATCGCGGCTTTCGCAACGGCGTCTATGATGAGAAGCTCGACTGGTTTTATCAAAACGTGCGGCTGATGAAGGCGCTCACGCAGAAGGGCTACGACATCAGCTACACCTGGGGCATGAACCTGCACGGACAAAAATTCGGCGGCGCGATTATGCCTGAGATGATGCGCTGGCTGTGGCGCGATGGGCCGGTGATAACCGATCCGAACGACATGGTCGAACGCGCGTTTCGCCAGCCGACTACGAAAAAGAATTAGCCGCCAACAATCGCTGTGGTGGTCGCGGCGCGAGCCGGGCGTTTGCTTGACTTATATTGGGCTTTGCAATAAACCTCTTTTAAAGGTGTTGGAAAAGGAGGCCGCGCGATGGCAGGCCAGGCCGAAAGTACGAATTCCGCTTCGACAATCCAGACGGAGCAACAACTGCGGCACATTAACGATGAGTGGGTGGCGGCACTGGTCGGCGGCGATACCGCAACCCTCAACCGCCTGATGGACGAAGGCTGCATCTTCAGCTACGTCCTTGACGGCGACGACCGAGCGCAGTTCATTGCCGATATCGAATCCGGCGACCTGCGGGTCGCTTCGCTCGTCCGCGATCACCTTGAAGTCTGCATCTTTGGCGCGACCGGCGTGCTGATCGGCTTTGACACCGCCGACTGGCGCTACAAAGGCCAGCAGATGCAGCGCCATTACCGCACCATACACGTCTACGCCGAGCGCGACGGCGAGTGGCTGATCGTCGCCATCCAGGCCAGCCCTATCGGATAGTGACAAGTGGCCGGGTAAGTATTCAGGAGTCAGAAGTCAGGAGTCAGAATAAAAGTGGAAGGCGCGAAAAGTGTACGCACTGCCGCCGACTTCCTTCTTCATTCTGTCTTCTGACTTCTGACTCCTGACTCCCTTCCTTTAGTAGTACAGCTTCAGAGCAAATTGAATCAGCCGCGGGTCGCGCGTGCTGGTGATCTGCCCGAAGGTGGTGCTGCCAAAGACCGTGCTGACGCCCAGGAAGTTGGTATGGTTCCAGATGTTGTAGGCTTCGGCGCGGAATTGCAGGTTGACGTTCTCGGTGAACTTCCAGCGCTTGCTCAACGTCATGTCCCACTTCTGGTAGCCCGGCCCGATGACGACGCCGCGCGGCGCGTTGCCGGGCCGCGTCACGCCTGCCGGCACGAGCTGGAAGGCGAACGGGTTGAACCACTGGAAGCGCGTGCGGATAGCCGACGTCTGGTTCGGGTTGGCTACCTGATCCGGGCGGCCTGAAGACGGGCTGGTGCCGAGGAAGCCGAGGGCTCCGGGATCGGTGCCGGTCGTCGTCACCGTCAGCGGCGAGCCGCTGGCGGCGCTGGTGATTCCCGACAGCTCCCAGCCGCCAAGCACGTGACCGAGGAAGCCCTTCTGATCACGGAAAAACGGCAACTGGTAGACGTAGTTGATGGATAGGATGTGGCGGCGGTCGAGTTGCGACGGGCCGTAGTCGGCGGCGCGGTTGTACAGGCTCTGCGGTGCGCTGCTGCGGTCGGTCTGGTTGTCCGTGAGCGCCTTCGACCAGGTGTAGGAGAGCCGCACCAGCGAGCCTTCCCTGAAGGTCTTGTCCGCCGACACCTGCATCGAGTTGTAGTTCGAGTTGAACCAGTTCTGGATGCTGCCAATCGAGGAAAAGCCCTTGTAAGGGCGCACGGCATTCAGCCGCGGCGTGAGGGCGGTGGTCACTTGCGTGCCCGCCGTGATGATGCCGGCGGCAACCGCTGCCCCCGGCGGCACTTCGTTGAGGTCAACGATGCCCGGCAGGTGCGTGCCCTTCGAGCCGTAGTAGCCGACCGCGACGACGAAGTTCTTCGTCACTTCGCGCTGCACATCGAGGCTCCACTGCTGGACGTAAGGCATGTCACTGTTGTTGGGTGTGCCGCGGATGGCTTTCGGCGCTGCGGAGATCGACGGCAGCACCGAGGCCGGGTTGTTCAGCACCGTGTTGCTGATCGTCACATTGTTGACGTAAGGCGGGTTGCCGAAGATGTTCTGCTCAAGAATGCCTACCAGCGTCACGTCATAGCTGATGCCATAGCCGCCGCGAATCGCCGTCTTGCCATCCTTGTACGGGTCCCAGGCGAAGCCGAAGACCGGCGCGAAGTCGCTGTTGCTTTCCGGCGACACTTTGTCGCCAAATGGCGAGTTCTGGCCGGCGATGACGATGCCGTTGAGCGGGTCGCCGGTGCCCGGAATGATGTTGCCGGTCGTCGGGTTGATCTGCACCGCTTTGGCCGGGTCGTAGGCCGCCGGATCAAAGTTCGTCAGCTTGCCCGTCTTGTCAATCGGCTGGCGGAAAAGCGAATAGCGCAAGCCGAAGTTGAGCGTCAGGTTCGACTTCCAGCGGAAGTCGTCCTGGATGTAGAACTCGAACTGGCGGGTGCGAATGTCGGGCGTCAGGTCCTGATCGGCCTGCGCGAAGGTCGAGACATTGCCAAGCAGGAAGTTGGCCCACGCCTGCTGGGTGGTGGTCGCCGTAGAACCGGTCGGACGCGGCGAGGTGGCAAAGGCGAACGACCCGACGTTGTTGCCGCCGGCGTTCTCCGTCTTCTGGTAAAAGTTCATGCTGGTGCCGACCTTGAAGGTGTGCAGGCCGTGAATCCAGGTGACATTGTCAAAGATGTTGTGGTTGCGGTTGAAGTCGTCATACGGGCCGAAGCCGGCGACGCCTGCATATCCCGGCGAGATGCTCGGGATGCGGTCGAGCGTGACCGCGAACGGCAGCTTGACCGCCGAGGTGACGTTCGGCGAGTTCTCGCTCAAAGCCAGGCCGATGGGTCGGCTGACGATGGCGCCGTACGAGAAGGCATAGCCCAGTTCGTTGAGCAGCGTCGGGCGCAGGGTCTGAACGCTGCGCGCTACCCAGGAGTAGCCGGGCGAGTCGGTCTTGGTCGTCGCCACGCCGGGCACCGTCAGGCCGGTGAACAATCCGCCCGGCTCTTCAGTCGGTATGGTGTCGTGCAGGTAGCGCACGGCGAGGGTCACCTTGCTGCTGAAGTTGTGATCAACGCGCGCCAGCTCCTGGCGGTGATTGAAGACGTTGCGCACGTTGCTGATCAAGGTGTTGGTGCCCGAATTCGGCAGCGGGATGTTGGCATAGATGTCTTGCAGGTAAGCCCGCGCCGCCGGGTTGATGTTGGTGATCGTTGTCGCCGACTGCGTACAAGCAGTGCCGGCAGCGTTGGTCGCCACGCAGATGGGCGCTGAGAAGATGCCCTGGCGCTCGGCAGCGCTCGGCACCGTGGCGTTAAAGGTCGAGTAGGTGATGACGCGGCGGAATTCCTGCGAGAAGAAGAAGAAGGTCTTGTCCCGCTCCTTGTTGTAAAAGCCGGGAATGGTCACAGGGCCGCCGATGGTGTAGCCGAAGTTGTTGTAGCGCAGGATGGGGCGCGGCGTGCGCAGCGTGCCGGCGCGCGGATCATTCGCCGCAACGATGACATCGGGCGCCAGCGCCGTCGGGTCGGTCGTGAAGCGGCCCGTCAGGTTGTTGAAGTAGGGGTTGGCGTTCAGCTTGTCGTTGCGGAAGAACTCGTAGAGGTTGCCATGAAAATCATGGCCGCCCGACTTGGTGATGACGTTGACGTGGCCGCTGGCGTTGCGCCCATACTCGGCGCTGTAGTGATTGCGCAGCACCTTGAACTCGGCAATGGCGTCAATGCTCGGATAGTTCAACAGCGTCAGGTTCGAGCCGCGGTCAACGTTGTCTGCGCCGTCAATCGTCCAGCTATTCTGGCTGGTGCGCCCGCCGTTGATCGAGATTGACACGGTGTTAGTCTGGCCGAACGGGTTGGTCGTGCCGATGTAAGCCTGGTCGGTCATCGTCGAGCTGACGCCCGGAAGCAACGTGACCAGTTGCACGAAGTTGCGGTTATTGAGCGGCAGCTCGCGCACCTCGATGTTCGAGACCAGGCTGCCGGCGGTTGCCGTCTGCAACTCGACCTGCGTAGCGCTGGCTTCGACATGCACCTCTTCGGTGATGGCGCCGGCTTCGAGCGCCACGTCAACCGACAGGCGGTCGTTGACGTTCAACTGAATGTCGGTCTTGGTGTATTTCTTGAAGCCCGCGGCTTCGACGGTGACCGCGTAGCTGCCGGCTTGCAAGAGCGGCGCCGAGTAAGCGCCTTCCTCGTTGGTCGACAGCGTGCGGGCGACGATGTTTTTCGTCGTTTCTCTGATTGTCACGGTGGCGCCGGCGACCGCTGCGCCATTGGCGTCGCGGACAATGCCGACGATGCTGCCCGTGATGTCCTGCGCGCGGGCCGGGATCGCCATGACGGCGAGGCCCACAAGCAGCAACAGACTGACTGCTTTCCTGATGATCGGTGACATAGGTTGCCTCCATTCCTTATTAGTAAGCGAAACTACCGTAGCGCGCCGCTCGTGGCGGGCGCTTCTCTGTTATCGTTGCGCGGCGCTCGCTCCGCTGTCGCGTCGCGCCTTCTCAATACAGCAGATACTTCTGCCTGATGCGAGCAAACTCCGCCAGCCCGCCTTGCCAGACGCCGGCCAGGTCGGCGGGGGCCTTCCCTTCTTTCAATGCCGCCAGCGTCGCGCGATTGGCGAGCAGGCGCAAGTAATCGTCAACTTTCCAGGTGCCTGAATAGAGTCGGTTCAACTGGTAAGCGATCTCTAAGCCAACGATCACTGGTCGCAGCGTGGCGCGATCTGTGAGGACGAGGTTAACGCCGCCGCACTCTTCGCCGGCGAACTTCGATGACTTAGGCTTAAATCTTACGGGCACAAAGCGCACTCCGGCAAGCCCTGCGCGGTTGAGCGCATCGCTCAATTTCTGCGGCTCGATCCACGGCGCGCCGATGATCTCGAAAGGCGTATCGGTGCCGCGCCCGACCGAAAGATTGGTGGTCTCAAGTAAGCCGATGCCGGGATACAACATGGCTTCGGTCAGGCTGCGCATGTTCGGCGACAGGTTGACCCAGGTAAGCGATGTGCCGTCATAGTAATCGGCCCGCCGCCAGCCTTCCAGCTTGATGATCATCAGGTCAGCGCCAATCTTGCGCTCGCCGTTAAAGAGCATGGCCAGCTCGCCCATCGTCATGCCGTGGCGCACAGGCAGACGGTAGGGCACGGTGAACGACAGCAGATCGGCGTCGGCCACAGGGCCTTCGATGTCGTAGCCGTTAATCGGATTTGGACGATCCAGGACGACGAACTTGAGCTGGCGGCGGGCGGCCTCTTCCATCGCGTAGAGCATCGTCGTCGTGTAGGTGTAGAAGCGCGCGCCGACATCTTGAATGTCGAAGACCAGCGTGTCTATGCCTTTCAGCATGTCGTCGGTCGGGCGCTTGGTGGCGTTGTCATACAGGCTATAAACCGGCAGGCCGGTCTTCTCGTCGTGGCTGTTGCTGATCGGCGCGTCTTCGATGCCGCGCAAGCCATGTTCGGGCGAAAAGAGCGCGACGAGCTTGAAGTTGGTCGCCGCCGCCAGCCGGTCTATCGTCGAGTGGCCGTCGCGGTCGCGCCCTGTGTGATTGGTAATCAAGCCGACGCGGCGGCCTTCGAGGGCTTTGAAGGCGTCGCGCGCCAATACATCGATGCCGGTCAGCACCGGGTGGAGCGGCGTGGCCTGCGGCCCCGCTCGATTGACCGAAGCGCGCGGCGCTTCGACAACCGACACAGGTGAGCCGAGCGAGGCAAAGACCGGCGCGTAAGGCGGCGCGGTAATCGCCCCGGCGACGATGGAGGCGACGAACGAGCGCAGCCGCGTCACGTCGCCGTGGCCGGTCGGGTGGACGCGGTTCGTAAGCAAGACCACAAAGGTTTCGCTCGCAGGGTCCATCCACAGGCTGGTGCCGGTGAATCCGGTGTGGCCGAAGGTGCCGACCGGGAAGAGGTCGCCGCGATTGGATGAAAACGATGTGTTGACATCCCAGCCGATGCCGCGCATTTGCGCCGTCGGCAAGGTGTGCGCGCTCAACATTCGCTCGACAGTGTAAGGCGCGAGCAAGCGCACGCCGTTCAGCTCGCCTTTGTTCAAGATCATCTGGCAGAAGATGGCCAGATCGTCGGCGGTTGAAAACAGGCCGGCGTGACCGGCGACGCCGCCCATCTCGTAGGAGCGCGGGTCGTGGACTTCGCCGCGCATCCAGCGCCCCTCGCGCATCTCGGTCGGCGCGATCCGCGATGTGTCGCCGTGTTGCTGCTCGCCGCTCGCCGGCTCAATCGGCAGATACGCGGTGTGCGCCATGCCGAGCGGCGCGAAGATGTTTTCGCGAGCGAACGCATCAATGCGCTTGCCCGAGACGCGGCGGACAATCTCGGCGGCGACGATGAAGCCGACATCCGAATAGACGAAGCGCGTGCCCGGCTCGTATGCAGGCTTCAGCTTGTAAATCTCTTCGAGCGGCTTGATCGTGACGCCGACATAATCGGCTATCTCGTTGTCGGGCGGCAGCCCGGCGCGGTGCGTCATCAGTTGCTCGATGGTGATGCGCTCCTTGCCGTTTGCGGCGAACTCAGGGATGTAGAGCGACACCGGATCGGCGAGGCTCAAGCGACCGCGCTCGACCAGCATCATCACCGAGGTCGTCGTCGCCACGACTTTGGTGAGCGATGCAAGATCGAAGATCGTATCCACGGTCATGGCTTCGCGCTGCGGCTGAAGGGCGCGGTCGCCGAAGGCTTTGCGATAGACGATGCGGCCACGCCGCCCGACCACGACGACCGCGCCCGGCGTCTCTTTGCGCTCGACTGCGGCGCGCACCGCGTCATCAATGCGGGCGAGCCGCTCGCTCGACATGCCGACGGTTTCGGGCGCGACTTCAGCGAGCGCTGATGATGGGTGCGCGGCGCGACGTTGCGCCAGCAGTGACGGCGACAGCGAAGAGACAGCAAGGATTGCAATGATGAAATAAGCGAATCGGCGTCGGACATTCGTCATCTTGTCTCGATTGCAGATCATATTGATTAATCGTTCGCAGCGCTGCTCACTGTCTCAACCACTGGCTGCGGCGAAGGCTTGCTAAGCAGGCTGACGCTGTAACCAACGGCCAGACAAACCGCCGTGCCTATCAGCACATACCAGGTCCATGCCACCGCTGTGTAGAGTTTAATCAGCAGCATGAAGACCAGCGAGACAGCCATGCCCGTCATCACCCCTGTCTGATTGGCGCGACGGCTCAGAACGCCGAGCAGGAATGCGCCGAGCATCGGGCCATAGACCAATGACGCAATCGTCAGCCCCACCGTGAAGACCGAGCCCCAACCGCTCGCCAGCACCGCAATGGCGATCAGCACGATGCCCCACGCGGCGGTGAACCACCGCGACAGCTTCAACAAGCTCTCATCGCTCTTGCCGCGACCCGCAAGCGGCTTATAGAAATCGATCACGCTGGTCGAGGCCAGCGAGTTGAGCGAGCCGCTCAGGTTCGACATCGCCGCCGCAAAGATCGCCGCGATGACCAGTCCCGATATGCCGTGCGGCAACCGCTCAACGATAAACAGCGGGAAGACGTCATCGTTGCTCGGCGATTGCGGGTTGAGCGGATAATACCTGGCATAGGCGAACAGCATCACGCCGATCACCAGAAAGAGCGCGAACTGAAAGAGCACAACGAAGCCGCTCAAGATGATCGCCTTCTGGCTGTCGCGCTGGTCGCGGCAGGTGAGCAATCGCTGCACGAGTAGTTGATCTGTGCCGTGCGAAGCCATCGTCAAACAGGTGCCGCCGAGCAGGCCGGCCCAGAACGTGAACGGCAGCTTGAAATCCCAGGAGAACGAGAAAATCTGAAATTTATTGGCTTCTCGACCTACGGCAACGACCGTGTCCCAGCCGCCGGGGATCAGCCGCAGCAGCATATACGCCGCCAGCAGCGAGCCGGCTACATAGATCACCAGTTGAATCAAGTCCGTCCAAATCACCGCCGCGATGCCGCCTTCGAAGGTGTAGATCAGCGTCAGCAAGCCGACGATGAAGATTGAAATCAGCCAGAGGCGCGGCAGGCCCGGCAGGCTCACGCTCAAGACCGCACTCAGCACCAGCGATGCCGCGTAGACGCGCACGCCTTCGGCGAGCGCCCGCATGATTAAAAACAGGGATGCGGCGAAATTCTTGGTTTGCGGCCCGAAGCGTCGCTTGAGCAGCTCGTAGGCGGTCAGCAATTCGCCTTTGAAATAAGCCGGGATGAAGAGCAAGCTGATGATGAAGCGCGCGATGATGTAACCGAAGACGACTTGCAGATAGGCGAGGCTGCCGCCCTGCTCTGGCCGCCCGTAGACGGTGTAGGCCAGGGCCGGCACACCGATCAGCGTCAGTGTGCTGGTTTCGGTGGCGACAATCGACAGGCTGATGACCACCCACGAGGTGTTCTTTGAACCGATGAAGTAGTCTTTGACGGTGCGCTGCGAGCGGCGAAAGCGCATACCAAAGACAGTGATGCCCACAAGGTAAAGCAGCAGGACGATGTAATCTATCGCCGAGAATCCCATACCGATCAAGCCTGCCGAACGAACCGCTATCGGAAGTGATGGAGGAAACGTGAGACTGCCTGACTTCAAACGCCTGAGCAACTCAGCCCGACTGGGTAATGATAAAACGGTGATGCTGCAATTGCCGCGTCGCGGCAGTTGAATTTAGGCAGGTACTTCAGTGCCTGTGTGCGCCAGCCCGATTGCCGCCGCGTCGCGTCAGCGATGATTGAATGCCCGCTGACTCAGGCGTCGCTACGCGACGCGCGTTGATCTGTCGCTCGCACCCCAGGCGTTGAAACGCCTGGCTAAATTCAACCCGCCGCTACGCGGCGCGATCTCATCGCCTGAGCCGTGAATGGTCCCCGAGTTACGAACCGCTCTAATTTTCCACTGCGGCCTGCGCCAGCTTGACCGCGCCGATCTCGGGCGGGCGCAGCGGCGGCCCGACTTCGGCGCGCGGCGCTATTTCGCGCACGGCGGCGCGCAAAGGGTCAAGCACGCAATCGCCGGCCTTAAAAACGCTGCCAACGTAGGCGACGCGAAACGTTTGTGATTCGAACCCCAGCTTGCGAATCACCGAAACGGCCAGCTCGCCGAGGTCGCGACCGGCCTGCGCCAGAATGGCGCGCGCCACGGCGTCGCCTTCGGCGGCGGCCTCAGCGACCAGCCGCGCCAGCGAAGCGATCTCGGTGGACTCTTCGGCGTCGTTATTATAGATGACGCCCGGCAGATCCTTGGCACTCATGATGCCAAAACGGCGGCAGAGGCGCTCGGTCAAGACGGTGCGCGGGGCGCGGCCATCGAACGACGCGGCGACGGCTTTCAGCGCCTGCCGCGCAATGTCGTAGCCTGAGCCTTCGTCGCCCAGCGTCGGCCCCCAGCCGCCTGAGCGCTCGACGGTGCGCGCGTCGTTGATGCCCATGGCAATCGAGCCGGTGCCGGCAATCAGCACCACGCCGGACTTGCCATCAAGCGCCCCTTCGAGCGCGGCGCGGGCGTCGGTGACCAGTTCCAGGTGATCGATGCCGAGACGGCGGACGAGTCCTTTCTTCATAGTGTGATAATGAATCGGGTGGCTGATGCCGGCGATGGCGGCGCAGCCGGCGGCGAGGTCTTGCGGTGCCAGATGGGCCTGCTCACAGGCTTGTTTGACGGTTTCGCTGACATGCGCGACCGCCAGATCAAAGCCGACGCGCACCGGGTTGGAAGCGCCGCTGAAGCCTTCGCCGATGATCTTGTATGAAGCAGTGGTAATGACGGCGTGGGTCTTGGTGCCGCCGCCATCTATGCCGAGAAAGCATGGCGGTTCGGTGAACCCTTCACCCAGGCGTTGCGCGAAGCGTGTTGCTGCCGCAGGGCCTGACGAAGAGTGCGAGGTGAGGGTCTTCGACATAAGTCTCCGGGGCTCTCTGACCGTTGTCGGCAAATGTGGAAGCTTGGCACTTCATTATGCCGGCAGACCGGCTGGCCAAGAGTGCGGACTATCGCATCATCTGACCATAGGAGCCTTAATCACTGTTATAAGCGACTACCCGGAGCTTGTAAAACGAATTGTTTTTATAGTAACTATAACAAATTCTTTGGCTTGCCCTCTGACGGCTTCGACTTAGCTTATCTTCAGTCTCAGAGTTTTCAGAGGTTTCACGGTGTTCCTCGGTTGATCATCGCCCGCGCCAGGCGCACAGCGGGCTACGCCGTTTTATCGGCGCGGGCACTTTCCAGGAAGAGGTACTTTCTCCACTCCGGCCTTGATGTCGACTCATGGCAGAGGATCGAACGGTCAATACCGTAAGTCAACGCCGCCGGGTTCTTCAGCAGCGGCATGCGCGACTCTTCCGGCGTGCGGTCGCCTTTTCGCTGATTGCACGCAAAGCATGAAGCCACCAGGTTATCGGCAGATGTCGAGCCGCCGCGAGACGCCGGCAGGATGTGATCGATAGTCAACTCGAACATGCCGCCGCGCTTGCCGCAGTACTGGCAGCAGAAATGGTCGCGCGCCAGAATCCGCGCGCGCTTGCTTGATGATTTGCGCTGCCTGCCGCGCACGTCGATGTATTCGATCAAACGAATGACTGACGGCTGCGGAAATTCAAAGCGCAGTGAGCGTAGCATGCGGTCGCCGTCTGCCTCGACCATCTCGGCTGACTCCTTCCAGATCAGACGCACCGCTCGCGGCACAGCAATCGTCCCCAGCGGTTCGTACGAAGCGTTCAACAGCAATACTTTTCGCGTCAGCAGATTCATAACGTCCTGGAGCCGATGGAGAGAATTGAACTCACACTCTGCGACTTACGAGGCCGCCGCTTTATCCGTTTAAGCTACATCGGCAAATGCCCGATGGAGGAATCGAACCCCCGCATGGCCACTTTGTAAGAGTGGTGCTTTCCCGTCTTAGCTAATCGGGCAAAAGAGCGAGCGACGGGATTCGAACCCGCTCGGTCCAGCTTGGAAGGCTGGCGCTCATCCACTTGAGCTTCACTCGCCTGAGCCGATGACGGGCCTCGAACCCGCAGCCTGGGCATTACAAGTGCCCTGCACGTCCGCTTGTGCTTCATCGGCGAATGGGGATAGGAAGAGTCGAACTCCCGGCCTCACCTTTCGGAGAGGTGCGCTCTCTCCGTCTGAGCTATATCCCCGGAACTTAGAATTGCAGCGGGCACTTCAAGCAATACCGCTTGCCGTGCGCCTTACAGACTTTCTTATAACGATGCATGGCGATCTACCTCCGACTGCGGGGGCGGGCAACGATTCCGCAACCTCCACTTTCAAAGAGTGGCGCTCTGCCTGCTTGAGCTACCCCGCATCAGTGGTTGGGGTGAGGGTCGAACTCACCGCCTCTGGTGCTTCAAACCAGCGCTCTTCCTGATGAGCTTCCCAACCATAAAGCTGCCGGCGAGACTCGAACTGGCGCGGATAGGTTCAGGAAACCTGCGCCTCATCCGCTCGGCCACGGCAGCAAAAAAATGGTGGAGAGTATGGGGCTCGAACCCATCCATCGAGTTTGCAGGACTCGCATGCCGCCAACAACACCTTGCCGACCGATGGGCCGCGTGGGAGTCGAACCCACTACCACCCGATTAAAAGTCGGGTACTCATCCTGATGAGCTTGCGGCCCGTACTCCCGCCGGGACTCGAACCCGGATCACGCACCAATCTAGTGCTTGCAGGGTATAAGCCTGCTGTTTTATCCAATTAAACTACGGGAGCGCGATGAGCCCGACAGGAATCGAACCTGCTTTTCCGGTTTAAGAGACCGGCACTTCGCCAGCAAAGCTTCAGGCCCAAATGCTCCCGGCAGGACTCGAACCCGCATCGCCAACCTTAGAAGGGTTGTGCCTTAATCCAGTTAGACCACAGGAGCAAAAGCGAGGTGTAGGGGAGTCGAACCCCTCTCTTCACGATAGACAATCGTGCGCCTCAAGCCGCTCGGCCAACACCTCGAAATGCCGATGTCAGGATTCGAACCTGCATCGCGCGGTTATCAACCGCGTGCTCTGCCTGCTTGAGCTACATCGGCATGGCTCCGGGACAAGGATTTGAACCTTGAATCTCCTGAGTCAGAGTCAGGCGCGATAGCCAGTTTCGCCCTCCCGGAACACGTACGGGCGGTTGGAGTCGAACCAACGATCTCCTGATCCACAATCAGGCGCTCTTGACCATCTGAGCTACGCCCGCACAAGCAGGGATGGCGAGACTCGAACTCGCTAAAACTGGTTTGAAAAACCAGGCGCTCGGCCCTTTGCATTCATCCCCATTAAAGCCAAAGATCACCATGCGCGAGGGGAGAGTCGAACTCCCAAGACTTCGGGTTTAAGCCGAAGATGTCTGCCGCTTGCATCACTCGCGCAAGATTGGTGGCAGGGCCGGAGTCGCACCGGTGATTTCCTGGTTATGAGCCAGGCGAGCCTGATTCCTGCTCCACCCCTGCATCAGAGCGCGCGGTCAGACTCGAACTGACACGTTAGCGGTTTTGCAGACCGCCGCCTTCCCTTTTGGCTACGCGCGCGAAAAGAGCTTCGTATGGGACTCGAACCCATGTCTGCGACCTGGCAAGCCGCCGTCTTTCCTCTGGACCAACGAAGCCGTATGGGAGCAAAGAGATTCGAACTCTTATGACCGGCATTTTGAGCGCCGGATGTCTACCACTTGCATCATGCTCCCGCAGTGCGGACGGAGAGATTCGAACTCTCAAAACGTCGCCTCTGAAACGACGATGTCTGCCGCTTGCATCACGTCCGCAGCAGTGTGGGCGACCGGAGTCGAACCCACAACGGATTGGTTACCGCTACTTGTTTTCAAGACAAGCTGACATTCCAGCATCTACTCTTCCACGAACGGAGATGAGAGGAGTCGAACCTCCACGGGATATTTCACCCGGCGGCTTAGCAAACCGCTGCCATACCTTTAGGCGACATCTCCACAAGGCAGGAGTGACAGGAATCGAACCTGTTCTGCTGGTTTTGGAGACCAGTTGGCTGCCTTAGCTCTCACTCCCAAGCATGCCGGCGGGAGGACTCGAACCTCCGAAGTCCACAAAGGGACGCCTGTTCTACAGACAGGAGCGATTGCCGCTACGCGACGCCGGCGTACGGACAACTTATTGTCAAAGAGCGCAGCATGGCGGCTTCAGCCATCGGCCATCGCTCCTTGATCTCTAGCTTTTGTGGATTGCTTGGGATTTCGGGAGCGAGAGGACGCTCCCGCTACGATTAGTTCAGACTACCCAAATCTATAAAGCGCCCTTGCAGGACGACCGTCGATTCGAGCATCCGATTAGACGTATAGACACACGTCGGCTGGTTCGCCGTGCGTGGGTGCCATTTTGTGGATAACCGTCTAATCATTTGAACTACCTTAACCTCGTAGCCAGTTTGCCGGAAGCTAAATCCGGCACCGCTCATTGTAGGCCATACGGCAGACCAGATCAATAAGTTCTTCTCACTTCACTTTTTTTTCGTTTGCGACTGCCAATCCCAGCGCGATGCCGATCAACGCCATGCGAATCCCCTGTTGCACTACCAGAGTCCGACCCGTCGGCTCAACTTTGCAAGCCGGTCGGACGCGTAGTAAATTGTTGTCGTCTTGCGGCCCCGAAAGTTGACCGTCTTTTAAATTCATTTGTGAAGGAAAAACGCGTTATGAATCTCTGCCACCAACACCGTCTTTTCATACTTACGGTTGCGCTATTCATCTTTTCATTCCCCGCCCTTGCCGCGCAGACCAAGAGCAAGCCGCCCGCGAACACCAATGCCGCCAGATCACAGTCGAAGCCCGCTGCAAAGCCGAAGCGCGAAACGGCGGAAGCGAAGCGCGAGGCGGCTGAGGCAAAAGCCAAAGCGGCGCGCGCCGGCGTAACCCTGTTCGTCGTGGCGCAAGACCGCGGCGGCAGCCACATCGAGCCGCTCGTCGGCATCATCGAAGGGCGTTACCTTGAGCCGCCCTCTGCCGAGTCTGAACAATTCTCGGCCTTCGCGGCGCGCTACTATCACGTCGGCCAGAGATACCGCCTGCTGTTCGGTGGCGGCGATGCCGGCACGGCAACCGTCAGGGCCAAGCCTGATAAAGACAGCGACTGCGCTCGCGCCCTGGCCAGCGTCGAGTTGCAGACCGCCGCACGCATCAACGGCCTGGTGATGGGGCTGGCGACAAACTCAGAAACGCTGGGCCGGCGCGCCGCAACGCGCCGTTTCCCTACCCCTGCCGAGCGCACGGCGGCCAATGATCTGGCCGGGCGCATCTTTCGCCAGAAGGGCGCTGCCGCCGCCGCCGTGCAAGACATGAAGACGATTAACATGACGGCGGCCGACCTGAACGGCGACGGCAAGTGGGAGATCATTGCCAGCTTCATCGTCCGCACGCAATCGCGCAATGAAGCCGTCCATCATCTCTTTCTCATTGCCGCGCCTGACGCCGATGGCTTTGACATAGACCTGATGCGCTATGCCCGCACGGCGAAAGGCGACCTGCCCGAAGGCGCCAGCCTCGACGATGTGCAGGAAGCGTTATTGAGCGAAGTGCTGGTTGATCACGTTGATCTGGATAGCGATAAGATGAGCGAAGTCGTCACCATGACGACCAACTTCGAGGGCGCGACCTACAAGATTTATCACAAGCAGAAGAATCGCTGGGCGAACATCTACGAATACTACAGCTACCGCTGTGCCTATTGATCCAGCGGCATGGACACAATCGCCAGCCAGAAAACGGGCGGCTCAAATATCAAAGCCGCCGAGGCGTCCGCCGCTCTTGGGCTGCGGCTTGACCAGCACGGCGCGCTCCTCGTCGCGGCGTGCGCGGCTCTGCTCGCTGTGCCAGCGCGCCCACTCCAGCGGCGCATCGATGGTTTCGCCGCCGTGGCGCGTCAGCCGCTTGCGCACCTGACACATCACCGGCGTATTGATCGCCACGCCTGACACGATCAACTGCCCCTTGGTCAGCGCCGGCAATTCATCAAGCATGCGTCGGCCTGCGCCTTCGACCGTTTTAGCAATGGTGTCCTGATCTATTGGGTTGACGATGCGCATGATGAACTGCGTCATGCATTGCGACAGCACATCGGCGTCGAGCTTGCCCGGTCGCTGAGTAATCAGGCCGACGCCGACGCCGAATTTGCGCCCTTCGGAAAGAATCTGCTTTAACACATTCGTAGACACGACCGTTTGTCCGGCGGGCGCGAAGCGGTGCGCTTCTTCGAGCAGAACGAACATCGGGAACGGCAGGTATCGCTCGTTGGTTGGGTCGGTGACTTCGCCCTTATGCGTCGCCATGCGGCCCAGGATCGCCCGCCGCAAAAGCGTCGCGACGATTACCTGCTGCTCGTTCTGCTCGATGTCTACGAGTTGCAGCACGGTACATTGACCGGGCTGAAACAGCTCGGTGAGCAGGTTATGTTCGTGGTCGGAAAAAATCTGATGCTTGCTGTAGCCGCGAAAGCGCCCTTCGAGCCGCCACGTCAGCCCGTCAATCGTGCTGATGTTGCCGGCGCGGTTGCCTTCGTCGTCGCCATAACGCTGCTCTTCGACGGCGTCGAGCAAGTCCTGATAGATGTAGTGGCCGTGCTTGCCGGCGCGCTCGCGCATGGTGCGAAAGGCGTTGCCGAGAAAGTGGCGCATCTTGTCGGTCATCTCCGGCAGCAGGTAGCAGATGTCGGCGAACTCCAAGGTGTCGAATCTGACTTTCACCTTTTCGGGCCGCAGAATCTTAACCTCCGGCGTATAGCCGTCGGCGGTGAATTGAGTGCGAAACTTTTCGCCTTTGATCTCCTGTAACGTATCATACTCGCCGTGCGGGTCAACGATCAGCACCGCCGAGCGGTTCTGTGGGCGCATCAGCTCTTCGATCAGCACAGACGCCGTGTAGCTTTTGCCCGCGCCGGTCGAAGCCAGCACCGCCAGATGTGTCGATACGACATCCTTCACAGACAGGACCACCGGGACGTCGCCGGCTTCGCGGGTCAGCAGACTGCCGACGTGCGCCGCGCCACGCTCGCCCGGCTGCTTCGGCGACAACACGCGCGCCAACAATTCAGAGGGCGCAAGGTAGACAGGTTGGCCGGGCATTGGCGGGATGCGCGGGTTGACGAAGTCTTTCAGCTCGTCGTCATAGTAACCAATCAACGAGACAACGATCTCGAACAGCTCGGCGCTGTCGTCGTCAAAGCCGATCATCGCGGCGACCGCCGCCGGCGGCGTTTCGGGATCGGCAAGAAAGCTGTCCGGCAGCGAGCGCGCCAGCCGTCGCTCGGTGACATTGCCAAGAATGCGGCGCTCGCTGCGGGCCGCATCGCGCACGTAGTAGACGAACTCGCCGACGCGCGTGTGGTCGTTGTCTGTGGTGATGAAGACAAACTCGCTGGGCTTTTCGCCCGGCCCCTTGACTGTGCCTACCAGTGTGTCGGACATTTCCATCTGCCTTTGCCGGTGTTTTATTGTGACCTATGAAGGACGCGTCGTGACTATAACACATGGCGAATGCGCCGTGTAACTGCAACGATGAGCAATGAACTTCTGATTACCAACGCCGCGCAACTGGTGACAATGGCCGGGCCTGAGCGCCCGCGCCTGGGCGCGGAGCTGGGCGAGCCGGCAATCATTACAGATGCCGCCCTGCTCGTTCGCGGCGACACCATAGTGGCTGTGGGAGCCAGTTCCGAGGTCGAAGCCCTGGCCGCTGTCGACGCCATGCGCCTCGACGCCGAAGGGCGAGTGGTCATGCCCGGCTTCGTTGACGCGCACACCCATCCGGTCTTTGCCGGCACACGCGAAGACGAATACGAGATGCGCGCCGCCGGTCTCACCTATCAAGAGATCGCCGCGCGTGGCGGCGGCATTCGCGCCACCGTGCGACGGACGCGCGCCGCAAGCGAAGATGAACTCTTTGACATGGCGCTGCCGCGCGTCCGCTGGTTGCTTGAGCATGGTACGACGACCGTTGAAGCCAAAAGCGGTTACGGCTTGACGCTCGAAGACGAGTTAAAAATCCTGCGGGTCATCCGCCGCTTGAATCAAGAGACGCCGCTCACCCTGGTCCCGACTTTCCTCGGCGCGCACGAAATTCCTGACGAGTATCGCGGCGCGGCAGAGGGCTCGCGGCGCGCTGATTATCTCCGCCTGTTGATGGACGAGATGCTGCCGCGCGTCGCCTCGGAACGGCTGGCGCGCTTTGCCGACATCTTCTGCGAATCGCATGTCTTCACGGTCGCCGAATCGCGGCACATCTTATCGCGGGCCAAACAACTGGGGCTTGGCCTGCGCCTGCACGCCGAGCAATTGACGCTTTCGGGCGGCGGGCGGCTGGCGGCAGAGCTTGGCGCCGTGACCGCCGACCACCTGGAATGGATCGATGATAACGGCATCCGTTTGCTTGCCTCTGCAAATGTCACGGCAGTGTTGCTGCCGGGAGCGGTCTTCAATCTTGGGCTGACGCGCTATGCGCCGGCGCGGCGAATGATCGAAGCCGGCGTAGCCGTCGCCATCGCGACAGATTTTAATCCCGGCAGCTCGCCGACCGCTTCGATGCAGATGGCGCTTTCAATCGCCTGCACGCAGATGCACATGACGCCTGCGGAAGCCATCTCAGCAGCGACCATCAACCCGGCTTACACGCTCGACCTCGGCCAGCGCGTTGGCTCGCTCGAAATCGGCAAGCAGGCGGACGTGGTTGTTTTCGAGGTTCCCGATTATCGGCAGATTCCCTACTTTTTCGGCATGAATCACGCGTTGGTGACGATCAAAGCAGGCCGCGTCGTGAGCGACCGCCGCGACCGCCGCGCTTGAAAAAGGGAATTGCGCAAGCCTGCCGCGCTCTGTATAATCCGCCTGCTGCATTGGCCTCTCTCATTCGCAATCAATGTAAAGCAGCGATTCAGGAATCTAGGAGGAAGCGTTTATGTCATACGGAGGGAATCAACCGCCCGGTGGTTATCCGCCATCAGATTATCCGCCCGGCTATCCGCCGCCCGGTTACCCGCAGCCCGGCGGCTATCAGCCGGGGAGCTATCAGCCCGGCGGTTATCCGCCAGGCGGTTACGGAGCCATGCCGGCGCCGCCTTATGCCAGCATCGGCAAGCGCTTCGGCGCATGGTTTTGTGATGCGCTGATCGGCTTTGTGGCGACCATCCCCGGCTGGGTGGTTTTCGGCATCTCCATCGCCATCGCCGCCGCTAACACCGACTCGCAAGGCAACGTCCGCGGCAACGAAGCCGGTGCGGTATTCGGCTTGATGTTTCTTGGCTACGGGCTGCTGTTTCTCGGTGTGCTGGCCGTCGGCATCTACAACATCTATCTGCTCGGCAAGACCGGCTCGACGCTCGGCAAGCGCTGGATGAAGATCAAAGTGCTCGACCCGTCGGGCCAGCCACTCGGCTTCTGGAAAGCCTTTGCGCGCGAGCTGGTCAAGGGCCTCATCGGCAACGTCTGCTTCATCCTCTGGCTGTGGCCGCTGTGGGATGAGCAAAAGCAGGGCCTCTATGACAAAGTCTTCAACACGCACGTCTACGAGTCGTGATCGGTAATAGAGACTTCAAAGCGCCGGGCGGCGCGCTCGCTGCCGTGCCGCCGGCGCTATAACGCTCTCCCCCAAAACTCATCACCCGGCGCGCCCGCATCGCGCGCCACGATTTTTTGCTTACCAAGCAATTTCCAACAAGGAGAAGGAATGTATTTTCGATTCGCAAAAACCCTCGGCCTCGTCATCGCTTTGACCATGCTGGCGTCTTTCGCTTCGGCGCAGGATCATGTACTGACTCACAAGGAAGGCGGCATTCGATTCGCGCTGCCCGCCGGCTGGACATCAGACGCTGAAGGCGACCGCCTGCTCGTCCACTCACCCGACAATAGCGTGGCCATTGTTTTCTTTGTCGCTACCGAAGACAACTTCGAGGCCGCCATTGACGCCATGACCGGCGAAGTCGACAAGATTATCGATAACGTCAAAGTCACCAATAAAGGCAAGGAAGGCGAGCATAACGGTATGCCGATGTATTCGGTATCGGGCAACGGCACCATAGACGACAAGCCGGTTGCCTGGGACGTGACGCTGCTTGCGGCCAAGCGGCTCGTCATCGTCATGGGCTTTGCCGAGCCGGCAAGCTTGAAAAAGAACGCCGCCGCTTACCTCCAGCTCGTCGAGAGCATCCACAAAACCGAGTAAGCGCGCACAGACCACCCGACGGCGAGCGGTGGGCGATGCTGCGATTGCCCGCCGCTTCTATTTTTGCCGCGCCTTCCGCACAACTCTGATTTCGCGCCGCCACGAAAGCGGTTGCCTTCGCCGACGGTGGTGATATAATCCGCGCGCCACGGCAATCCACTCTTATACCTCCGCCGTAGTGCAATACCGGGTATCATCGAATCGTTTTCACGGCTCCGCGGTTTTTCATCACCACCGAATTAGATCCACGGGTTTCTCGAAATCCGCGATGCCAGCCCGACGGCCCGGCCCGTCTGCATAGCTTGCTGTCAGCAGAGAATAGGAGAAAAGACCATGAGAAAAAACCTGATGTTTCTGTTTGCTACCTGCCTGCTTGCCGCCCTGGCGCCGCAAGTCCTGGCTCAGACTCCCCCACCGCCACCGAAAGTCATGACCATCTTCCGCGAAGATGTGAAGCCTGGACGTGGCGCGGCCCATGAGAAGGTCGAAGCCGGCTACGTGGCGGCCATGCGCAAGGCGAAATGGAACACATACTCGCTGGCGCTTTCGTCGGTGTCGGGGGTTGGCGACGCCTGGTTCCTGACCGGCTACCCGTCGCTCGAAGCAATGGAAACCGACCGCCGTAACACCAACAAGAACGCGACGTTGAGCGGCGAATATGACCGCCTCGACGAAATGGACGCGCAATTCCGCACTAACCAGCGCCTGATGATCGCTCGCTTGCAGGAGAACCTGAGTTATCACGAGAACATTGATGTCGCCCATATGCGCTACTTCGATGTCATCACCTTCCGCGTACGGCCCGGCCACGAGGCGCAGTTTGCCGAAGCCGCCAAGCTCCTGAGCAGCGCTTACGACAAGGCCAAGGCGGATGTCCACTGGGCGACTTACGCGGTGATGAGCGGCGCGCCCGCCGGCACCTATCTCGTCTTTCTGCCGCTGAAATCGCTCAAGGAAATGGACCCAAACCCCGATGTCGAGAAAGCGATGATGGCGGCTATGGGCGAAGACGGCGGCAAGCAGATGGACAAGATCGCCAGCGAAGCGTACATCTCGATGGAAAGCACGATCTACGCCTTCAGCCCGCGCATGAGCTACGTCCCCAAAGAATGGGAAGACGCCGACGCGGCCTTCTGGAAACCGAGGCCGGCGACGGTCGCCAAAGCGCCGATCAAGAAAGCGCCCGCCAAGACCGCCAGCGCCAAGACCTCGACCGAAACCAAGCCGTAAGCAACGATTGCCCGAACAGTCGTGATGCAGACCGCCGCTTGCCGTATGATTGCAAGCGGCGGTCTTATTTGTTCGGCAGGTGATTTTCGTCGCCGCCGCAAGTTCTGGAACTTTTATGGTCGCTCAAGCGAATCCTCAATGTCAGCCGTCGGCTGGCCGTTGCCGATGATGAACCTCGATGCGCTCAACGACGAAGACTTGCTGCGGCTGGCGCTGGCCGGCGACGAAGCTGCGTTCACGGCGCTCTACCGCCGGCGGCAGCCGAGCGTCTACCGCTTCGCTTTGCAGATGTGCGGCTCGCCGTCGGGCGCCGAAGATGTGACCCAGGAAGCCTTTCTGACGCTGGTGCGCGACGGCCAGCGCTTCGACCCGGAGCGCGGACGGCTGCTGGCGTTTCTCTTCGGCATTGCGCGTAACCATGTGCTGCGCCGCCTGGCACGCGAGCGCTCTTTCATTCAGATGGGCGAAACCGACGACGAGAACCCGCCCAACATGGCCTTGACTGCTGAAGGCGACCCGCTCAGCGAGCTGACGCGCGGCGAGATGATCGAGCGGGTGCGCGCCGCGGTGCTGGCGCTGCCGGCGCATTATCGCGAAGCCGTCGTGCTATGCGACCTGCACGAGATGAGCTACGCGGAAGCGGCGGAAGTTATCGGTTGCGCTATCGGCACGGTACGCTCGCGGCTGCACCGCGCACGGCTGATGTTGATTGACAAGCTGCGCGGCGCACAGGACGAGACGGCTTCGCAGGCCGTCAACCCGACGGGGTGTTTCGCATGAACTGCAATGACTTTGAAACGAGAGTGACCGATCTGGCGCGCGGCCAGATGATGGATGCCGACGCACGCGACCGCGCCCTGGCGCACGCCGCCGGCTGTCGGCGATGCGCCGCGCGTCTCGAAGACGAGCAGCGGCTGAGCGCGGGGCTGAGCGCACTGGCTGGGACCTTCGACCATGAGCAGATGCCTGCACGCGCCGAAGCGCAACTGCTCGCCGCATTTCGCGCTGCGAACCAGCTTGCGCCCGCGACCAAATCTGCGCGCCGCAGGCTCGCATGGGCAGCAGCGGCGGCGATCCTCATCGCGCTGGCAGCGTTTGCCGCCGTGCGCTTTGTCGAACGCGACAAGCCGCAGCCCATAGCCGAGCGCCAACCGGCGACACCACAAGAAACAACGCCGTCGCCGGTTGCGCCTGCCGTGCCACAGCCCGCTAATCAACCTTCGGCACCGCCGGTGCAAGCCGTTGCGACGCCGCATCACAAGCGGCCTGCGCATAGGGCGACGCCGCAAGCAGTGGCTCAGAAGCCCGCCGGCGTCGCTAGCCCGACAACTCCGCCGGCGCTTAATGCAGAGGCGGCGAGTGGCGATGAGCAGGCGAGTGAGATCGCCACGTCATTCATTCCGCTGTCGGGCGCGCGCGGTCTGGATGCCGACAATCTGCAACTGGTGCGCGTCAAGCTGCCACGTTCGGCGCTCCTGTCATTCGGCTTGCCGATGAATGTCGAGCGCGCCGACGAGCGGGTCAAAGCCGACGTGCTGGTCGGCAACGACGGCGTCGCACGCGCCATTCGCTTCGTGCGCTGAACCGGGTTGGTGATTGCTGGCTGGCCCTGGCCAGAGATCAGGAACCCGGAACGAGAAACCTATAGCGGTAATCAATTGGGCTCGCGCAATCTAACAGATTGCGCACTGGCTCACGCAATCTGTTAGATTGCGCTACAGGGCAAACTCAATTGAAATCCGCTCTAAAATCAAACTTCGGAGGAACGTATGAAATCTTACAGACGATGGATGGTGGTATCGATGCTGCTGGCGCTGGTGGCGACCGGCGCGGTCGTTTCGGCCCAGGACAAACAATTGGACAAACAATCGGATAAGCAGTCGGAAAAAGCGGCCAAGGCCGGCAAGCTGGATCGCGATGTGCTCATACAGCACGGCAGCCAGTTCATGTTTGACGGCCAGGACGGCGGCCCCGGCGGGCGCGTCTGGTTCGGCGATTCCGACACCTCGCTTTTCGTCTCTTCAGAGATGCTGAACGGCGACCATGCCATCAAGGGCGCGCCGTATTCGGCGCAGGCAGTGAGCGAATCTATCCAGACGCTCTCGGATGGCAACCGCATCGTCCGCCGCACGACGGCCAGCGTTTACCGCGACGGCGAAGGCCGCACGCGCCGTGATCAGAGCATCGGCGATATCGCTCCGTACGCCACCGCTATGGGCGAGCCGTCGCAGGTCATCAGTATCAGTGACCCCATCAGCGGCACCCATTACATGCTCGACCCACGCTCGAAGACGGCGCGCAAGATGACCTTCACCTTCACCAAGTCCTTGAACGGCAAAGACGTGGTGACGGTTCAATCCGCGCCGGTGCTGGCCACTGAGCCGATGGCCGATGGGGCGGTGAAGAGGCACATCGAAGTCCACGCCGCCAACGGCGACCTCCTGACCGATAACATCGTAGGTGATGTCGGCACGTTCAATACCAAAGTCCGCGCGCCGAAGATCGAGCAACTGGGCAAACAGATGATCGAAGGTGTCGAAGCCGAGGGCCGGCGCGCGACCATTACCATCCCGGCAGGCGAGATCGGCAACGAGCAGCCCATCTCGATTGTTTCCGAGAGCTGGTACTCGCCCGATCTCAAGGTGACGGTGATGACCCGCCAAAGCGACCCGCGCATGGGCGAAACGATTTATCGGCTGACCAACATCAACCGCGCAGAGCCGGCGCACTCGCTCTTTGAAGTGCCGTCGGATTACACGATCAAAGAGAGCGTTGCGCCGAAGATGAGAATGATGGTCGAGCGCGAAAAGCAGCGCTCGGGCAAGCCTGCCGACAAGCAGGAGAACTAACGCCTGCGGCCTTGCGCCGGCAGCGCCACCATTCATCCTTGCGCTAGACAGCGCGGAGCCTCACACGTGTGAGGCTCCGCGCTGTTTTTTCTTTACTCGGCTGATGACGCTTAATCCTTCAGGTAGGGTTCAAGCAAGCGGCCCCAGCTCTTGCTAATCTTTTCATACTCGTCAGCGCAACGCGCGCCGCGCTCTTTCGGCAGGTATCCCTTATTCACCAGGTAGGCATACTTGGTTTCGTCGTGGCCGTAGACCCAGCAGAGCAGGTTGTAAAATCGCTGCGGATCGAGCGAATGCTCATCGGCGAATTGCGTCCTGGTAAAAGGATTCTTGCCCTGCGCTTTATACTCAGACAGGTATTGGATGGAAGCATCGAGCACAGCCTTTTCTCCATCTTCACCGCTCTCGACCAGGATGACGGTTGCGAGCTGATCGACGGCATCCTCTTCCTTGCCGGTCACCGGCAGATCGAGGACATGGGTGAGCGCGTGGCCGAGCTCATGAAAGAAGATATGCATGATCGCCCCGCTCAGCTTGGTGCCCAGCTCGTCATCGGTCTTAGCGTGCGGCGCGTAGGTTTCTGCAAGCTCTACAAGGAACTCATAGCAGAAGATGATGCGTTGTTTTTCCGGGTCGTAGAAGGCATTGGCCTCGCCGCATTCGCCGAAGCTCAACGTCACATCAACCGGCAGGGCGATGGTCTTGTTCAAATCGTCGGCGATCTCTTCGAGCAGGCGCTCGGAAGTCACCAGTTGTTGAAGCTCCTTATAGTCCTTGTTCTTCACCGGGATATAGGCGACTTTGAAGCGGCCTTTGCCCTGTGGCGTGCGGTGTTGCGGCTGCGGCCTGCCGGCGCTGACCGACGAGCCGCCGATCAAGGCGATGCCGATCAATATGATGACGGCGGTGGCCATATGCAACTTCAATCTCTGGCGAGAAGGACGCGAACGGTTCATGCTTTTCCTCCAAGGTTGCTGGATGATGTGGCGCAAAGGGTACACTGCCGCCTTGACACACAACCTGGTCGGCGTCTGAAGGTGGCTTAAATCTGACTCGTTAATTTCCCCTGAGTCCCTGAGCTGCCCCGCGCCGCATTATAGCTGGCCGGCGTTATTGCAACAAACCAATTATCGCTAAAAATGTCGGCGATTTACGAACCATAACCTGATTTACAAAACTCACGTCAACGCCCGCGCAGGTATTCGAGCGCCGCCATCTGCCGAGGGCTCGGATAAGGCACATCGTCGCCTTTGATCGCGCGCCAGAGGACGCGGTTGAACAGCGCCATGTCGGCCCGGTCTTCTTTGCTGAAGTCGAGCCGCAGCGAATCCTGCGCGTTATGACCATGCGCAGGGTTCAGCTCGTCGAGCGGTTGCGCCGGCTTCAAGACTTCGTAAGGCCGCAGGTCAGGCTCTGCCGCGAAAATCTCGCGCAGCGGTCGCCCGTAATAATCAAACTGCGAGAGCGGCGCAAGCCCAAGAATCTCTTCCATCGTCGCAATCACGTCGGTGGTGTTGACGAAGCGGTGTAGCGTGCCGGTGCGATTGTACGGCGAGATGACCATCAGCACAGAGCGGTGCGAATCCACATGGTCTGGGCCGTCCTGTGCGTCGTCTTCGAGAACGAAAAAGACCGTGTCTTTCCAGAAAGCCGATTTCGACACCGCCTCGACCATGCGCCCAAGCGCGAAATCATTGTCGGCGACGTAAGCCGCAGGCGTGCGCCACCACGGGCGCGCGCCGCCTGTGTGATCGCACGGCAGATGGACGATCTCCAGCGCCGGCAGCCTCCCTTTGGCGGCGAACTCCTGAAACTCTTTAAGCCAGACCTCGACGCGCTTCTGATCCGTAATCGCCATATCAAACGACGGATAATTGGGATTGGTGTGCGGGGCCAACGCCTTCTTCACAGCGCCATAGCGCGGCGCCGCCTTAGACTTGCCTTTAGGCGCTTCGACCGGCAAGGCGAACTCGCCATAGTTGCGCAGCGTGATGCCTTTGCGCAAAGCGGCGTCCCAGAGATAGCCGTTGACCGGCTCGTCTACCTCGCCAGCGTCGTCCGGGTCGGCGCGGCGTTGCGAGTAGGTCGAGGGCACGACCTTCTCCGTGTAGTCGGTCGAGTAGGCGGACGTAGACCACTGGTGGCCCTGCGAGCTGACCTCTGCGGTGACGAAGAAACGGTCGAAGAGTCCGAAGCGCTCGGCCAGCGCCCGGTGATTCGGGGTCACTCTTTGCGGAAAGAACAACAGCGCCGGGTCGCCATCGCCGGCTTTCAGGTCGCCGAATATCTGGTCATAGGTGCGATTCTCTTTGATGACATAAATCACATGCTTGAACGGTGGGTAGCGCGGGGCGGCTGGTCGCCGGCTCCAGTTATTCAATTCGGCGACGTGCGCCGTCAGCCGATTCAACTTGGCGGCGGCTACGGGCAATGTCAGCTCGGTGATCGTGCCGTTGAGCTGGCCGAGCACATAACTGGTCTTCGGGCCTTCGGCATTCGTGCCGGGCTTGCGCCGGTCGGGGTTGGCCATCGTTCCGCGCCCTTTGCCGTTCAGCACCCAGAGCGCGTTGGGCGAAGCGACCAGCGCCGTCGGATACCAGCCAACCGGGATGCGACCGGCAAGGCGATCCTGTGCGCGCTTGGTCGGCTGCCCCGCGGTCGCGCTGCTGAGGTCAAAGACCGCGACGGCGTTGTTATCGGCTTCGGCGACAAACAACTGCCCGCCGCCGGGCGACAGCGACAGCGCGTCGGGCGTGCTGCCTTCGCGCGGCCCGGCGGGCGGCGCATCCAACAGCTCTTTGATGACCCGGCGTTTTGTCGTGTCAACTACAATCACCCGATCGTTGCTCGCCGAGGCGATAAAGAGTCTTGTGCCCTGTGTGTTCAACGCCAGCGCCGACGGGTGGCGTCCAACGGCAATCTTGCCGGCGTCTGTAAGCCCGCCGCTCGCCGCGTTAAAGACGGAAACGCTGTCGCCGCCCCACGCCGAGACGTAGACTCTGGCATCGGCGGCAACCGCAACATTGTACGGGTAATGATCGGTCTTCAATCGCTGTACGATGCGATGGCTCGCCGTATCTATGACGGCGAGCGAGTCAGCGAGATTTTCGGCGACATAGAGATAACGGCCATCGCGCGACACGGCCAGCCCTGCGGGAAAGCGCGTGCCATCTTTCTTCGGCGCTTTCTCGGCCAGCGCGATGTGGTCGATGAGTGTGGCGCGGCCATCGCGCCAGCTATAACAATAGACGGCGTCTTCGTTGCCGCCCGACGCATACAGCGTCTTACCATCGGGCGAAAAGACGAGGCCGAGAAAGGCCGCCGGCTGCGTAAGCGTTTGCACGACGCGGCCAGTGGCGCGCTCGACCACTTGCACGCCCTGTTCGCGCCAACCGTTGAGCGACAGGATCAAGTGATCGCCTTCGGGCGCGAGCAGCATCCCAAGCGGCATGTTGCCGACATCGAACGAGCGCCCCTCAGGGTCGAGCCGCGCCCCCGTAGGCAACCGCGGCGACGCATCCGTGTCATCGGCGGCGCGCGAGGCCGGCAGGCTAGTATTCAATGTCACAAAGGTTAGAGTGATCGCAATACAACAAGGGGTCAGGCAAGCGAGCAAGGTCTTGATGTGCATGCGCTGATTGAATCAAAACGCGCACATTATGGCAAAGGATTCTCAAGCTTTCATGGATTTTTCCGTATTTTCCTGCTGGCGCGTTTCCATGACGTTTTCGAGCGTTTCGCGCACCTGCGGCAGGTAAGCCGTCAATAATCCAAACTCGCGCTTCGGCAGCGAGATCGTGTTCATCGGCGCAACACAGCGCACGGTCGCGCCGCGCGTCGTCTGCTTGAGCAAGGCCATCTCGCCGAAGTATTCGCCCGCCCCGAGCTGCGCCAATATATTTTCTGCGCCCTCGACTTCGCGCACGACTTCGGCCTGACCGCTGACGATCATGTAGATTCGATCACCGAGGTCGCCTTGATGGAAGACCTCTTCGCCCGGCTCGAAGTGTTCCTGCGTGATGCCCATCGAAGAGTTGAGCTTTAACTGCACCAGCTCTGCCGGCAATAGCAGGTCGAGCGTCCATGACGAAGCGACCTTGAGGCGGCGGCCCCAGCCCGGCAGCTTCATCAGATAGATCGTTCGCCATATCCACCAGGCGAGGAATCCCGAAAGCTTGATGCCGAAAATCTGCGCTACCGCCGAGCGGTGACCGAGCGCGCCCATCTGGCCAAGCTCATTAAACGCAAAGGTCTTCTTGGCGCCGCCGCGAATGTCGGCGAGGATATTCTCAGCGGCAACCTTTGCCTGCCGGGTGGCATACTGCGCGGTCGGCGGGCTGACCGTGCCGTCGGGCGTCGGAATCTGGCCGCAGTCGCCGACGGCGTATAGTCCCGGTACGCCTTCGACTTCGAGCTGGCCGTTGCAGATCAAGCGCCCGTTCTTGCCTTTCGGCAGATCGAGCCCATCAATGATCGGATGCGGCGAGCTGGGCACGGTCGAAACCAGCGTGCGCGTCGGGATGCGCCTGCCGTCTTTGAGGATGGCTTCCTCGCCGGTGGCGGCAGCGAGCCGCACGTTGAGCAAGACCTCGACGCCGCGCTTCTGCAAAATCTTTTGCGCGAAGCGCGCCAGGTCTTCGGGCATTTCGGGTAGGATGCGGTCTTGCGAATGCACCAGCACGACGCGAATCTCGCGCGGGTCAAGGCCGCGATAGCTCTTCGCTACTTCGCGCACAAAGTCGTTCAGCTCGGCGACGACTTCGACGCCGGAAAAGCCGCCGCCGGCAACGACGAAGGTCAGCAGTTGCCGCCGCAAATCCATATCGTGATCTTCGATTGCTGCTTCTTCGAGGGCACGGATGACGTGGTTGCGCAAGTAGAGCGCGTCGGCCAGGTTCTTGAACGGCAGCGCATGCTCGGGCAACCCAGGCATGCCGCGAAAGTCTGTCACATTGCCGAGCGCGAAGACGAGGCAATCATAATCAATGACGTGCGGGTGCGGGCGAAAGCCGGGACTGGTCGTCACCGTTTTGTTCTGAAGATCGATGGCTTCGATGTCGCGGACATGCAGGTTGGTGCGCGGCAACAATCGGCGAATCGGGCTGACGGTGTCGAGCAGGCCGATGGTTCCCGAAATGACTTCCGGCAACATCGGCTGAAAGACGAAGTAATTCTCTTTGTTGATCAGCGTGATCTCGTAATCGTCGCGGCGACCGAGCGCTTTTTCCAGGTACGTGGCAGTGTAGACGCCGGCAAAGCCGCCGCCGAGAATAACGATGCGTTTGCGCGTTTGCTTGCTCATGAAATTATCCTGACCAGCAAATCAGATCGGCTCACAGGCCCGCTCATCTCTCTTTATGCCGAACGCGGCGCGGCTTATTCCCAAATGATGAATGCAAAATGATGAATGAAGGAGGAGCCAGACCGCGATGAGCGCGATGGGCTGAAGCCTCTCCTTCGACAGCTCATCATTCATCATTCATCGTTCATCATTTCTCGCTACGCGGTGGCGCGGTCGAGCGGCGGCCCCGTCGTAAAGAAATCTTCATAAAAGCGGCGGTTGTACTGGTCGAGCAGCTCTTCGATGCGCTCGGGGTTGGGCGAGCCGAAGACCAGCCCGGCGTGATAACGCTTGTGCAAACGATAAGTGATCTCCGAATCCGTATAAGCCGACAGGTCGGGATATTCCTGCCGCGCCAGCGAGATCACCACGCCGGCATAATTGTCGCGGTGCGGCGGCAGCTCGTACACCGAGTCTTCGCCGGCCACTTCGATGCGCGCCCACTCGGCCCAGAGGTTGAGGCCCGACGAGGCTTCGACGCACTCGGCGATGTTGGCGCCGCCGACGCGCGCGGCGATTTCCAGAAAGTAGAAGCGCCCGTCGTCGCGCCCCTTGATGAATTCGGCATGGGTGACGCCGCGCACCAGCCCGAGGGCTTTGATGACATCGCGGTTCAACAGCTCAAGCGCCTGCGCGTCAGCACTCTCGTGCGGAATCTTGCGCGTCGAGAAGATGCCGCCCGCCGACACTTCCATCGGCGGCTTGCCATACTTGTGCGCCACGGTGAACTTCACTTCACGGTCAAAAACAATCGAGTCGAGATGGTAGATGTCGCCGGGAATGAAATGTTCGAGGACGTAGTAAGACTGGCGGTCACCCATCGCGTCGAGCAGCGGCCATAGCTCGTCGGAGTTGTGCAGCTTCTTGATGCCGATGGCGGCAGCTTCGGCGCGCGGCTTCAAGACCCAGGGCGGCGGCACCCGCGCCATATAATCGCGCAGCCGGTCGTAATTCAAGACGTGAACGAACTCGGGAACGAGCAGGCCAGAGTTGTGCGCCTTGACGCGCATGGCAAGCTTGTCGCGGAAGTAGCGCGCCGTGGTCTCGCCCATGCCGGGCACCCGCAGGTGCTCGCGCAGCATGGCGGCGGTCTCCTGGTCAAATTCGTCGAGCGGCACGATGCGATGAATCTCACGCGAGCGCGAGAGGTAGCTGATGCCTTTGAGCACGTCGTCGTTGCTGTGCTGGTCGGGCATGTAATAAATCTCGTCAATCGCATCGCGCGGCCAGTCGGCGTCGCGCAGTTTTTCGACGGTGACGAGACTCACATGACAGCCGTCGCGCTTGGCCTGGCGCAAAAAAGCTTCGCCTTTAAAGTAAGTAGCGATGCAGAGCATGTTGAGCTGGCGTTGATCCGACACAGTGCGCTCCTTATCAGTTGATCATGCGCTAAGACAAACCTGAGACGGCGAGATTATACAGCGTGGCAGCGCAGCGGCGGTAGTCGGAAGGAGGGACGCGGCGACACGGCATGGAGAAACGCGGCGACACGGCGACGCGGCGAAAGGAAGACAGGCAGTCAGTCTCTCTGTCTTTCCCTTGCCGCGTAGCCGCGTCCCCATGTCTCCGTGTCTGTTTACTCCTTCGGTTTGGGCGGCGGCGGCGCGGTGACCGGCTTCGAGGTCTTCTGGTTGGCCGGCACAGCAATCGGCGTCGTGACGACAGCGGTGACCGGCGCAGCGGCGATGGCTGCCGCCTTCGCGGATTTCATCGTCTGCGAGTATTCCTCCACATAGTCTTTGATGGCCCCATGCCCCCAGCGCGAGTAGTAATCGTAGTTCTTCATCTCGCGGTAAACCGTGTCGAAGTCCCAGCCATAGTTGTTGTAGCGGTAGACCGCACCGATCAGCCCTGTGCGGTGGCGGCCACCGATGC
>JBJMGU010000121.1:0-19357 GCA_045807765.1 Blastocatellia bacterium
GGCTCACTAATGGATCAAGCGCCGCTTGCAAACTGCTGTGAGTGATCATCAACACATCGGCTCCATCTTTGACCTCGTGCCAGCTTGACGGCGTCTGCTGAAGCACCTGCGCCCCCTGGCCGTAGCCTTTGTCGCTGATTGCCAGCAGCACTCGCTCGCCGGCTTCCTGCGCCGCCACGGTCACGCGATAGCTCTTGCCCTCGGCTTCGACCAGCCCTTTCAGCTCTACGGGGTTCTGCTCATCGGTGATATCAAAGACCCGCAGCCCAAAAGTCGTAAAGCCGCTGACCTGCACCATCTCGCCGCCTGAAGCCGTAAGCAGCAGCGAGTTTTGATCGGCGACGAAGCGATGGGCGTAGCTAAGTTTGACCGAATCAATGACGCTGAAGTCCGAGCTACCCTGCGAGGTGAAGGTGAGCTGATTGCTGCCTTCTTGAAGCAGGCGCTGATTGATATGGAACTGCGCCACCTGATGCTGCTGGCCGGTGAACGACATCGAGCCGATGTCCTGGCCGTTGAGCTGGAGGCGGACTGAGTGGGCGGGGCCGGTGGCTGAGCCGAGGCCCTGCAAGGCGACTTCAAGCAGGGCCTCTTCCGCGGCTTCCTGGTTGAGCTTGGCAACAGAGATAGCCTGATTGAAGGGGGTCGGCGAAACGATTGCGCCGAACCAGTTTTCGGCATCGCCATTGTTGATCGAGGGGAAATAGAGATAACGGTCGCGCCGCTCAATGGTTGAGGTGAAACTCAAGCGGCGCGAGGGATCACCCTTGCCGACGGGCACTGCGGAAACGCGGCGACCGGGAAGCGCGCCGTTCGTAAGATAATAAGTCCGGCGATTGGTCGAGGGGGTATCAAGGCCCTGAGCGTAGAATTCAATGGAATCCGTTGGCCCAAGTCTGCCGCCCGCGCCGCCATTGACGATCAGCGGGACTTCCTGGCCATCGGTGAAGAGTTGCAGGAAGCGCGGGTCTTTCGCGACATCAAAGCCGGCGGCGACGAGTTGCGGCTGCGGGATGCGATACCAGCCGGCTTTGCTGATCAGAATCTTCGCGCCGGGTTTTGCGGCAATCCCCCATTGCGCATTCAAGCTCACAGACGACAGGCGCGCGGCGCGGCTCTGTGTCGAGCTTCCGACTGAGATGTTTTCGACGACGGCGCCGGGCGCGTTGCTGCGCAATTGACTGAGCATGAGCGATTGCGATTGCGCCGGCAACTGGCTGACATCAACCGGGCTGATCGGCCCGTGCATCACGCTCTTGCCGTTTGCGTCAACGTCTTCGAGCCAGTAGAGCGGCCAGTCTTTCGTTGAAGTCACTGCGTCCATCCAGGCATAAGCAAAGCCCGCGGTGAATGGCGTTTGCGCGCCGCCCAGCAAGGCCGTGCCGCCGATCAGCGAGGTGTTGAGCCGCATGCGTTTGCCGCTTGAGTCGCGATAGAGATTGAAGCCGAGATTGCTCACTTCATAGCCGGTCTGCCATTCGATGAGCGTGCGACCGTCGGGAGAGCGCTCGGCTTTAAAGCCGGCGAGGTCCACCCGCGTCACGATGCTCGGAGCCACTACGTTGCCGCAATTCGTCAGGTCAATGCCATAGCCAGTGGTGATCGTCGTGTTGCCCTGGTCATCAACAATCACAATTTTAATCCAGTAAGTGCCGGGGGTCAGACTGCTGGTAGTCCACGAAGTCGTCCACCGGTTGACTGTCCCAACGAACGGCGATGTCACAGAGCTGTTGATCTGTGTCCAGGTCGTCGTGCCGTTGAGCCTATAGGAAAACGTCACGCTGGCGATGGTGTCAATGACCGTCGCGCTAGCGCCAGAGCCGGTGGTGGTCAGTGTGTCAATCGTGGTGGCGGTCAACGCCACCGGGCTTCCGTTCGTGCCGCCGCCGCAAGCCTTCGTGTAGCTGCTGAGGCGCGGTTTTTGTTCTATCGTGCCCGAAAGCGTCACGATGTCGCTGAACGGCATCGGGGTCGTCGTCGCCATCGTGAAGTCGCCCAGGCCGACGAAATCTTTCTGCGTCGGGTTCTGGGTCGTGGCGGAGGTCGTGAACGCCAAAGCAAAGGGCGTTGTCGGCGTGATGGCCTGCGTGTTACTGCAATCCTTGAAGGCCGTAAGCGGCACTTGATAGTCGAGCAGGTAGCCGCCGCCGCTTGCCGTCACATCGGTCACTAAAACATTGCCTGTGCTGCCGAGCGTGATGGCCCGGCTGAAGACCGCTCCCTGGCCATTGCCGGCGCAACTTGAACCGTTCGGGATGTCCTGCTCGTTGGCGTCGCCGTAATAGACATAGATGGTCGTGCTGTTGCCGTTGACTTCGACGAAGAATTCTTTATAGCCATCGCCATCGGTATCTAACAACGTACACCACGTTTTCTGGATCATCACGTTGCCGCCCGAGCCACGCGGATCGCCGCGCAACCGCAGGCGAAAGAAGAGAACCTGATTGGTCGAATCATAATAGTAATAGGATGAGCCGAGATTGCCCGAGGTGCCGTTGAAGACATCGACGCCATCAGGATTGACGCCCGTGCCGCCGGTTGACAGATCGCTATTGGCCGTCGATTTGTCCTGTATGGCCTGGCCGAGTTGTGTGTAGCTGATCCATGACCCGGAAGACGGCCAGGGCGCCGGGTAGGTCTGTGCCGACGCCGCGACCGACATGAGTAACAGACAGAGCGTTAGCCCCAGCAGCCGCTTAGCGGGCGCGCCGAATGCGAGAACATGGTCAGAATCGGCTTTGCAACCTGCCATTAAGGGACCGATCTGGAGCGCCAGGGCGCGCTTCTCGCAGGCCCCCAGGCAAGGGTAAGTCAGTTGTGGCTTAAACAAGAGAGGTTCTCCTTACGCGTCGCCGTTCTAATTCTTGAAGACGGCTTTTCTAAAACACCGCAAATGCCGGCGCAGTATTTGGGCCAGCCGCGCGCTGAACAAGGCCAGAGATAGCGCAACGGCAAATCATGTTAAGGGCAAGAGAGGAAGTCGGCAGACATGTCTACGATGTCGCTTACGGTTCCGCTTGTGCATCGGGGGTGAAACCTGGCGAGCCAGCGCCATTATCGTGCAAGCTCGACGACAGTCAATAGTTTTCTTATGCGGCGCACGATTAGCTAACCGGTTTGGGTGGCTCGGCTCGGCGAGCACTCTAACCAGGCGCGCGCAGCGCGCGCCCTGAATCGCTATGGCAATCCGTTGCGGCGGCGCGCGCGTATTAGGGGGCGGCTGTTCGTTGAACATGCCTCGGCAAAGCGCCGGCGCATTCCCTTATCGGGGCGCGGCTTTGCGCTATGAGGCAAGAATGGCGCGGGCGGCGCCGATTGGCTATTATTTTTATTTGCGTGGCTGAAACGAAACGGCAAATAATAGAAAGGTAAGTAATAGAAAGGCAGTAAATGGAAGTTGTGATACCTATGCTGTACTTTACCCTCCCATGTCTTCGTAAGCTGACCCGGGCGCTCGTCGTGTTGGCGCTCGTGCCGGCGCTGGGCTTCAGCGTGATCGCCCAGCAGGCTCGCTCGACCGCGAGCCTGCGCGTCACGGCGCGCGACGAAGCCGATCGCGCGGTCGCTGCCGTCGTTGTCGAATTGAAACGCGGTAGCGCAGTCGTTACCAAAACTGCAACGGACGAAAAAGGCGTAGCCGAATTCAGAAACCTCGCGCCAGGCACTTATGATGTCTTCATCTCGAAAGAAGGGCTTGAGACCCTCGATCAAACCGGTGTAACGCTGAGCGCCGGCGCGCCCGTCGAGATCAACTTCACCGTGGTTCCCAAAGTCAACCTCACAGACACAGTGACCGTGCAGGCTGGCGCTGACACGCAGATCGAAAAGACGGCCTCGGTCGCAAGCGAGCTGGCGCGCGCCACGCTCAAAGCGCTGCCGGGCAAACCGGCGACTGTGAAAGACACGCTGCCGCTGGTTCCCGGCGTCGTGCGCTCGCCCGAAGGCGAGATCAAGATTTCCGGCCAGGGCGAGCACCGCAGCGCGCTCATCGTCAACTCGGCGGACGTCACAGACCCGGCGACCGGTCAGTTCGGCGTCACCGTGCCGGTTGATAGCGTTGAAACGATCAGCGTCTTCAAGACGCCTTACCTGGCGCAGTACGGTCGCTTCACCGCCGGCGTCGTCACGGTCGAGACCCGGCGCGGTGGCGACAAGTGGGACTTCGAGATCAACGACCCGCTGCCCGAGTTTCGCATCTGGAGCGGCCAGTTGCGCGGTGTCCGCGAAGCTTCGCCGCGCTTAGTCTTCAACGGCCCGCTCATCAAAGACAAGCTCTACTTTTCCGAAGGCGTCGAGTACGACCTGGTCAAGCGGCCCGTGCGCACGCTGCCCTTCCCGTTCAACGAGACCAAGAACGAGTCGGTGAATTCCTTCACACAGCTCGATTATATCTTGTCGCCCGTGCATACACTGACCGGGACATTCCACGTCGCGCCGCGCCACATGAGCTTCGTCGGACTGGAGTTCTTCAACCCGCGCGAGGTGACGCCGACCCTGAGCGCCCACGATTACACCGGCACGCTGATTGACCACCTGGTGATTGGCGGCAACCTGCTTGAAAGCACGCTGGCCGTCAAGCGTTACAGCGGCGGCGTATGGGGCCAGGGACAGTTGGAGATGACGCTCGCGCCAGCGGGCAACAGCGGCAACTATTTCAGCGACCAGGCGCGCCGCGCGTCGCGCATCGAAGCGATTGAGACTTACTCGCTGGCGCCGGTCCGCGCCATGGGCGCGCACAATCTGAAATTCGGCTTGACGTTTGCGCGCACGACAAACCGCGGCGACTTTCAGGCACGGCCTGTGAATATCGTTGATGCCGAGGGGCGGCTGATCAAGCGCATCGAGTTTGCCGGCAGCGGCCAGCTCTTTGACCGCAACGACCTGGAGACAGACTTCTTCGCGCAGGATCATTGGGTGCTAAACCAGCGCCTGTCGGTTGACGTCGGCACGCGCTTCGAGCGTCAGGGAATCACCGAAACCATGCGCGTCGCGCCACGCGTTGGCATCGCGCTGACGCCGTTCCGCAATCACGAGACAGTGATTCGCGGCGGCTATGGCCTGTTTTATGACCGTGTGCCGCTGATGGTCTATTCGTTCAACCGTTACCCGGAGCAAGTGGTGACGACTTATGGGCCGAACGGCGAGATCATTGACGGCCCGCGCCGCTTCAGTAACATCACCGATCGCGCCGAGGGCAGCTTGCTGCCGTTCATCTTCAGCAAAGACATTCCAGGCAACTTCGCGCCTTACAGCGCGACCTGGAACGTCGAGGTCGAGCATCCGGTCACCAAACAACTGCGCCTCCGCGCCAATTACTTGCAGAGCAATACCTACGGCGTCATCACGATCACGCCCGGCGTGGTGCAGGACGAAGACGCGCTGGTGATGCGCGGTTCGGGACGCGCCGGTTACCGCCAGCTTGAGCTGACGGGGCGCTGGCAGATGCCCGAAGGCCAGCAGTTGTTCTTCTCGTATGTGCGCAGCCGCACGCAAGGCGACCTGAACGAGTTCAACAGCTACCTCGGCAACTTCCCGTTCCCGGTAGTGCGGGCGAACCAGTACAGCAATCTTTCCGCCGATCTGCCGAATCGTTTTCTGACCTGGGGGCTGATCAAGCTGCCCGGTCATGTGAGCATCTCGCCGATGTTGGAATGGCGCAATGGTTTCCCCTACGCGGTGACCAACGCGGCGCAGGATTACGTCGGACTGGCGAACACGACGCGCTTCCCGCCTTTCTTCTCGCTCGATTCAAGAGTCTCGAAAGACTTCAAGGTGAGCGACAAGTACAGCCTGCGGCTATCGGTGAGCGGCTTCAACCTGACCAACCATTTCAACCCGTACAGCGTCCACGCCAACATTGACGACCCGCAGTACGGCGTCTTCTTCGGCAACTATCGGCGGCGCTTCCGATTAGATTTCGACGTGTTGTTCTAGTTGATTCTGCCGGCCATTCAGACAAAGGCGCGGAGTGCATGACTCACTCCGCGCCTTTGTGTTTTTCGATTATTCACTTCATAATCGTCGCCCGAAGGAGAACACTATGACTGCCGCTTCATCCACGATTACGCGTCCGCGCCCCAAGCATTCTGTACTGGCATGGCTCACGGTGTTGCTGTTGGCCGCCGTGATGCTGGCGATGGTCGCCATCCCTGTCTTTCTCATCATGCCGTTCAAGAGCCAGACGCCGCGTGCCATTGACATCGCCTACCAGCTAAAACGATGGTCGCCGCTGGCAACCATCTTCGGGCTGGTCGCGATGCTGGCGTTAATCGTTTATCTCTGGCGCGGCGGGCGCTGGTTCAAGCGCACGGTGCTGGTACTGCTGGTCGCGTTCGCCGGCCTGTTGACATGGTTTGCGCGGCAGAACCACTTTGAGTGGATGTTCCACCCGCTGCCGGTGGCGGCTTTTGCGAGCGTCGGCGACGCCGGCTTCATCAACAACGACGATCAGGTGATGGCCATAACCGTCAATGATGAAGCGGCGGCCTACCCGATTCGCCAGATGGCTTATCACCATGTCGTCGAGGACACGGTGGGCGGTGTGCCCATCGTGGCGACCTACTGAACGCTCTGCCACACCGGTCTGGTGTGGGAGCGCAACGTCGAAGGCCGCACGCTGAACTTTCACCTGAGCGGCATCAATAACCAGAACTTCATCATGCGCGATGAAGAAACCGGCTCGTGGTGGCAGCAGGTCAGTGGCCAGTGTATCGCCGGGCCGCTCAAAGGCAAACAGCTCCAGCTCGTCGCTCATGACGAGATGGAGTTCGCCCTCTGGAAGCGTGAGCAGCCCGCCGGGCGCGTGCTGAAACCCGACGAGCGAGTCGCCTCGCAGTATGAACCGGTAGACTGGGAAGACCGTTACGCCACGCTGCGCGTGGTCACGCCAGTCAACCCCGATGATCAGTTGAAGCCGCGCGATCTCATCATCGGCGTCACCGCGAATGGCGCGGCGAAGGCTTATTCGATGGCGCGACTCGAACGACAAGCGCCGATCAACGACACGCTGGGCGGCACACAATTGGTGATCATGCTCGACGCCAGCAAGAAATCGGTGCGCGCTTTTGAAAGCACGATGGACGGTCGCGCGCTCACCTTCTGGCTGAAGCCAGACACGGCGCAATTCACCGACGCCGAAACCGGCAGCACCTGGGAGTTCACCGGTCGCGCCGTGAGTGGCCCGCTCGCCGGTCGCCGGTTGCGCCCCGTCAACGTGTTAAAAGATTACTGGTTCGACTGGAAGATATACCATCCTGACACAGCGATCTATTGACGGTGACAAGTGACAAGAAAGAGGAAGTCAGGAGTCAGAAGTCAGGAGTCAGAATGAATAAGGAAGGGGAGTCTAAAAGGTAGAATCAAAGCGGAGGTCGAGCCGACTTCCTCTTCCATTCTGTCTTCTGACTCCTGACTCCTGACTTCTCTCCGCGTTACTTATCACTTGTCATCTTCTTGAATTTCTCTGCCGCTGCCCGCCGAATAGTGCTAAAATGCCGGAACCGCAGGGGAGCCCCGCTGGACGGTCGAGGTAACTACTATGAATCGCATCGAATTCACATTGAATAATCAGCCACGCGCGGTCGAAGTCGAAGCCGACGCCTCGCTGTTAGAAGTGCTGCGCGACCATTGCGGCATCATCTCGCCGAAAGATGGTTGCAGCCCGACCGGTCAGTGCGGCTGCTGCACCGTCATCATTGATGACCGCGCCGTCGTTGCGTGCGCCGTGCCGGCGAAGAACGCCGCAGGCAAGCGCGTCCAGACGCTTGAAGGGTTTTCAGAGCTAGAGCGCGATACTTTCGCCGATGCATTCATCACCGGGGGCGGCTTGCAATGCGGCTTCTGCACGCCCGGCATCGTCGTGCGCGCCAAGCATATGCTCGACAAGACGCCGGAGCCTTCCGACGATCAGATCAATCGCATACTGAGCATGCATCATTGCCGCTGCACCGGTTACGTCAAGATCGCTGATTCGATCAAGCTCGCCGCCTGTGCGCTGCGTGGTGAAGCGATGCCCGATTGCGATCACAGCGGCAAAGTCGGCTCCAGCCTGCCGCGTTACGAAGCGCGCGAGCTGGCGCTCGGCGAGCGGCCTTACGTTGACGACATGACCTTCCCAGACATGCTGCACGGCGCAGTTCTGCTTTCCGAGCATCCGCGTGCCCTGGTCAAGCACATAGACACATCGAAAGCCGAAGAGATTGCCGGCGTCATTCGCATCATTACCGCCGCAGACACACCGGGCCAGCGCCATCAAGGGTTGATCTACAACGACTGGCCGATATTTATCGAGGAAGGTGAAGAAACGCGCTATGTCGGCGACGTGATCGCCGCGGTCGCCGCCGTTGACCGGCGCACGGCGCGGCGCGCGGCACAGGCGATTGTTGTTGATTACGAAGTGCGCCCGCCGGTCGCGACGACGGAAGCGGCATTGCAGCCCGACGCGCCAAAGGTTCACAAGAAGGGCAACCTGCTGAGCAAATCCGAAATCCGCCGCGGCGACGTCGACGCCGCCTTGCGCGATTCGGCCTTTGTCGCCTCGCACACGTTCCAGACGCAGTTCATCGAGCACATGTACCTGGAGCCTGAAGCCTGCATCGCCATGCCGGAAGGCAACGGCTTGCGGGTCTACACACAGGGCCAGGGCGTCTTCGACGACCGCCGGCAGATCGCTTCGTTTATGGGGATGCCGCAGGAACAGGTCAAGGTAACGCTGATTACCAACGGCGGTGCGTTCGGCGGCAAAGAAGACATGAGCGTACAGGCGCAGACCGCCTTGCTCGCGCACCTCACAGGCAAACCTGTGAAGCTGACCTTGAGCCGCGAAGAGAGCTTGCGGCTGCATCCCAAGCGCCACCCGATTAAGATGGACTACACGGTCGGCTGCGATGCTGAGGGCCGATTGACCGCCGTGCGCGCTTTCATGGTTGGCGACAAGGGCGCGTATGCGTCGGTCGGCACCAAAGTGTTGGAGCGCGCTGCCGGCCATTGCACAGGGCCGTACAAAGTGCCGAACATCGACGTCACGTCGCTTGCGGTCTATACCAACAATCCGCCGTGCGGCGCGATGCGCGGCTTTGGCGCCAATCAATCGGCGTTCGCGATGGAATCGATACTCGACATTCTGGCTGAACAGGTCGGCATTGACGGCTGGGAGATTCGCTACCGTAACGCGCTCGACCTCGGCGACATCTTCTGCACAGGTCAGCCGCTCGAAGTCAGCGTCGGCATCAAGAAGACGCTCGAAGCGGTGCGCGAGATTTATCGCGGCGCGAAGTATGCCGGCATCGCCTGCGGCGTCAAGAACACAGGCATCGGCAACGGCCTGCCCGAATACGGCAAGGCGATGCTCGAAGTGCGCGACGACGGAACGGTCGCAATCTACACAGGCTACACGGAGATGGGGCAGGGGTTGTTCACGGTCTTGCAGCAGACGGCCTGTGAAGAGACCGGCCTGCCGCCGAGCGTTTTCACTTTCGTAGCCGCCGACACGAAATACGATCTCGACTGCGGACAGACGACGGCCTCGCGCGGCACCGTGCTCGGCTGTCGCGGCGTGCAGGAAGCAGCGCGCAAACTAAGGCGCGATCTTGACGAGAAGCGCACACTGCGCGACCTGGCAGGCAACACGTATTATGGCGAAGTGCTGATCGATGACACGACTTCGCTAGAGATGAACGCCGCGAAGCCAAAGACCCATTTCGCTTATGGCTTCGCCACACAGGTCGTCATCCTCGACGACGACGGGCGGGTCAAGAAAGTCGTCGCCGCACACGATGTCGGGCGCGTCATGAACCCTGTGCTTCTCGAAGGCCAGCTCGAAGGCTCGATTCACATGGGCTTAGGCTATGCGCTCACCGAAGAGTTCCGCGTCGAAGGCGGCGTGCCGCAGACGATGACCGTGAATTCGCAAGGCTTGCTGCGGGCGCGGCATATGCCGGAAGTCGAGTTGATTATGATCGAAGATCGGCACCCCGACGGGCCTTATGGCGCCAAAGGCGTCGGCGAAATCGGCCTGGTGCCGACTGCGCCGGCGGTCGCCAATGCATTGTACAGGTATGACGGCATTCGCCGCTTCACGCTGCCGATGAAAGACTCGCCGGCGGCACGCGCCATCACCGGCAAAGCGGCCAGCCGCTAGGGGCGAGCCATCCCCGCAAAGCGCCGAGCCTGAGCGGCGAATCGCTCGTTGTCGACGGCTGGCGGATGAGAAATTTCATGCTCGGCGCATTTGTGATTTGACACACCTAACAAAAAATTGTATCTTCTACTCGCGTCCTGGGTTTCGGCGAGAACGAGCCTCGGGGGTCTGCACGACAGCAAAATCTCCGCTACCTCAGATCTTCTCGTCGTCAAATAGCTTCACAGCACTTCGATCAAGGGAACGACAATGAAATCAGAACGCGGCGTTGGCCCGGACGGGACAATCTTCAACCCACAGGAATCGTCGGAAGAACCGACGGCCCCGGCTGGCAAGCCCAAAGCGGCGCCGGCCCCTGGCCTGCCTGTCTCCGAGGAAGAGTACCAACGCCTAAAAGAGGCCGCCGAACACGCGCCGCCGGCGCAGGTCGAGCATGCACAGGAAGACCGCCCGGAGAAGAACACCAAAGGCGGGAAGCGTCGCCGCTAACAGCGGCGGATCTCGCTTGAGTCTGGCCTTTGTAATTGGCAACGGGCTGAAATCCCGCATCTCCCACCCGCCTGAGAGACGAAATGCAGTGCTCGCCGCCGCCGCCGCAGAATAGTCGGAAAAGGAGAAAACTATGGCAAAGAGCAAATCATCTGCTAAGAAGACATCAAGCAAGAAAACATCAAGCAAGAAGACCACCAGCAACCGGGTGGCCCGCAGTGAGATTCCCGAGTTGCGCGGCAAATCTGGCAGGGGCAAGGAATTTGACCCCACTCACGAAGCGCTGGCCGTCATGAGCGCCACGCTCCCCGAGGTGAAAGAGCCGCGCCCCTACGTCAGCCGCTACCCCATCCCTGACGCGCAGTTCGAGAAACTCAAAGCGGCGGCCCGCAAGGCGAAGATCGCTAAAGGGGTGGCGACCATCGCTAAGGATAAGGGCAAGAAAGTGGAAGTGGCGGCGGCGGCGGTCGCCGAGCTCGCGCCTGCCGGCGGCCCGGTCGCCGCGGCGCCGCTGCCTTCGACCAATTTCGCCGGCTTTAAGGCGACCGGGTGGATCCCACCCGACTGCACCATGGCGGTCGGCCCCAGCCACGTCATGCTCTCGGTCAACTCCTCGGTCGCCATTCACAACAAGGTCGGTGGCGCCCCGGCCCTCGTGCGCACGCTGACCGTGTGGTTCAGTAATGTGATTTCCGGGGTTACAATCTTTGACCCCAAGCTCCTGTTCGATCAACACACCGGGCGCTATGTGCTCCTGGCGGTCGCCGTCTCGCAGAACCCGAAGCGGGCGGCCTACCTGCTGTCGGTTTCTGCGACGACCAATCCTCTGGGCACGTGGCGCAACTACAGCCTGAACGCAATGGCCGACGGCGCGACGCTGACCAACAACTGGGCAGACTTTCCGGCGCTCGGCGTGGACGCCAACAACCTCTACATCACCTCCAACCAGTTCGCTTTCAACGGCGGCTTTCAGTACGCGAAGATTCGCGTCGTGCCCAAGTCGGGGCCTTATTCGGGAGGGGTGGCGACCTTCTTTGACTTCGTCAACATGAAGAACCCGAATGGCACCACGGCCTTCACCATCCAGCCCTGTCACACGTTCGGCGCGCCGCAGGTGGAGTACCTGGTGAATTCCCTCTTCCCGAGCGGCAGCTCGCTGACCGTCTGGCGGCTGACGCAGTCCGGGGCGAGCTTCAGTTTGACGCGGGCCAGCGTCGCGACATCGGCTTACAGCCTGCCGCCGAACGCCGCCCAGAAGGGGAATAATGCGCCGCTGAACACCGGCGACGTTCGCGTCCTCCACGCGGTCTTCCGGGGCGACTCGATCTGGTGCGCGCTGACGACGACCCACAACTGGGTGGCGGCGAGCAGCCAGGCATCGATCCACTGGTTCCAGATTCGCGCCGCCACCCCGGCGCTCGTCCAACAGGGCATCTATGGCGCGGCAAACCTCCACTATTTCTACCCGGCCTGTTGCCCGGATTCGAATGGCAACATGGTCCTGGTCTTCTCGCGCTGCGGCACGAACGAGTTCGGTTCCATCTTTTACACGGGGCGAAAGTCCACCGACCCGCTTGGCAGCTTGCAGTCGAGCGCGCTGCTGAAGGCCGGCGTCGCCAACTACGTCGCCTTGGACGGGGGCGGCCGCAACCGCTGGGGCGACTACAACGGCGTCTGCGCCGACCCCTCGAACCCGAAAGCCATCTGGTTCTACAGCGAGTTCGCAGCCGCGGTTAACACCTGGGCGACGTGGGTCGGCTCGGCTTTCTTCTAGCCAACTGGTCGCGGCGGCGCGGCCAGTCTACTTAGCCTGACGAGCACCGATCTTAGACCGGCAGGCCCGCCCTCGGAGCCAGTGGGACGGGTCTGCCGCGCCGGCTTCGACGATGGGCGTAGAGGATTGGGCGGTGAACATGGTTTACCTACTCCTGGCCACCTACGGCACGATCTTCATGGCCGAGTTAGCGGGCGACAAGAGTATCTATACGATCAGCTCTCTAACGCTGCGTTTCCGCTCGCTGTACGTCTTCTGCGGGTTCACCGCGGCTTTCATGATCAAGACGCTGGTGGCCGTGCTCCTGGGGCAGTTCATCGCCGATCTGCCGAGGTCGCTCGTGGTCGTCACCAGCACCGCCACGTTCTTTGCCACCGCGCTCGTCATCTGGTTCAAGAAGAGTGAGGACGGGCCGGCACGGCGCGAGAAGGAGAACTATTTTTCGCGAGCCGCGCTGATTAGCTTCGCCGCCATCCTGTTTTCAGAGTGGGGAGACGTCGGGCAGGTGATGGCAGCCTCGCTGACGGCTCGCTACCAGGTGCCGCTGGTCGTCTGGATCGGCGCCACCCTGGCGTTGATCACCAAGGGCCTGCTCGCCCTCGCGTTAGGGCGCGGCATTCGGGAGCGCATCCCGCTGTCGATTCTGCGCCCCGTGTCGGCGAGCATTTGCCTGGTCATGGGGGTGCTTTCGGCAATCGGGCTTGTGCTTTAAGACTGAGCAACCGGCCCCCACTTTTTCGCCGCGCGCCCGTGCTCGCCGTACAATATTGTTGACTTCCGCCTTGCGACATTCATAATGGCCTCAGCGTTTCAAACAGATTCGGCTTCTACCCCCGGAGAAGTCCCAAACGAACCAAAGCCAAGAGGCCGCTTATGAAAAGCTCCGGCGCACTACGCGCATCCGGCGACTTGAAGACCGCGAGGCCGAAGGCGGGCAGCACCGCCAAGCTGATTAGCGCTCACTATCTCGAAATCGGTTACCTGCTCGAACGCCTGGACCGGGCCGTGACGTATTATCAAATGCTCGGCGTTGACCGCTCGGCGCCCGAAGACCAGATTGTCCAGGCTTACCACGACGCCATCGCCGTGCTCCACCCGGCGTATCACAAAGTCCGCGCCGCCGTGCCTGACGAAATGCTGACGCAGGTAGACTCGGCCTTCGACAAACTTTCGAAAGCCTTTCTGTTGCTGACCAACCCGCGCCAGCGCGCTGAATACGACGCGGCGCTCGGACGCCACAAAGTCGTGCCGCTGCCTGTCGAAACGGTCAAGCCGAAGAAGCGCACATCGGGCAACCTCAGGCGCGCATCGGGGAGCCTCAAGCGCGACCGCGCCGAGCAAGAGCGCCCGGCGAAGCGTCACAGCGCGCCGCTTGCCATCAAAGTGCCGACGCCGCAAGTCCTCTTCACGCGGCCCGCCACCGAGGCGACAGCCGTAGTCAACCGCCGCCGCGCCGAACGCTTCAACCTCTCGGTGCCCGTCTTTGTCAAAGGCTACGACCGCCAGGGCAATCGCTGGCAGGAGGTCACCAAATCGATCAACGTCAGCCGTCTGGGCGTCGCCGTGCGCCTGCAAGCTCGCCTGCGTCATGGCGCTGTCGTTCACGTCACGTTGCCGCTGCCGACCAAGCTGCGCAGTCATGGCTTCAGCGAGCCGGGGTACAATATGTATGCCATCGTGCGGCGCGTCGAGCCGTCTGCCGGCGCGACACGGGTTGTCGGCCTTGAGTTCATCGGCAACCAGCCGCCCGCGGGGTATTTGCACAAGCCCTGGTCGGTCTTCCGTACGCAACCGTGGAACGGCCCTGACCGCCGCCGCGAACCGCGTATCGAGCGCGCCGAGCGCGTCCTTGTGGAATACCTCGATGAGACCAGAGCGTTGCTCGGGCGTGAAGTCGCGGTCACCGAGAATATTAGTCTGGGCGGCGCGCGTGTGCGTGCCAGGCAGGCCCCGGATGACTTCGAGATGGTGCGCGTGACCAGCGGCAATCAGGGTTTCAACAGCCTCGCCCTGGTGCGCAACCGTTTCACCGCCAAAGACGGCGATGAGCGGCTGTGCCTGCAATTTCTGGAAGCCGGATGGCCACTTGAGTGAGCTTAGAGCGGATTTCAATTGGATGTAGCGCAATCTGTGAGATTGCGCAGCGACTCGCGCCATCTATCAGATTGCGCTACACGGCAAAGGCTATCGATAACTGCCCTAATGTTTGCGCTGCTCGCCGAGGCTGGGTTCAAGCGATTCGAGAAGCTGATAGGCGGGAGCCAGTGTCTTATGCGGGCGGAAGCCGTGCGCAGGGGCGACCATGCCGTCGCGTTCAAGCGCCGCGACGATGCTCGACGCCTGACGGTAACTGATCTCCAGGCGGTGTTGCAGCACCAGCGTCGAGGCATAACCGAGGCTGGTGATGATGCGCAGTACCTTGCGGTAGACCTCTTCGTCGGGCGCCTGCTCGCCCTGCGTGATCTCGGCAAAGAAGTTCGGCGGCGCATCAGTTGAGGCCGGCGCGGCGAGCGTTTCGCGCCCGTCATCGCTGATGTCGCCGGCATCCATAGAAAGCGCGCGCAGAATCTCTTCCAGCTCGCCGCGCACCGCTTTCAGCCCATCACGCAGTTTTTGTTTGCCATCATCTTCAGCCATAAGCAAACCACCCGCCCGGCAGAATAATATCTTCTACATTTTCCGGCATCTTGTCCACATTCGATTTCGCGGCGCTTGGCGCATCGTAACCGGTGACCTACACCGGCGAGTTGTGGTATACATCTTTGTCGTCGTAACCGAACTGTCCAGTTGTATCGGTCACCTAGAAAATCTCAGGAGGCAAGCATGTCGTCAACAAACAGGTTAAGCGGTATAGACGTTTCCTATTATCAGGGGACGGTGAACTGGCAGAGTGTGAAAGCGGCGGGCAACACGTTCGCCTTTGCCAGGGCAACCTACGGCAGCTCGAAAGTAGACCCGAAGTTCAGCGCCAACTGGGCGGCGATGAAAGAGGCTGGAATCATTCGCGGGACGTACCACTTTTACGTTTCGGCAAATGACCCGGCGGCGCAGGCGAACCTTTTTCTCCAGACCGTCGGCCATCTGGAAAGTAATGATCTGCCGCCCGTCCTTGATGTCGAAGCCGGGGGCGGCACAACCAATCTCGTCAATGGCGTTCAGCAGTGGCTCGACATTGTTGAGCAGGGGTTGGGGCGCACGCCGATCATCTACACCGGCCCTTCCTTCTGGAATGACAATATGACGAGCGGCTTCGGCAGATATCCGCTATGGGTCGCGGAGTACGGCGTGTCGGTGCCGAAAAAGACCAATGGCTGGAGCACCTGGGCTTTCTGGCAGTATTCGCAATCCGGGTCGGTGGCGGGGATGAATCCCGTAGACCTCGACTACTTCAATGGCACGCTCGCTGACCTGCTGGCTTTGATCCAGGCATCCATCAGTGGCCCGTCCACCCCGCTCCTTCCAGAGCCGCCTGAAGCCGATGAGCCGCCCGCGCAAGCCGCGCAGCCGCCTGCGGCCAGCACACAAACTTACACAGTGCAATCGGGCGACACGCTCGGCGTCATCGCCAATCGGTATGGCACGACGGTCGAGGCCATCTGCGAGGCTAACGATATCGATAACTCGAATATGATTGAGGTGGGACAGGTTTTAATCATCCCCGCGTGAAGCCGAGCCTGGCCCGACCGCATCACTGATGGCGCACGCGAAAATGATTGACTTGCCGGGTATTCTTCCCTAATCTTGCGCCTGCATTGTGAACGGTCGGGCCATGAGCGATTCATTGTTAATCAAAAATGCGACCATTCTGACGATGGATGCCGGCAACCGCACCCTTGCGGGTGATGTGCTGATCGAAGGCAACCGCATCGCGGCGGTCGGCGCATCGCTTACGGCCCGCGCCGACGAGACCGTTGACGCGCGCGGGCGCGTGCTGTTGCCGGGACTGGTACAGACTCACGTTCATCTCTGCCAGACATTGTTTCGCGGCGCGGCGGACGACCTCGCCCTGATTGACTGGTTAAAGAAGCGCATCTGGCCGATGGAAGCGGCGCACACGCCCGAATCGCTCTATGCGTCGGCGCGGCTCGGCGTCGCCGAGATGATCCGCGGCGGCACGACCACGGCGCTGACGATGGAGACGGTCAACCATACCGAAGCGGTCTTCCGCGCTGTCGAAGAGACAGGCTTTCGCGCCACCATCGGCAAGTGCATGATGGACAAAGGCGACGACGTTCCCCGCGCGCTGCACGAAGAAACAGATGACTCGATTGCTGAATCGCTCCGCTTGCTGGAGCGCTGGCATGGCCAGGCCGACGGGCGCATCCGTTACTGCTTCGCGCCACGTTTCGCCGTCAGTTGCACGAAGGCGCTGCTCGAACGGGTGGCGCGGCTGGCGCGCGAGCGCAGCGTCATCGTCCACACCCACGCTTCCGAAAACCGCGAGGAGATTGCCCTGGTCGAGCGCGAAACCGGCTTGCGTAACATTGACTACTTAAACTCGGTGGGCCTGGCCGCGCCGAATGTTGTCCTGGCGCATTGCGTTCATTTGAGCGACGGCGAGATGGCGATTCTCAAGCAGAGCGGCGCGCACGTCGCGCACTGCCCATCGTCAAATCTCAAGCTCGGCTCTGGCCTGGCGCGGGTGGCCGAGATGAAAGCGCACGGCATCTCGGTGACGCTCGGGGCCGACGGCGCGCCGTGCAACAACCGGCTGGATATGTTCACAGAGATGCGGACGGCGGCTTTGCTGCAAAAAGCCCTGCACGGCCCGGAAGCCTTGCCGGCGCTTGCGGTCTTGCGCATGGCGACGATGGATGGCGCGCGGGCATTAGGGTTGGCCGATGAGATCGGCAGCATCGAAGCAGGCAAGCGCGCCGACTTGATCTTAGTGAATCTCGACCGCCTGCACACGACGCCGCATCCCGATCTTGTTTCAACGATTGTCTACGCGGCGCAATCGAGTGATGTGGAGATGGTATGGATTGACGGTCGCCGCGTGCTGGACGGAGGCCGCTTGACGACGATGGATGAGCGCGAGGTCATCGAAGCCGCACACAATGAAGCCGCCCGGCTAACCAATGCGCTGAATGTCACAGAAGACCGCGCCCTTTGAAAGCAAAACAGGTAATGCTCAACTGTTACCTGTCGTTTTGTCGCTTCACCGCCGCGATTTCTTTTTGGTCGGCTTATCCGGCTCTTGAATACACTTTCCGATTGAGCCTGCCAAACATCTTTTACCATTAGTCCAAGTTGCATTTTCAAGATTTGCGCCTTGAAGATTTGCGGCTTGAAGATTTGCGCGTTGAAGATTTGCGCCTCGAAGATTTGCGACTCCAAGGTATGCGCCTTGAAGGTTTGCGGCTTGAAGATTTGCGCGTTGAAGATTTGCGCCTTGAAGGTTTGCACCTTCAAGATTTGCACCTTCAAGATCTATGCCTCTAAGGTTTGCTTCGGCAAAGACTGTGTCTTGAAGTTCTGCGCCTCGAAGACTTGCAAATCGGAAACTTGCATAAATAAACTGCGATTGATTCAGGTCTGCCCTAAAGAATATTGCTCCGTGGAAATCCCTGAAATTCAATACTTGTAGGTTCGCAACTATATACCCAAGGCATTCTAGTGAGAGCACATTTCCCCCACCCGTTCTTTGCCCTTGAAGCCTTGAAATCCATTCACCAAAAGCGGTCTCTGATGGCCAATCAATCACTGAAACAGTTTCCGTAAAGCGAGCACCCGCATTGACCGTAGCCAGCAAAGCTTCTTCGGCATTACGAGATTGCCGGGTTTCTTCGAGAAAAACAGGTCTTGGCTCCAGACGCTCCATCGGCATCCCATTTCGTAACATGAAACCAATCAGGTGACACAGGGTCTCTTGCCATTGTTTTACCTGTGATTGATTGCGCAAGGAGACTTCATTGCAGAGAAACTTGAAAATGTACCGATCCATCGTCGTTGGTCCGCAAAGATTTGCCCAGTAGGTCAACGCGCCCCGTTCATCCCAACCGCTTTCTATATACTCCCTGCGGCGCGCCAATTCGTCGTGCATCAGTTGCACACCGCGAACAATGCGCCGCGCCGTTAAGTATTCGCCAAAACTCTTATGAGTAAACTCGAATGTCTTGTCGCCGCTCACACGATGACCCGCCTGCCTGAAATAAAAGGCCAGCAGCAACCGCGTGACGCCCTGGCTGGCCCCTTCTTGAAATCGTTCCAGCAACGCCTTGAGGCCGCTCTGCTCACAATGCGCTTCAATCTCCCGAACGGTTGTCGTGCGGCCATCGCCGTGCCAGGCGGCCAGGGCAATCTCTTCGAGGATGCGAAAGAATTGGCCCTCATCAATTCCTTTGAGCGCTGGGTGCGGGTACTCTGCCCAGACGCGCTGATGTACCGCCCTGAGCAAGTCTTCATAAATTACGTTCAGGTTACTCTCTTTGGCAAAATCCACATTGCCGCGAGCGAAGCTCAAGGCGACAAGGTAATTGAGCAACGGCTGAGACGTGATATCAACAAGCTCATCCCGGTTCAAAACATCGGGCATCGCGGTGTACCCGTTGCCGCTGGCCTTGCCATACGCCGCCCACCACGACTGTCGCTGATCCTGCGCCAGCCTGTTTTGGGGATCAGTGAATGTTTTCCTTTGATCGTCGGACACATAATAAGGAAGCACATGGAGGATCTGTTCGGGCCTGCGGAACTCGTGCACGTTCGATTGCACGGCAAGCTCTCGCCCGCTAATCAAGACCTTCAGGCGTGGGCCATGAATATTGAACAGGTCGGCCTTTTTCTGAACCTCGCGCACGAAATTCTGCGAGACTTCGGTGGCGACTTTGCCCTGCATAGCTGATGTCTGGACACATTTCATAAAACAGGCGTCAGGTTGAGTTTGGCTGTAGGATCGAAACCATCCCAGCCACTTTGATCTTTGACAATCAGTTCGGCAACGACACGAATCAGACTAC
>JBJMGU010000122.1:0-28923 GCA_045807765.1 Blastocatellia bacterium
AAAATTCGCACGGTCGAAGTCTACGCCCTGGAACAGAAGGTTCTGCAACTGGTTGCCAAGCTCGGCGAACAGGATACGTTGACCTCCAACGTGCTGTCGGGATTCACCTGCGTAGTCGCCGCCATCTTCGTCGATTTAGATTGATCGCCCTCCTCTCTTCAGGCAAGCTGATGCGCCGACCCGCTCCTACAAAACCTCAAGAGTTGTCTCTGCTCAATCGCCTGGGCTACCATATCGCCACGGGATTTGGCGCGGGCCACCTCCCCGTTGCGCCCGGCACGTTCGGCGCGGCGGAAGGCGTCGTGCTTTTCTTCATCGTCACCGCCATAGTCAATCAACGATTGTTGCTGACGCTGCCCGGGGCGCTACTCGTCTTTGCCATCATCAATATTGCGCTCTACGCCGTTGGCGTGTGGGCTTCGGATCAAGCCATCGTCGTGACCGGCTTGAAAGACCCGCGCCTCGCGGTGATTGACGAAGTGAGCGGCCAGCTTATCGCCATGACGCCGCTGATCGTCTATCCGTCGCTTGCCGGCGTTTTGGTATCGTTCCTGCTCTTTCGCGCCTTCGACATCTTCAAACCATACCCGATTCGTAAGCTCGAACGATTGCCGGGAGGCTTCGGCATCATGAGTGACGACGCGCTTGCGGGCGTCTATGCCGCCGTGCTGACATGGCTGGCGCATAACTTTGGTTGGATTTAGCGCCGAGCGTGGTATGCGAAAAGACCTTCCGGCTCATGAGCTGCCGCCAACCGAGATGCGACAGATCATCGCGCGTGCCGACCCGCACGGCGCGCCACGCATCGAAGTAATCAAGCGAGCCGACGGCAGCGGCCCGCGCATCGGCGTCTTCGCCGCGTCATTCAATCCCATCACCGTCGCCCACCTTGAGTTGATGCGGCGGGCGCGCGATGCCTTCTCACTCGATGAAGTGCTGGCGCTTGCAGGCCGCGCCAATGCCGATAAGCGCGGTTATGAATGCGCCCTCGAAGACCGCTTGCAGATGCTCTTGCTCGCCGTAAGCGAAGACGCCCAGCTCGCAGTCGGACTCGCCTCGCACGCTTTCTATGTTGATCTGCTTGAGGCGCTCACGTCGCTCTACCCGCAAAGCGATTTGCACTTCGTCGTCGGCTTCGATACATTCGAGCGCGTGTTAGACCGGAACGACGCTTACACCGCAAAGTATCATCTTCGCTTCAACGACCGGCAGGCGGCGCTCGACACGCTTTTCTCGCACTGCCGATTCATTGTCGCCGGGCGCAGTGGCGCGGGCCGCGACGAAGTGCGCGCCCTGCTCGCCAATGAGATGGCGGCGATCCGCGAGCGCGTCTCATATCTCGATTTCCCAACCGACCTCGGCGAGCGCTCGGCCTCCGAAGTGCGCGCCCGCTTGCGCGCCGGCCTGCCGATCACCGGATTGGTGCCGGCAACGGTCGAAACTTACATCGCTCAACACGGCCTGTACTTGTAAACAGAATAAGGTTCATCGCAGATGCTCAAAGCAGAAATCATCGCCATCGGCTCGGAGTTGTTGACGCCGTTGCGCACGGATACCAATTCGCTGTGGCTCACCGAGCGGCTCAACTCTATCGGCATCAGCGTTCATCAGAAGACGATTGTCGGCGATGAAGAGAGCCGACTCGAAGAAGCTATGCGCGATGCGCTAGGACGCTCCGACGTGATCATTTCGACTGGCGGTCTTGGGCCGACCGAAGACGACATCACGCGCAAAATCTTTGCGCGCGTCACGGGTCGGCAACTGCGGCTCAATTACGAAATCCTTGAGCGCATTCGCCAGCGCCTGACCAGTCGCGGCTATCAGATGACGCCGAATAACGAGCGCCAGGCGCTGGTGCCGAACGGTGCCGTGCCATTGCCGAACCCCAACGGCACGGCTCCCGGCCTGCGCCTCGAACAAGAGGGCAAGCTCGTCGTGCTGCTGCCCGGCCCGCCGCGCGAAAACCAGCCGATGTTTGACACCTATGTTATGCCTGAGCTGGAACAGCGCTCGCGCGGCCTGCGCCTCAGCAAGCGGGTGTTGAAAGTCACCGGCATGGGCGAATCGCAGCTCGATGATAAGATCGCGCCGATCTATCAGCAGTACACCAACCCGACGACGACGATCCTGTTCACCGATGCCGAAGTCGAGCTGCACCTAACGGCCACTGCCGCGCGCGCCGCGCGCGCCGAAGCGCTCGTCGAAGAGCTGGCCGATAAGCTCGAAGAAGCCATCGGCGACAACTGTTATTCAACGCGCGGCGAGCAGCTCGAAGAGGTGATCGGCCTGCGCTTGCGGCTGAAGCAGATGACGCTTTCGACCGCCGAAAGCTGCACAGGGGGACTGGTCGCCGAGCGCATCACGCGGGTGCCGGGCGCAAGCGATTATTTTGCCGGAAGTATTGTAAGCTACACCAACGACGTGAAGATAAAACTGCTGGGAGTTACGGCAGAGATGCTCGAACGGCACGGCGCGGTGAGCGGCGAGGTCGCTGAAGCCATGGCGCGCGGCGTCAAAGAGCGCACCGGCGCGATGATTGGCCTGAGCGTCACCGGTGTCGCCGGTCCCGGCGGCGGCACGCAAGCCGTGCCAGTGGGTACAGTCTATGTCGGGCTTGCCGATGATGTGACCTCGACGAATCGCCGTTTGAATTTGCTTGGCGACCGCCACCTGATTCGCTGGCGGGCCTCGACCGCCGCGCTCGAAATGGTGCGGCGGCGTTATCTCAGCTAATCGAATATGCCGCAGGCTTCTCTCGATCAACTGCTCGATCAACTCGATGAAGCGAAGCGCGACTTCGGCGCGGCGGGCGGACGTGTGGCTGCGCTGCTTGCTGAAATCGATAAGCGCGAGATTGACGATGCCGAAGCGCTCGTCCGCTTTCACGAAACCTTGCTCTTCATTCGCGCCTACCCGCAAGACCGCGACACGCTGGTCGCCGCGGATCGCTTGCTCGATACATTCGGCCAGCGGATTGCGGCGGTGCTCAAGGCGGGCGCTGATCCTGTGTCGTTCGATTACATCGAATACTCCGGCATCGCCGGGACGACGCTGCACGGCCACTACAGCTATGGCTTCGCGCGCTGGCTGGTGGAGTATCACACCGATGATGTCGAGATTGATTGGCAGCGCTACGAGACGCCAGAGCGATTGGCGCTGGTCTTGCCGCGCCTTGTGCCGTTGATGTACGAAGACACGCTGGTCGAAGCCAACATCCCTTACCGGGACTGGATCCAAGCGGCAAAGCCCGCAGGCGTAAGCGACCTCGCATGGCTGGTGACGCGGTTCGAGCAATCGGAGCTTTCAGAGCGCGAAAAGAGCGCCGCTTACGACACGCTTGAGCTCTGGATACGCTGGCGAATGGATGACTCAGCCGCTTCGCGCACGCAAAACCGCCGCATGCCGGAACGGGTCTTCTATCACACAGAGCCGTTGATTCGCCGCAACCAGGTATCGCTCGAAGCGATCATTCGAGCGCCGCTCAAGCTCGTGAAACTGTCGCGTCGCGACGGCCAGCATGTCATTAATCACTGCCGCGAGACGACCGGCGCGCGTTACCGGGAGCTTTATGGCATCGCCTATGGCGACCCGGCGAGCGTCGTGCGCGCCGAAGTCGGGCGCGGCCTTGAGCTGTTCCTCTGGGGCTTGCCAATAGAGCGCCGCTTGCCGCTGCGTGCCTATCACGCCGGCTTCGCGCTCAAGAACGGCGTGCCGAACAATTACATCGAAGGCATCACCATCTGCGAGCGCATGGAGCTGGGCTTCAATCTGTTTTATACCTATCGCGAAGGCGAATCCGCCTGGGTCTATGCGCAGGTGTTACGAATGCTACACGGGCTGACCGGCGCCACCTGTTTTTCGATAGACCCATATCAGATCGGCCATCACAACGACGAGGCGCTGGAATCGGGCGCCTTCTGGTTTTACCGCAAGCTCGGCTTTCGCCCGGCGCGGCCCGACCTGATGAAGCTCGCGGCCAGGGAAGAGAAGCGTATCCGCGAGAGCCGCGATTACCGGACATCGCTGCCAACACTCAAGCGACTCGCCGAAGCGCCGGTGATTTATGAGCTGCCCGGCGCGAGCCGCGGTGATTGGGATAACTTCAGAGTGCGACATCTCGGACTGCGCGTGGCCGAGCGCACGGCGAGCCAGTTTGCCGGTGACGCGACGCGAATGCGCGCTGCTGCAATCAAGCAGGTGGCGCGGGCGCTCGGCGTCAAAATGGATGAGCTGAAGAAAGCAGAGCGCGAGGCGTTTGCCGACTTTGCGGTGGTGCTGGCGCTGATTGACGATCTATCGCGCTGGACGGTTGAAGAAAAGCAGATGCTCGTTCAGATCATTCACGCCAAAGCCGCGAGCGACGATGCGCGCTACGCATGGCGGCTGCAAAGCCATGCGCGGCTGCGCGCCGCGCTCATCGCGCTCGGCTCCTGAGCGCACGGTGCGGCGGCCCTTACATATTAAAATTGAAGGTGATGGTGCCAATGACTTTGACCGGCTTGTCGCTCAGAGTCGTCGGCGTGAAGCGCCACTTGCGCGCCGCTTCGACTGCTGTCTCTCTGAGCAGCGCGGGCCCGCAAATGGCGTGTGCGGCAACGACGTTGCCCGCTTCGTCAACCGTCACTTCAACGATTACCGTCCCGGAGATGCGACGGCGTTTTGCCTCCGGCGGATAAACTGGCTCGACTCGAACCGACGCCTTGCCCTGGAGAACTTGCCCGGTCACACGTTGCGAATGATCCGTGCTGGTGCCGATACGAACTTTCCGGGCCTGTGTCATCATTTCGTAGCCTTCTTTACGCTGGCCATTCGCTGCCATCGCGCAGCCGCATCTCTCCAGGTAGTCGGCGAGCAGCGCCTTATTCGGCGCGGGCGCTTTTTCCTGGATAGCAATCGCGCGTTTGTAATAGTCCACTGCCTTGCCGTAGCGTTCCAGGGTGTCATAGAGCTGCGCCAGCACGTCGAGCGTCTTGGCCACGTCCGGGTGCTCGGGGCCAAGCGCATGCTCGCGGATCGCCAGGGCGCGCTGGAACATTTCTTCGGCCTGACCGTCCTTCGCCTGCGCGACGTACAGCCAGCCGAGGTTGTCGAGCGTTTGTGCGAGCTTGATCGCGTCCGGCCCGTATGCCGTTTCAAGAATCTTCAGCGCCCGCCGGTATAGCGACAGCGCCTCGTCATAGTTCTTTCTAGCGGTCTGCACGGCGGCGAGATTCTGCGCCGCTTCGCCGACCAGCAGGTGCTCGGGGCCGAGCGCGTGCTCGCGGATTTCGAGCACCCGCCTGGCCAGCGGCAAAGCTTCGTCGTACCGCTTCTTGTTGTAAAGTTCGACGACTTGCACGGCGAGCTTGTGGGCTTCGGCAAGCTCCGGCGATTGCGGCGCGGCCTGTGGCGCAGGCGTCTGCGCGCGGGCGCTCGACAGGCTCAACATCCCTAACAGCGCGACGGCTAGCGCGTTCTGTATTCGGGACAGGGGTTGTCGTGATCGCATCATTGCGGCTTATTTTACTGTGCTTTCTTATCTGCGTTCAATACTCCAGCTTGCCGTCAAACATCAGTTCCTTAACTTTGAATCGCGTATTGAGCGTGAAGCCATTGGCCGCCACCTCACTGGTCATGTCGGTGTTTAGCTTTGGGTTTGGCCTTGTATTGCCTGCCAGCGTGTCGCTGTTGGAAATGGTGCCGTTGAGCTTTGAGCCGTTGCCCAGCTCGGCATGAAACAACAACTCGCCGCTATCAAGCGTCAGCAGCGGCTTGCCGGCCGCGGCACGCGGGAAGACGAAGCGCGCCCCGAAGCCGTCGTTGCGCGGTGCTTGATATTCGCCGAGGAAGATGCGCTGGCCGTCGCGGGTTAACAGGTAAGTATTGTTCTTGAGGTCAACGGTCTTCAGTTTTTGTAGCAGGCTCTGCGCCTGTTGCAGCAGGTTGCTGGCGTTGCCGTCGCAGGTCACCGTGACGATGACATAATCGGGAAAGTCGGCCTGCGCGAAGGCCTGCAACTGCTTCGTCATCGCTTCGGGCATCGCACCTTTGCGCTGCAACTCCATGACCCGGTAGATGGCTTGCCGCACCGGCCTCGCCGAAAACAGGCGCATGGTGAAGGTGACGTTGATGACGTCAGCGATGGTGGATTGCGCCGCGCCGCGGCTGGTGGTCACCGAAGCGTTCTTCGAAGTGTCGGTGAAGGTCTGCTTCTGACTCCAGGGCGAGTCGGCGAGCAGGCGCAGGGCTTCTTTCTCCGACCAGTCGGTGTAGGGCTTCTTGTTCCATTGCGCCGCCGCGACCAGCGGCAATGCGGCGAGCATCATTGCCAGTAGCAGGCGAATCGAGTTCTTCATCGCGCCTCCGATAAGTTTGTAAGCCTGAGGTGGCCTGAATGGCTGCGCCATCATAACCCCGTTTCAACGCCCTGGCAAACGCTGCGCATCGTGATGTCAGACGATGCGGCAAGGCTTGACCGTTGATCTTCCAAGCGCCGCTGTGCGATACTGCGTACGCCAGCAGTTATGAAAATCAACGACAACCAACGCCTCAACATCCTCACGGTCTTAACCCGTTTGCAATTATGCATCAGCAGGCCATTGGGTCAGACGCGACACTGACTGAACGGCCTGCGTCGTCTGGAGGTTATAGATGCGACGTACGATATTAATAGTCACACTCGGATTGACGCTCTTTTTCACTGCGGTTGCAGCCGGCGCGCAGCGGCCAGGCAAACAAAAGCCGCGCCCGCAGCCCGCCGACGCTCCAGCAAAGGCCGCGCCGGCAGAAGCCAAGCCAACGCCTGCGAAGACCGCCGCCAACGATCAATGGGCGCTGCTGATCGGCATCAGCAACTATCCCGGCCAGATTCAAAAGCTGACTTACGCCAGCCGCGACGCGCACTCGATTAAAGACCTGCTTGCAAGCGCCGCCCGCCTGCCCGAAGATCACATCCGCTTGCTCACGGACGAAGGCCCGGCAGACGCCCGCGCCACCAAGCAGAACATTCTCGCGGCCATCGATAATTTGGCAACGCGCGTGCAGCCCAACCATCAGGTGATTGTCTTTCTCGCCGGCCACGGCATCGCTCGCGGCCTCGGCGCACAGGCCAAGAGCTACTTCCTGCCGGTTGATGTGGATGCGTCGTCGAAAGAGTCGCTTGAGCGCACAGGGCTTGACCTGGAAGAGTTGTCGCGGCGGCTCGGCAATCTGAAGGCTTCGCAGTTCACGATCTTTATAGACGCCTGCCGCGAAGACCCTTTCCCCGGTCGCGGCATCAAAGGCAACACGATGACCGATGTGATGGCGCGCGGCCTGCGCGTCACCCCATCGTCCGTACCGACGAACGGTGCGCCGCCGACTTCGGTGGTCTTTTACGCCTGCCAGGTTGGCGAGCGCGCTTTTGAAGACCCGAAGCTTGAGCACGGCGTCTTTACTTACTACATCCTCAGCGGCATTCGCGACTTGGCCGGCCGTCCCGATGGCCGCGTCGAAGCGGGCACGCTGGCGGCTTACCTGCGCGACAACGTGGCGAAGTGGAGCAAAGACTTTCAAGAGCGCGCCAAGTATCCCGCCGAGCAGACGCCGACCATGACGGCAACGGAAGTGCGCGGCCCCATCGTTATCGTCAAACTCGCAACGACGACCAGAGATGTGCAATCGCCGAGGAGCGGCGCCGTCACGTTGATTACATCGCCCGCCGAAGCGACTCTGACCCTGAACGGGCAGGCGCTTGGCTCGTCGCCGACGCAGAAAGAGCTGCCACCGGGCGAATACACCGTGCGCGCCGAGCAGCAAGGCTTTCAGCCGGCGGAAACCAAAATCACCGTCGTTGCCGGCGTCCAGCAGGAAGTTACCCTGACCTTGAAGCCCGCCGCCGCCAGCGCCAGTTATGAAAAAGGCGTGAAGTTTGAAGTCGATCATCTGTGGCCGCAAGCCATTGCTGCTTACGAGATGGCTTTGCGCGAAGATGCCGGCTCGATGGCCGTCTACGAGCGGCTGGCGAATGCTTACCTTGAGAACGCGCGTTATCGCGATGCGGTTGATCTGTTGCAGACGGCCAGCGACAAGCTGCCGAACAACGCGCTGCTGCTGGCGCGGCGGGCGCGTGCCCTGAGCCGCTGGGCTAGCATTGAGCCGACCGAAGACCTTTCAACGAACCCGCGCCCGTCGAAAGCCGCCAATCAAAAAGACGCTCGCAAAGAAGCGGTGAAGCTGGCCGAGCAGGCGGCGAAGATTGATCCCAACTCGGCGGCGGTGAACCTGGCACTGGGCTATGCCTATGCGCTCGATCCGAAAGATCAGTCGAAAGCCAACGCCGCTTTCGTGCGTGCTTCGACGATTGCTCCCGAAGACGCTGAGGCTTACTATGGCGTTGGCTACACCTACCGCTTGATGAAGCAATACCCGCAGGCGATCCCGCAGTTGAAGAAGGCGCTACAGCTCAGGCCCGATTATTACGACGCGCACCGCGAGCTGGCTTATTGCTATCACGCGACCGACGATACGGACAACGCCATCCGCGAGTACAACACGGCGACCGGTTATCGCAGCGAGACGAGTAATTCGGGCGAGATGGCGGGCAATCATCTGGCGCTGTCGGCCTTGTATCAGGAGAAAGGCCAGCAGGTCGGCGGCAGCGAAGGCGAGCAGATTTCTGCGGCGGGCAAGGGCCACGAGAGCGAGGCTCGCGATTACGATCCGACGTTGAAAGCCGCCCTGCGCGTGCTGAACGAGAGCGGCCTGTCGTACCGCATGCAGAGTTACCTGCCGTCCGAGCTGCGCAACGTGATCGATACCAAAGGCGTGCGCGTGCCGATCCCCGGCGGCAATAAGATCAAGATTCCCTTCGGCAAGAAGCCGTAAGGACAAGGACCACGACGCGTGTCGCTCGCCCTGAAAGGGCAGCAGTCCATAGCCGGCGGCAGCGCCACCGGTCAACGTCAGACGATGACCCGACCCTGAAGGGGTCGCTGTTTCTGCTACGGCGCCCCCATCAGGGTCGACGCTCATTCGGTGGCTCATTCCGATGGCTCATTCCGGTGGCGCTGCCACCGGCTATTGACTTCATCCCCTGCGGGGATGATCTTCTGTTATGCCCGATGACCGAGCCAACGCTATCGAAGCGTTCATCAGCGCGCTGCCCGATCCGCAGGGGGCGCGCGCCTTCTGGGAGCGCCTGCAATCAGTTCGTAAGCTGGATTACAATCGCGATTCGCTGCTGGCGTCGCGCCTGTTGACGCTGGCGGCGTACAGCCCGTTTCTGGCCGAAGACCTGCTGCGCCATCCTGAGCATATCGAGTGGCTGCGGCGCGAGGCCGAGAGCGGCTTTGATCGCGTCAAGACCCGCGAGCCGTTGTGGGACGAGCTGGCGCGCTTTCTGATGCGTGCCTACGACAGCGACGAGCGCATCGGGCTGGCGCGCTTCAAGCGTCGCGAGTTGTTGCGCATCTACCTGCGCGACTGCCTGAAAGTCGCGACGCTTGCCGAAGTCACCGAAGAACTGTCGCACCTCGCGGACGTTATCCTCGGCCACGCCCTGGCGGTCGCTCATCAGGAGATGGCGAACCGGCACGGCGCACCGCTCACGCGTGACGAGCGCGGGCGCATTCAAACCGCCGAGCTTGCCGTCATCGCTCTGGGCAAGCTCGGCTGCCGCGAATTGAACTACGCCTCGGACATAGACCTGTTCTTCCTGTTTGCCGGCGAAGGCCAAACCGCCGGCGATGGCCGCTCGCCCGAATCGGTCATCAACAATAAAGCTTTCTTCAAGGGCGTCGCCGAACGCATCACGCAGATGATTGCCGGCCAGACGGCAGAGGGCGCGGCCTATCGCATAGACCTGCGGCTGCGGCCATATGGGCGCGACGGCGATCTGGTCTGGGAGGTCGGGCGCGCCGCTGATTATTACCGACAGAAGGCGCAGAACTGGGAGCGGCAAGCGTTGCTGCGGGCGCGCGCTTCGGCGGGAAGCGAGACGGTGGTGGCGCATTTTCTCGATCTGCTGCGCGACGCCATCTTCACCGCTGCGCCGCAGGATTACGCCATGCAGGAAGTCCGGCGCGCCAAAGAGAAGATAGACCGTGAAGTCGCCCGGCGCGGCGGCGGCTTTAACGTCAAGCTCGGTCGCGGCGGCATCCGCGAAATCGAATTCATCGCGCAAGCCTTACAACTGCGGCACGGCGGCCACGAGCCCTGGGTGCGCTCGACGCAGACGTTGATCGTGCTGGCGCGGCTGGCCGATAAAGATTATCTTAGCGAAACCGAGCGCGCCCGCTTGAGCGCCGCCTACACCTTCCTGCGCACGGTGGAACATCGCTTACAGATGGAGCACGGCGCGCAAACCCATGTGCTGCCAATGGCGCGCGAGCGGCTCCGGCTAGTGGCGCGGCGTTGCGGTTATCTGCAAAGCGCTGACGCGGCGACAGAGTTGTTGCGTGATCTGGAGGCGCACACTTCCGCTGTGCGGGCAATCTATCAGCGCGTCTTTGCCGACGACCGCGCGACGCCGGTTGTGGCAAAGGTTACAGAAGCGCCGCCGGCACGCAAGATGGATGATGAAATCGCGCGGCTCGTCCGTCAGGCGGTCGCGGCGCTCGGCAGGGTCGCCGGTGCGGTTGGCTCGTCAGAGGAAGCAAGCGCCGAGGCACGCGGCGCTGACGCCGACGCCATCGAGCGTTCCGTTATCGCGGCGCTCGATCTGGCGATCAATCCGCTGCGCTCGCTGCGCAACCTGTCGGCGTGGGCCGAATCCTGCGCCACGTTCATGCGTGACCGCAGCGGCGCCGGCGGCACGCCGTTCGACTTCGATGATCTAATCAAGCGATTGCTGCCGACTTTGAGCAGCCAGTATCTTGCCAACCTGCTGATTGCGCGCCCGATGCTTGCCGACGCGCTTAGCGAACAGACGCCACGCGACGCGACGGCCTTTTATCAACTTATGCGCCGCAGTATTACCGACGACAGCAGCCCGGCGGCCAAGAGCGACGCGCTGCGCCGCGCCTGGCTCCGGCAAGTGCTGGCTATCGGCTACAACGATGTGATGGGTGTTGGGGATCGGGAGCCGGGGGCCGGGCACAGTCTCCGTGTAAATAACCTTACACAGACGGCGCTCGCTGAAGCGAGCTTGCGGCTGGCCGTCGAGATCGCTTTGGAATCGCTCGGTGTTAAGCCGCCTTCTGTCGCGCAAGAAAACGAAGCCTTGAACAGCGAGCCGCCCCCGGCCCTTGACTTGCCCTTTGCGATTCTCGCACTTGGAAGGCTCGGCCATGCCGGGATGGATTATGGCTCGGACATGGACTTGCTCGTCGTCTTTGATGACGCTGACGAATGGCCGCCCGCCACGCTGGCCTCAACCGCGGCACTGAAGACAGACGAGCTGCCGCACGAATTTTATGCGCGCTTCACGTCAGAGCTGGTGCGCGTGCTGGCCTCGATCACTCGCGAAGGCTTGCTCTATCGCGTAGACCTGCGCCTTCGCCCCGAAGGCAAGAATGGCTCGCTGGCACAGGGACTGAATGGGCTGGTCGCTTATCTTACTCATCGCGCCTCGGCGTGGGAGCATTCGGCTTACCTGAAAGCTCGCGAGGTGGCGGGCGACCCGGCATTCGGGGCGCGCACACGGCAAGTGCTCTGCGAAGCGTGCTTCGCGGCGGCGGCGCGCAACGCGAATCTCAAAGACGAGCTGGCGGCTATGCGCGAGCGCATTCAGGCAGAGAAAGCGCGCGGCAGTCAGGTGAACGTCAAGTGGGGACGCGGCGGCATGACCGATGTCTATTTCGTCACGCGCTATCTGCAACTCAGCGAGCGCATCGATTACCCGCCCGCCGAAGGCACGGCGGCGCTCATCCGCCATCTGGGCGAGCGCGGCGCGCTGGACGCGGCATCAACAGAGGCGCTGTTTGCGGGCTACACCTTCTTGCGCCGGCTCGATCACTGGATGCGGCTGTTGCTGGATCGCCCGACGCCTGTGCTGCCGGCCTCGCACGTTGCCTTGAACGATCTGGCGCGGGCGCTCGGCATCGCGTCGCTCGACGCCTTCGAGCAGCAGTTGGCGCATCATCTGGCGGCGATTCGCGCCGTCTATGACCGCGTGTTTGCTTAAAACGTTGTGGCCCTCCAATCGGTCAGCAAAATTAAAGAAGCAACTCCGATTAGAGCCGCTTCTGTTTGCCGCCTGGTCATTTAAACGGATTAGTGGGTCAAGAAGAACACGTCCCAAGCCCAACGCCCGACGTGCGCGCCATGCATGTCATAGACTTTGGCTCTGTAGCGGAACTTGTTGCCGTACTGATCAGTCCGTTTGGACTCTTGATAATTAAGGTCGAGCGCGTAGGCGCCAAGCGATGGCAAAGCATGCAACTCATTTTGCTCAGAGATACCATTGTGATTGGCGTCTTGCCAAAGTCGTAGTGAAGAGAAAATCGCATCTCGACTATCTATCCGCCCATCGCCGTTGCCGCCATTAGCTGGACGGTCATATTGTGCGAGAGCCAGAAAGCCATTGGGCGTAGCCGACGGCGGCTGCGGCGTGAGGTTACCAAATAACTCCGTGCCATTATCAATGGTGCCATTACCGTTGCGGTCGAGTACCAGGAAGGCGTCATCTGAGCCAGGTGCCGTCCAGGAGATACGTTCAGCGACTCTATTATTGTCGAAATCGAAATTGACGCCGTTGGCTCGATTAGTTAGATCGAAGCCATTGCCTTAAACATCAATGATGATGGGCGTGTCGTAGTGGCACAAGCAGTACGGGTCGAGGTATCCGAGTTCATCCGCGCAATTCTGAACTATCCAATAGGGACAGTCCGGGGAGCCGCCGCCGCCATCGCCGCCGCCACTACCAGCGTCACAAGTACAAGTAGAAGGTTCCCATGAGCCGCTGCAATCCACGCATTCCGCCGTGTTACATCCTTGTCCACACGCTAGATATTGATCGCATGAATAACCTGTATCCTATGAACAACGCACATAAGCACCATCTACATAACAAAGATTACTGTCGTATTTAATAAATCCTAGGCATATTGGATTTTCCGTTGAAGCCGTTGCCAATCGATATATTCGTAGCGCACAAGGCCCGCTATCAAGGTAAGGACATCTTTCATGATCCTTGTCGTATTGCCAACAGCCCGAAAACTGCGCCCCATAGCTTAATTGTAAAGGTATGGCGTTTGGGGTTACGGGCGATGCCCGCGTCCAAAGCGCATATTTCAACTCTTTGGTCCGCGATCTTTTGGAAACCATTGCCCTCTTCGGAAGGCTTGTTTTTACTTGTTCTTTAAATTCGCCTGTTGCCTGCTTATTGAAAAACGGCTGGTCCATTTCAAGTCCTGTACCATCGCCAAAACTTAATTCGTATATTCGCAGCCAAATTTTAGTTATGGCAGAGAATGGCAGCCTATGCTCGGCCAAATATAACTCGATTGCTTTCCAATTTGCTTCCGGTACTCTAAAGACGTATCTTTCACCCGGATGGATTGGCCTGTCCGTCGCTGTGGCCCGTTCGCCTGGACTCATTAGCTTAGATCTGCCAAACACGAGCGGGATGACCAATGCACCAGTTGCTCCATTATCTGCCTGTATTGCAACTTCAGGAAATCTTAAATCTATTTCGAGATGATAAATTGGCTTACTGAAGTTGTTTTGCACCTCGATTTCCAACTCTCTCAGCCATTGATCTCCCTGAAGATTTCTAATTGCTGTAATGGCTACGGCGCTGCTTTCGGGCATCTGTTTTGAGCGATGAATAACGATTTTACGAGTTTCGGTCTGTGGCGTTTGAGAAGCAATCCGGTTTATACTGGTTGTAACCGATTGCCCATTGACTAGAGCGAAAAGAGCGATAACCACCAAAGCTGGTAGCATATTCGGCATCGCAGAAAACAGATTCGCCTTGCGAAACATACGCATTCTCCATTGGAACAACAGTAGAAACAGCGAACTGAGCTTTAGCATGAAATGCTTGCGTGCCTTATACCACCACCAAACACATAGATCAACCAAAAACACCTTATTGTGAGGGGCGTCACGTAGATAATGGTTATCTGTCACAATTGCAAGCGCCCGTTTAGAAAAGAGAACGCTTGCGCATGAAATCTGTCATTCAAACAATGCGCAGTTAAACATTCAGTGAAGGCTAGCGAGAGGCGCTGGTCAACAATTGCCGCGCTTCGTCCACAACATCGACGACCGTCACGCGCATCATGCAGCGGTGGTCAATCGGGCAGTCGCGCAGCATGCAGGGCGAGCATTCGACCGGGTGGCGGACGACAGTGGCAAGGTCGGCGAGCGGTCGCGTGGCGAAATCTTCGGTCGGCCCAAAGATCGTGATGATCGGCACCTTGAGCGCCGCCGCGACGTGCGCCGCGCCGGTGTCGTTCGAGATGACCAGCGCCGCGTCTGCCAGCACGGCTTTCAATTCGGCCAGACTGGTGCGGCCCGTAAGGTCGGCGACTTTCGAGCGCATCTGAAGGGCGACGGCCCGCGCCGCCTCGCGGTCGCCCGCCGTGCCGACGATGATCGTCTGAAAATCGTCACGCTCGTTTAACTGGTCGGCGGTCGCCGCGAAACGTTCCGGGAGCCACTGCTTGGCGCGGCTGTTGGTAGCGCCGGGATTGAGCGCCATCAATCGCCGAGTTGGATCGATCCCGGCGGTTTCAAGAATCTGTCGGGCGTGCGCGCGCTGGGCTTCGCCGAGGCGCAAGGCGGGCTGCGCGTCGAGATTAACGCGGCTCTGGCCGGTCATCTGTTGTTCGACCTGCGCGGCAATGTTGAGGTAGTAGCGAACCTGATGGCGGCGCTTGAAATCGGCTTCAAAGCCAATCGCCCGCGTCAGCAGCAGGCGGCGCGTGTCCGTCGCATAGCCGACAATCTGCTTGGCGCCGCCGGCGCGGGCCGCCATCGCCGCGCTGAACGAATTGGGCAGCAACACCGCCATATCAAATCGCTCGCGCCGCAGCCGTCGGGCTTCGTGAAAGAATTGCCAAGTCGTCTCTAACAGGCCGCGCCCTTCAGTCACAGTGATCAAGTCGTCGGCAAGTGCTTCGCCCTCGAACAATCCCGCGACCCGTTGATTGGCAACCAGCACGATGCGCGCCTCGCTAAAGATGCGCCGCAACTCGCCGAGCGCCGGCAGCGCCATCACCGCATCGCCGACCCAGTTGGGCACACGAATCATCAACGTCGCAGGTGTTGGGTGTTGGGTGTCGGGTGTCGGTAATCGCTGCTGTTCACTCATCGCTTCGTATCATATCGTAAAGATCAATCCCCAACACCCGACACCTAAATCTGGCTGTAATCCGTGATGACCGATTTATCGCCGAGCGCGGCACGGCCTTCGACCGTAACGGCGCGACCAATGTGACAGCTCTTGCCGACGAGCGCGCCGCTCAACGTCGCCTGCGGGCCGATACGCGTGCCGCCGCGGATAACCGAATTCTCGATGTGGGCGCGCTCTTCGATATAGCAGTTGCGGCTGACCACCGAGTTGATGATCTGCACGCCGGGTTTCAGCGTGCAGGATGGGTCAACGACCGACCGCTCGTCAATCTCTGCCGAAGCGTCGAACTTCTCGCCGCGCTCGGCAGGCAGTCTGTCTATCAGTTTCAGCTTGCCGTCCAGCACATCCATGTTGGCCTGCCAATAACTCGGCGCCGTGCCGACATCGCGCCAGTAGCCGCGCCAGATGTGACTGTAAAAGGCTTCGCCGGCTGTGAGTAGCTTGGGGAAGACATCGTACTCGAACATAAACGGCTCGCCTTCGGGAATGTAATCGAGAACGCGCGGTTCCAGAACATAGATGCCGGCGTTGATCGTGTCGGCGGTGACTTCTTCAGGCCCCGGCTTTTCGACAAAGCGTCGGACGCGGCCCGCATCATCAGTTTCGACGAAGCCATATTCAGTCGGGTTCGGCACCGGCGCAAGCACGATGGTGGCCATCGCCTGCCGCTCGCGGTGCTGCTCGATGACTTCGTTCAGATCGATGTCGGTGAGCACATCGCCGTTCAAAACGACCGTGGTTTCACTGATGAGACCGGCGGCATGCCGGAATGCCCCCGCCGTGCCGAGCGGCGCGGCTTCGACCGTGTAGCTGATGCGGACGCGGTGGTCTGTGCCGTCGAGCAGTTTGTCTTCAATCTTCTGCGGCTGATAGGAGAGCGACAGGATGACGTCGCGCACCTCGGCCCGCTTGAGCAGTTCTAGCTGGTAGATCAGCAGTGGCCGGTTGGCGATAGGAACGATTGGTTTCGGCGTATGCATGGTCAGCGGACGCAGGCGCGTGCCTTTGCCGCCCGCCAGTATCAATGCTTGCATGAAAGATCAATGCTCCTGTCTGATATACGGTCTCGCAATTAAGCCAAAGTGTAGCACCGCCGCGCGCCCGCTGACAAACAGGCCGCCACCGCGCGCCAGCCGAGTTGATGACAGGGCTCGCGGGGCTGTGGGATAATGGCTTGCTGGAATACAAAAAGGCTTTTTACAACATCGCTCTTTTGAAAGGAAAGGCTTATGGCAGATGCAGTCATTTTGGCAGGCGCGCGGACGCCTGTCGGCAAATTCATGGGCGCGCTCTCAGGCTTCAGCGCCGTTGAGCTTGGACGGATCGCGGCGCGCGCGGCTATCGAGCGCGCCGGCATCTCGCCGCAGATCATTAACGAAGTCATCATGGGCAACGTCGTGCAGGCCGGCAACGGTCAGAACCCAGCGCGACAAGTGGCGCTCGGCGCAGGCATCCCTGACGCGGTCGGCGCTTTGACGATCAACAAGGTCTGTGGCTCTGGGCTGAAGGCGGTGATGCTGGCGGCCAACGGCATCAAGGTCGGGGAGATCGAAGCGGCGGTCGCCGGCGGCATGGAATCGATGACCAACGCGCCTTACCTGTTGAAGAAGGCGCGGCAGGGCTATCGCATGGGCAATGGCGAGCTGATCGATTCGATGATCGGCGATGGCCTGTGGTGCGCGTTTGACGACTGGCACATGGGCTGCACCGGCGAAGTGGTCGCTGAACGCTTCAACGTGACCCGCGCCGAGCAGGACGAGTACGCCTTGAACTCGCACCGCAAAGCGGTTGCGGCGATCAAGGAAGGCCGCTTTGACGCCGAGATCGTGCCCGTCGAGATTCCACAGAAGAAAGGCCAGCCGCTCGTGGTGCGCGCCGACGAAGGGCCGCGCGAAGACACTTCGCTCGAAGCGTTGGCGCGACTGAAGCCGGCGTTTAAGCCGCAAGGTGGCACCGTTACCGCCGGCAATGCGCCGGGCGTCAATGACGGCGCGGCGGCGCTCGTCGTCACTTCGGATGAGCTGGCGCGCAAGCTCGGTCGCAAGCCGATGGCGCGCATCGTCGCGCAGGCGACCAGCGGCGTCGAGCCGAAGCTGGTGATGATGGCTCCGGTCACGGCGATTCAACTAACGCTGGAGCGCGCCGGCTGGGACCTGGCCGATGTCGATTTGATCGAGCTGAATGAAGCCTTCGCCGTGCAGGCGGTGGCGATCACACGCGAGCTGGGCATTGACCCGGCGCGCTTGAACGTCAACGGCGGCGCGGTGGCACTGGGGCATCCGATTGGCGCGAGCGGCGCACGCATCCTGGTGACGCTGCTCTACGAGATGCAGCGGCGCAATGCGCGGCGTGGGCTGGCGGCGCTCTGCCTGGGCGGCGGCAATGCCGTGGCGATGGCCGTCGAGCGATAAGTGATCCGATTCTGCTTTGTTGATTGCGTCAAATACTGAGTTGTGATAATTACCTTCGCGGTTCCGTCTGGAGGAGTCCCGATGACTGACCGCAAGGTCATAATGATCAGCAGCACCGCTCGCGACTTGCCCGAACACCGCAAGCAAGTCATGGATGCCTGTCTGCGGCAGGGGATGTTCCCACAGATGATGGAGCATCTGCCCGCCGCTGATGCGGACGCCATTGCCGAATCGCTGAGAATGGTTGATGAAGCGGACATCTACCTCGGCGTCTTCGCGCACCGCTATGGTTATGTGCCGAAGGGAAACGACATTTCGATCACCGAGATGGAGTACAACCGCGCCGTCGAACGCGGCATCCCGCGCCTCATCTTTCTCATGCACGACGATCATCCGATCAAGGCCGGAGACGTTGAGAAAGGCGAGGGCGCAGTCAAACTGGAAAAGTTCAAACAGCGGCTTGGCACCGCGCGCGTCGCTAACTTCTTCAAGTCACCCGAAGACCTGCGCGGCCACGTCATCAACAGCCTGTCGCAGTATCGCAAACCCGACCAGACGGCTTTTCACTACGTCAGCGACATTCCCAAGCCGCCGGAAACCTACATCGCTCACCCTTACACGCTGTTGCAGACGCCCGATTTGATCGGGCGGCAACAGGAGTTGAACCTGCTGACTGATTGGGTAGCCAAGCCAGGTTCGGCGGTGTATCAAGCACGCATCTTCAACGTCGTCGCCATCGGCGGCATGGGCAAGAGCGCGCTCACCTGGAAGTGGTTCAACGACATCGCGCCGAACGAGATGAAGCCGCTGGCCGGGCGGCTGTGGTGGAGCTTTTACGAAAGCGACGCGACGTTCGAGAACTTCATCATCCGCGCGCTGGCCTACGTCACCGGTCGTGCGAGAGAAGACATTCAAAAGAACACCAGGCCGGGCGAGCGTGAAGAGATGCTGCTCGCCGTGCTCGACCGCGAGCCGTTCTTATTTGTGCTGGACGGGCTAGAGCGCATCTTGATTGCTTATGCGCGAATGGACGCGAACCGGCTCGCCGATGACGACCTCGATCAGCAGACGGCGAATATTGTGGCCGGGATGATGGGACTGCCGGAAAGCGCGGCGCAATCGTTCACGGGACAGCATCGCTTGCGCAAGACCGCCGACCCGCGCGCCGGCAATTTTCTGCGCAAGCTGGCGCGCGTTCGAGTGTCGCGGATATTGGTCAGCACGCGGCTTTACCCGGCAGACTTGCAGATTGCCACGGGCGAGCCGCTGCCTGTCAGTTTTGCGGGGTTCATTGGTGGACTCATCAATGATGACGCGTTGAATCTGTGGCGCACCTTCGGCGTCAGTGGCTCGCGTGAAGAGTTGCTGCGTTTATTTCTCAGCTTCGGCAGTCATCCGCTGCTGATTCAGGCATTGGCTGGCGAGATCGCTTATTATCACCGCGCGCGTGGTAACTTCGACATCTGGCAAAGTAAGCATCCTGATTTCAATCCATTCTCCCTGCCACTGGTACAGGCAAAATCGCACATCCTGGAATTCGCCTTCCGTGGTTTGAATAAGTCTGCGAAGAAGGTGCTACACACCGTAGCGGCTTTTCGCATGCCCGCGACTTATGACACGCTGGCCGCGCTGCTGATCGGAGAAGACAAGGTTTTCTCGAATGAAAACGAGTTAGACTATGCGTTGATGGAACTGGAAGATCGCGGCTTATTGGGATGGGACAAGCGCGCCAATCGTTACGACCTGCATCCGATTGTGCGCGGCGTGGTGTGGGGAGGGTTGAGCAACGATATGCGGCGCGATGTTTACACGACCTTGCACGCACACTTTGAGGCGCTGCCCAAGATTGAAGATTATCAAGTGGAAAGCCTTGAAGACCTGACGCCTGCCATCGAGCTATACAACACACTAATCGGCCTCGGTCGCTATGACGATGCCATACAGCTTTTTACCACCCATATACTGGATGCTACGTTCTACCGCCTGAGCGCCAGCCGTCAACAAGCTGAACTCTTGGAGATGCTTTTCCCTGAAGGATTGGATCAATTGCCGCGCTTGAGTAACTCATTATGGCAATCCTACACAATCCATGTATTGGCGATGGGGTATCAGTTCAATGGGCAACCAGGGCGGGCTGTTCCGCTATACCAGCGAAGTATTAACATTGATAAAAGAGAGAGCGACCAAACAGGTTTAAGCGCGAGCTTGGTTACCCTATCGAATGCGTTGCGGCAGTCTGGCGTACTACGGGAATCGCTGCTTTTGGCGTTCCAATCTTTAGTTATCGAGCGTACAAGAGGTGATCTTTGGGCAGAAGCGAGTTCCTTATTCGAAGGGGGGCTGACGCTAGCTGCATGTGGGCTTATCAACGAGGCAGGTAAGTTGCTCCAAAGAGCATCGCGAATATTTACTCTTCAAGAGAGGAGTCAGTGTGAAGGATTTATCAATGCCTATATGGCTCAAGTTTCTCTTTTGAAAACTGACTACACTGCTGGCTTTCAGTTGGCAAACCGTGCTTGGCAATTAGCTAGTGTTCAACGATATGAAAGAGACTTCATCAGTGCGGCACGTGTACAAGGCGCAGCATTGTTGGGGCTGAATGATTTGGCACAAGCAGATGAGCGCTTGCATCACGCGCTGACTCGTGCGCGGGCGGTGAATCACGTTGAAGAAGAAATCCAGTCACTCGTTGCGCTGGCGGAGTTGCGGCGGCGGCAGGGTGACGCCGCAGCGCGCGAATTGCTCGACGATGTGTGGGAAGCTGCCGAGCGCGGGCCGTATCCGCTCTTTCACGCCGATGCGCTGAACGTGCTGGCGCAGATTGAGCGCGACGCCGGCAATACTACCAAAGCCATCGAGGCGGCGACAGAGGCATATCGCAAGGCATGGTGCGATGGGCCGCCGTTCGCTTATCACTGGGGATTGGAAGCGGCGCGCAAGAACCTTAGCGAACTCAGCGCGCCGGAGCCGACAGACCTGCCGCCTTACGATGAGTCGAAACACGAGCCGATGCCTGATGTCGAAATCGATCCGCCCGACGCGCCTGTAGACGCATCTGAAGAATGAGTGTCATGAAGAGATGGTGAAGATGATGCTCTTGCAGGTGACGCCGCCTTCGGCCTTCTGAAACTCGGAAACGTCAACCGCACAAACCTTCAGGCCGCGCCGTTCGAGCAACGCCATCGTCTGCGGAAAGGCGCTCGGCAGAATCACGGTTTCCCCAATCAATAAGGCATTGGCGGCTCCCGGCTCAGCCGCCGCCACGTCGATCAACTCAAACTCTGCGAAGGCCGTTGCGTCAATCCAATCACGATTAATCAGCAGCGTGTTGCTGCTAACCTGTGTGCAGGCGCTCTTGAGATGCAGGCACCCCGTCACTTCAACGCCCCGGACTTCATAGCCGAAGGGCGCGAGATGCGAACGGAGTTGCGCGACACCTGCTCGATTCGTGCGCTTCGTTAAGCCGACGAACAGTTGCCGCCCGACACGCAGCACGTCACCGCCATCGAGCGTCGCCGGCGCTTCGAGGTAACGCAACGGACGATAAGCCGCCAGGGCCGCCGCGACGCTCTTGGTCTCTGGCCGGCGGCTCGCCGCGCCCATCAACGGGATGACCGCAAGCTCATCAACCACAATAGCCGCGTCTTCAACAAACACCGCGTCGGGCAAGTCGGGCTCCGCGGGCAAGCGGACGACTTCGACGCCGAGGCCGCGCAAAGCGTTTTCATAAGCATGATGCTGCGCAGCGGCCCTGGCTACGTCTATCGGCTGCTGCTCGTGAAACGTCAGCTCGCAATCATTGATGCTCGGACTGACGGGACGGGTCAGGGCGATCAACATAATATTCTCCGCGCTTGCTTCACGCTTCATTTCTTACGGCAGGCTTCTGCATCCACCGGCTTGCCGTCGAGCAGCGCCGCTGCCGTGCAGGCCCACAGCGGCGCGAGAAGGGAACTCGCTGAGTTGGTTTCGTGGTAATGATTCGGCACGCCTATCGCCTTGCACGGGTCTTTCGCCTGGCTCGCGCCGCTCAGCCCGTAGGCCGGCGGCAGGAAATCATAGCCCGGCACGATGTAGCCAAGCTCGTCGGGGCAGAGGCCGATGACGAACTTATACTTTTTGGTCATCCGCTCGCGCACGCCGGGCTCTGCCGGTCGTTTGGTGTCAGCTTCCGCACAGTCCTGCCTCTTGTAGCGTTCAATACCATAGTAGACTTCGGGGAACAGCTCGCCCGGAGTCGTGATCATCTGCGCGTCGCCGAGGGTGATGGCGTAGATGGTCGTTTCAATCTCAACCTTCTGTCCCGCTTGCGGCGCAGGGATGGTGTCGAGAACGCCGCGGCCCGCGAGAAACAGATACCCTTGATTGTCCATCGGCGCGCGCAAGGTGGCTTTGCGGATGTCGAGTGTGGTGACCGGACTCATCTCGCCGTGATCGAGCGCGGCGAAGACCGCTTTCGCCACGTCGCGCCCGATGGCTTCGGTGCGCTCGAAAGTATAAACCGGGCGGTTGCTGTTGGCGGTGAGCGGATACTCTTTGCCGTCAAATGTGGTGCGGTCGCCGTTCCGGTTGTTCGAGTCGCCGATGATTTCGACGGCGCCGATGTCGCCGCTGACATAAATCGCCGTGCCACCATATTGTTTCTCGACCGCTTCGCGCACGGCGTGCGGGAAGTCCGATGTCAGCACCGTGTTGCGGCTCTCCATGCTTTCGGGATGAGTGTTCCAGTTGATGAAGGTGGCGATGACCCGGTCGAGCGTGCTGCGCGTGGCGTCGAAAAATTGCATCACCCGCATCTCTTCGTCATAGAAGGCCGGCGGGCGGCCATGTGTGCGCGTCTGCATGCCGGCGATTGTCGGCGTCTGTTGCGCTGTCGTCATGCCGAGCTTCATCACCGCGGGGCGCATCGCTTGCGCCGCTTGATTCACAGCTTTGGCGATCTGCCGATCAATGAAGCGCAGGTAGCGGGGAAACTTGCCATCGCTCAAAGGGTTCACGCCCCACGCGCCGATGGTGTCCGGTCCTTCGTGGTTGTGGGTGCTGGTGATGAGAATGTCGCTGATGCCGAGGCGCGGGTCTACGAGTTTCTGCACTTCGCCGAGGCCATAATAATTCGCCTTGCTGTAGTAGCCGATTAGGTCGAGCGCGACGATGGCAATTTTAGCTGGCCCCGATTCGATGACGATGGCGCGCGCCCAGAGGTCGTCATGTTTGCCTGTAGCGATGCGGTTGTCGCCAAAGCCGGCGAGAAAGATGCCGTCGTACTTGCCTTTCGACGAAGCATCAAGCGCGTCGTTCGCCGTGTCGTCAACGAAGGCTTCGCCGGCATCCCAGCGGCCATTGTGATTCGCATCCGTGAAGCGCTCGCCCCAAACGCCCGACTCGGTGACCGGGCCATCCCAATCCGGGTTGGCTCCGAACGGAGTGATCGGCAGCGCGGCAATGCCGACTTTCAGGCTGGTCTTGACGGGGCGCGGGCCAGCCACAAGCGGCAGCGACGGCAATCCGGCGAGCAAGATCACAATGGCGAAGACAAGTCGTTTTTGCATGGCGTTCCTCAATGAAAGGGAGAATGGAACCACAGATGAACACAGATGAACACCGATCAGAGAAAGGACGCCTAATCGCTTCTCCGGTTTCCATCTGTGTTCATCTGTGTTCATCTGTGGTTGCTTCTTCACTGCTTCCGAATATAGATGTCATAACCGACAATCGGCAGCTTGTCGTACTTCTGGGCGACCCATTGCTCTAGCTCGACCGCCTGCGGGATGTTACGCAGGCGTGAAAGCGCGACCATCTTCGGCGCCGCGGCTTCCATCTCGGCGATCATCATTTGCACAGAGCCGCCATACTTTTTCGCCGCGATGTAGTCGGCTTTGTTGCGATCCCAGAGAATATACGGATTCAGGTTCGGCCTGTTGGTCATCACCAGCAGCTCCAGCGTGCCATGCACGTAGACCTGATCGTCCGGGCCGAGGCGGTCGTAGGCGAGCTTTAACTGCTGCTCCTGAATCTTCAACGTCCATTCCTGCATTCTGAAGGTCACGGCGCGGCCCGCGCTCAGGATGAATAGCAGCAGCAGCGCTGCCGCCGGCAGCCGCTCGACCCAACGGCGCAGCGACGGCTTCGATTGCGCCAGCCGGCTGGCTTGCAGGCGCGCGGCGGCTTCGGTAATCAGCCAGCCGGCAAAGAGGCCGACGAACGGGAAGAGCGGCAGGAAATCCGGCCCCGATTGGAAGTTAATCAGGCAAAAACCGAGATAGACGGCAGGAGCGATGACCAGGGCATCTCTGAACAGATCGGGTGATTGTAATACCGCCTTCAAGGGCCGCTTGGCGCGCAGGCGCTCGACGGCGAACCCGATCAAGCCCACAAGCGCCAGGATCACCCACACAATGTCGACTCTGAAGATGCGCAGCGTCACCGCCCACAGGTGCCCCAGCATATCGCCCAGGCTGCGCAGCTCTGCCGGCGCGTAGACGTTGAAGTTGTAAGCGACCGTCCATGTCCAGAGGTCTGTGAGCCCGCCGACCGCATAAAAGTAGACGACTACGAGCGCCAGCGGCAGCAGCGTCCCGGCTACGACTTTCAAGGCTCGTCCGTCGCGCCAGCTCGTAAGATAGCGCGAGAAGATCAAGCAGGCGACGCCGGCGAACAACAATCCCGGCTGCCAGCAGAGGCAACTGAGCATGGCGCTGGCGCCGGCCCAGAACGGGCGGCTGCGGGCGATCATCAGCAGCGCCAGCATGCCAAAGAAGATCATCGTCAGCTTCGGCTGTGTGCCGCCTTCGACCCAACTGACGAAGTGATAAGAGGTCAGCGGAAAGAGGCAGGCCGCAAGCGCCGCCATGCGCCGGCGCAGGTAGACTTCGCCCACCAGGTAGATCACCACCGACAGCGCCGCCGTCATCAGCATCTGCATGACGCGCACAGCCATCACATCGCGCAGTCCGACCCACTGGCCCAGCCACATGGCCAGGGCACTCAGGTAAGCGCTCGCCGGCCCCTTGATCTCGACCACATCGCGGTAAGGAATCTGGCCGCGCCGAATGGCTTGCGCGACGTAATCCCAGATGGCCGCGTCGCCGACTTCCATCTGGACAAATAGCCGCCACGCCAACAGGGTGAGCATACTGAATGCAAAGACGGCGAGCGCCACCGAGCGCGTCGTGGCGGTCTCGGTAAGCTGCCGCCAGAGGGCTCGGAGGCGGTCCCTGGCGGTGGTCGCGGCGGGCGAATGATGCCTTGAGATTTGCTGCATAGTCGGAGGTCGGGCGGCAAATTCTACATCAGCGTTTTGCGCCATGTCGAGCTTAGCCCGGCGCGCGCTCGACTGGCGGCGCCAGCCAGGCGGGCGCGGCGGTTTGGCATTCGTCCCGCGGCGGGCCGGCTTTGTCAAAAACTCCTTGACAAGTTTGCGGAAAAAAAGAATGATATGCGCGTCCACGGCTCTCTTATAGCTTGTTAATCAATCGTCCTTTTTTTTAGTTGGGCAGCGTGATGACCTGCCCCTCTCGGCCTAATATCGCGAGGCTGGTCTTGAGCAATGCGTCGTCGAGGCATGCTTGAAAAAGAGCGCACATCGCAAGCAGTGGCTGCCCATTGCCGCATCGGCCCGGTAGGAAATAGGCGACCTTACCCGCTCACAGGAATTGAAAGGAGACGAAGTATGCGAATTAAGTGCAAACGCTTGCTGCTGGCCGTCATGATGACGATGCTCGTAGCAAACCTGGCCTTACCAGTCCTGGCGCAGAACCCGACCGGCGCGATTCGCGGCACCGTCACCGACCCGCAGGGGGCTATCGTCCCCAACGCGACCGTCACCGTGACCAATAAAGCGACTGGCGAGAGCCGTAAAATCAACACCGGCAGCGACGGCATCTATGCCGTCGAGAACCTGTTGCCCGGCGACTATGAAGTGAAGATCGAGGCGCAGGGCTTCTCGACGCAGGTGATCACCGCGCCGGTGCAAGTCGGCAACACCACCAACGGCGACGCCGCACTGCGCGTCGGCACCAAAGAAGAGATCGTCGAGATTCAAGCCGAAGCGCCGCAGATCGACAAAACCAATTACAAAATTGACGGCGTCATCGGGCGACAGAAGATCGATGCGCTGCCGCTCAACGGGCGCAACTTCTTGCAGCTCGCATCGCTGGAGCCGGGCGTCGGCGTGACGACCAAGAACCCCGGCTCGCAGAACAACCTCTTTAACGTCTCGATTGGCGGCGCCAGCTCGGCGCTCACCCGGCTGACGGTTGACGGTGGCAGCATCCTCGACCCGGTCTGCGGTGGCGCGGCGCAGAACTTCTCGACCGAGACGATTCAGGAATTCCAGATTTCCACCTTCAACTTCGACCTCTCGACCGGCATCACCTCTGTGGGCGCCATCAACATCGTTTCGCGAACGGGGAGCAACGACCTGCATGGCAGCGCCTTCCTCTTCTTCCGCGACCACAGCATCTCGGCGCTGCCGACCTACTTCCGCCCGAGCCGCAACTTCGACCCGTTCTTCCGCCGCTATCAGTACGGCGGCAGCCTGGGCGGCCCGATCAAGAAGGATCGCGCCTTCTTCTTCGGCAACTACGAGCGCTTGGATCAGACCTCAGCCATCAGCACGGTGGTCACAGGCTTCCCGGGCTCGTCGGCTTTCAATGCCGTCACCACCAGCCCGTACAAAGGCAACCTCGCCAACGTGCGCGCCGACTTCAAGATCAACGACAAGATGAACGCTTTCGCGCGCTACAGTCATGACGACAATGATGTCTTTGCGCCGGACGCCGACAACACCTTGCCGTCGAACTGGCGCGTCAATGCGAGCAACGATGACAACCTTCAGGGCTCGCTGACCCGCATCTTCACGCAAAATCTGGTCAACGATGCGCGCTTCAACTTCCAGCACATCGTCAATGACGAAACGATTCCGACCGCGGCAGAGTGCCCGCCGTCGAATCCGGGCTGCATCGGCCTGGGCGGCCCGCAGATCCGCGTCGCCAGCAGCAACTTCCGCGCTGGCAATACGGTCAACGCGCCGCAGAATCGCGACCTCAAACGCTATCAATTCACCGACAACCTGAACTGGGTGAAGGGCTCGCACCGCTTCCGCTTCGGCGGCGAATACGAGCACAACTATGGCACGGGCGCGTGGGCCTTCCTCGATCCGGCGCTGGTCGTCGTGCATAACCCGACGACGATAGTCGGCGTCAACCAGTTGGTCGCTGCCAGCGTCAACGCGCTGCCGCTGCCGGCACCGGTCAGGGCAGGGATCATCGCTGGATTGAATATTCCCATCCCGTCGGTCTTCTTGACGGGCGGGACACCGACGCTTGCAGACATCCTTAACCTGCCGGTGGTTGCCGGTAATTCGGGCGGCACGATCATTCCGCTGGTCGGCATCGGCGACCCGTCGCAGCCGCCACCGTTCCAGACCGACATCGCCCGCCAGAGCAACCGCGCGCGCTTCTACGCGCAGGATTCCTGGCTGGTCAGGCCCGGCTTCACCTTCAGTTTCGGCGCCTCGTACCAGTACGAGACCAACCTGCAAAATCATGACTTGGCCAAGCCGGCGCTGCTCGCGCCGCTGCTCGGCTCGACCAGCAAACCGGGCAAAGACAAGAACAACGTCGCGCCGTCATTCGGCTTTAACTATGACGTCGGCAACAAAGGCAAAACGATCATCCGCGGTGGCGCCGGCATCTATTACGACACCGTGCTGTTCGTCACACGGCTGCGCGAGCGCGCCGCCATCGGCCCGATTGGCAATGGCCGTTCGCAGGTGACCGGGGCGCTCTTCCAGAACACCATCGCGTTCCCGCAGATTCCCGGCCTGCCGTCGCCGCTCAACCTGATCAACGTGCCGCTGGGCGCGCCGATCTTCTTCGGCCTGTTCCCGACCAAGCTGACAGGCGCCAACTTCCTCACCATCCGCAACCAGCAGGTGCCGGTGATTGAAGGCAAGCTGAAGACACTCGGCTCGTCGGGCCTGACCGGCATTGACTTCTTCAAGACCGGCACGGACCTCCTCGACCCGAACCTTGAGGTGCCTTATTCCGAGCAGATCAGCCTCGGCGTGCAGCGCCAGATTACGAACAACATGTCGGTTTCCGCCGATTTCGTTTTCCGTCGCTTGATGCACACCTTGCAGCAGTACGACGCCGAATACTTCAGCCGCCCGGCGGCAACCGGCGGCCCGATCATCCGTCCGTGCACGTCTGCGGAAGCCTTCAACCCGGCGGTGCAATGCGTCAACGGCCCCGTCGGCGTCATTAAGAGCATCGGACGTGACGATTACCGGGCGCTGCTGGTGAAGTTCGACAAGCGCTTCTCGAAGCGCGTCCAGTTCACCGCCAGCTACGCGCTATCGTCCTACAAGGGCTTCCCCTTCGTAGATTTCAACAACCTGTTCGGCAACTACTCTTATCTGGATGCGGACGTGAAGCACCGCTTCACCTTCAGCGGCGTCTTCGACCTGCCGAAGGGCTTCCAGGCGTCGCTGATCGCCTTCTACCAGAGCAAGCCGCCATTTTCAGCGAAGGTTTCGGACACGGTTGATGTCAACGGCGACGGCGTCGGCGGCGATCCGCTGCCGGGCCTCAAGCCGAACTCGCTCAACCGCGGTGTTGACCGCAACGAGTTCCTATTACTGCTTGGCACTTACAACGCCACGCTGCCGGCGGCCTCGCAAATCATCATTCCGTCGAACTTCACTTTCGGCGACAATTTCCAATCTGAGGATGTTCGCATCACCAAGACCTTCAAGCTCCGCGAGCGGTGGCAGATTCAAGGATTCTTTGAGGTCTTCAACGTCTTCAACATCGCGAACCTGACCGGCTATAGCCAGTCGTTGGGCTCCGGCTTCGGCGTGCCAACGGGCCGCGCCGGGCAGAACTTCGGCACCGGCGGGCCGCGTGCCTTGCAGTTCGGCGGTCGCTTCCAGTTCTAAGCGGCGGTCGGACGAGAATAAAAAGCGCGCCAGGCTAGGATTAGCCCGGTGCGCTTTTTTGTTTTAAGGCGATCGTGCGCCCGTCAGGCGACAGGCGCGGCGCGCTGCATCACTCGGCGCCGGTGATGGCTTGAATCTGTAGCTGCAAGCGCCGCAGGTTGGCCTGCTCTTCGGGCGGCAGCCTCAACTCGCTGTGTGAGCGCACGGCAAAGGCCGCTTCTTCCTGCCGCAGGCGTTCGAGCTTAACGTAAAGCGTAAAAAGATAACGCCGTGCGGCTTCGACCTGGCGCTCGGTGTCGGCCTCGCGGCCCTTC
>JBJMGU010000123.1:0-14100 GCA_045807765.1 Blastocatellia bacterium
CGCCGCGCCCGTCATGGTCATCGACGAGAACATGGCCGAGCAGCATTTCCCAGGCGAGGAGCCGATCGGGCGGTACATCGGCATGCCAGCCGGGTCTGACAAGGTCCTCGAATTCCAGATCGTCGGCGTCGTCGGTCACGTCAAGCAGGAGAATTTGGATACCCTTGCCGGCTCAAGAGTTGAGTCCCAGATGTATATTTCGTTCAACCAGGTGCCGGACGAATTTATCTTTCCCGGGACGTCTATGGTAGTCCGGACGCAGGCGGACCCTGCCGGCTATCTCGCGGCCGTCCGAAGCACATTAGCCTCAATGGGTGGGAATGTGACCCTCTCTAGCGCCAAGACGATGGAACAGTTAAGAGGCGAGTTAATTTCCGACCGCCGCTTCACCTTGATCATGGTCGGGGTATTTGCCGCCCTGGCCTTAGTCCTGGCCTCGATTGGCATCTACGGTGTGATCTCGTATTCAGTGGCGCAGCGGACACGCGAGATCGGGATTCGCATGGCTCTGGGGGCAAACCAGCGGCAGATTCTGACAATGATCCTCGGTGGCGGCACCAAGCTGGCAGCGTTCGGCATCGTCGCGGGGGCGGCGGGCGCCTTTGGTGTGACGCGATTCATCCGATCCTTCCTCTATGGCGTCAGCCCATCCGACCCGCTGACCTTCGTGGGCATTTCTCTCATTCTGGGGGGAGTGGCCCTGCTGGCGAGCTACGTGCCGGCCCGGAGAGCTATGAAGGTCGACCCGAACACGGCCTTGCGATACGAATGATCAGCGTTAGTCCTCGCTGCCCATCACCGGCTCGCCCTTCGAGACATTCTCCTTGCCGATAGCTCCGCGGATCGCCCCGGCGACACGCTCACGGCTGACGATCGTTTGCAGCGCCAGCACCAGTTGCGCTGCGATGACGATCGGGTCCTTCGTCGCTTCAGGCCTTGAGCCGTGGCCGTCGACGCCACGCACGGTGATGTCGACGGAATCGTCACTAGCAAGCGCGTAGCCCGGAACGTCGCTGACCTTGCCGGCTTCGAGCGAGGTGACGTGCAGGGCGATGGCATAATTCGGCTTCGGGAACCTTGAATACAAGCCGTCATTGAGCATTGCTTTGGCACCGCCGTCTTCGAGATATCCTGCGAATTGACGTCAGGGCGACGCGGGGGCGGCGCAACTATATGCTCTGCGATCAATAAAGTCATTTGCCCTAAAGACGATAATTCCGAAAAGCTATATTACCGGAAATAACCAGACCAACTTATCAAAAGTTGGGGTTAAACATTTTAGTTCTTGTATTTGTTAGCTCGTGAAACACTGTGGAACCTTCCCTCCCTTTGTTTTCACCCGAGGTGAGAGGGGCAAGATAATAAATCTAAATGAATCTATTTGAAGATAACTGAATCTATTTAAAAATATCCCAACATTAAATGAAGCTATTTATGATATACTGCGACGCGTTAGGAGTAGCCACGAATCATGGAAAATACCCAGCCTGCAGACTTAATCACTACATCTGAAGCGCGTAAAATGCTCGGCGTTAGCCAGGCAAAGATGACGCAACTACTCAAGCAGGGATACCTTCGGTTCTACAATAACCCCCTGGACCGTCGGATGAAACTTGTCAGTGAAGCCGAAGTGCTTTCACTTATTCCGAAGACTACAGGTAGAGCTGCATGAAAATAATTGCCGTTGCAAACCAAAAGGGAGGCGTTGGAAAAACAACCATAACCCGCGAGCTATCAGCATGTTGCGCACTTCGAGGTTATCAAGTCCTGGTAATAGATTGTGACCCGCAAGGTAATCTCACCTCCTCGTGGGTGAGCAGTGACCTTTATGAAGCGACGCTTTCGCACGTTTTGATCGAGCCGGAAGCGCCAGTGGGCGGCGGCAAAATCGAACCCTTGCCGCTGGTCGATGCCATCCTTGAAAGCCCCGTCGAAAACCTGGATATCGTGCCTGCTGACATCCGTTTAGCGCGATTCGAGATGCAGCCAGATTACCTGACCCACCGGCTGCGCAACCAGATCCACGAGCACGGAATCAACTATGATTTTGTGTTTATCGATTGTCCGCCGCAACTAGGTAAACTGCTGACGGCGGCTCTTTATTCGGCTGATTACGTTCTCGTTCCCTGCGCTGCTGACGCAATGGGATTGCAGGGTCTGAGCGATCTCTCCTACACCATTCAGCAGGTTCGCAAGAATGTCAACTCCAACCTACGTATGCTGGGAGCCGTGATCAACCTATATAAACCACAAAGGAATCTTTCAGCGGAGTCTCGTGGCGCCGTTGAAGCCGCCATTGAGCTGGTTGGCCACGTCTTTGACACGAACTTGCATGACTACTCGAAGATCGCTGAGGCGCCTTCACAGAAGCTCCCTGCTGTGATGTATGCCGGAAGCCATCGCGCCGCTGATCAACTCTGGAGCCTGACCGATGAGGTTCTTGAGCGACTCGGCACTTTGAGACAGAAGATTGCCCGCGTGAAGTGAGTCAACTATGGCAGACCCGAAACGGAAGACCCATACCGCCTTGCGTACTCCGGGGCCGAAAAAAAAGCTAGGTCTCGTCGTACCGCCGCCGCTTAGAATGCCTCACGAGGAACTGATTACATCAGCCCCTGGTTTATCTGAAATTGAAAACCAAACCCTGACTAGTCAGACTAGTCTGACTAGTCAGGGCAGGCATAGTAATCAAAAATCCGAACACGCCGCTAAACTGTTCACCGAACATAATGAAAGCCCGGAAGATAAGCCACCGACTGTCAGCGAGTCAGAAGGGGAGAAAAGCGATTTGACTATGACTAGTCAGACTAGTCTGACTAGTCATAGTCAAATCGCTGAACCACAGAAGTCATTAAAAACTCCGGTTGCTCCAGATCGAGATTTCACGCGCGTCGCGAATTCGATTGCCCGCGAAGCTGTGCCTGCTGGTGTCTTCAAAGGGAAGAGCAAGCTTCTATATGACTGTTTGTATCGGATGACTCGCGGCGCCGTAGCACCGTCCCGCAATGTCAGAATATCCCGGCCAAAACTGATGAAGGCTGCGGGGATAGGCTCACGTGTCACCTTCGAGGCAAATATTAGCCACCTTTGTCGGGTTGGCCTGATTGAAGTTAAAAGCATTGCTGGTGAGCACAATGGTAATGAATATACAGTCTATATTCCAGAGGAAGCCGGCTTAACTATGCCTAGTCAGACTAGTCAGACTAGTCTGACTGGGTATGCCCAGAAACTAGTCAGACTAGTCAGTCTAGAAACTAGTCAGACTAGGCATACTTTAAGTCCAATTGAATCAACGGTTTTGCCTGGGTCTAAGACTTCTTCTAATACAACTACTGATGATGATGATGGCATTGCCGGTTTTACAGGGTTGATGCGCACAGCCGCGGCTGCCGTGATTGGACATGATCTTCCAAAATCCGAAGTTGAACGAGAGCGGTGGAAGGACCTGGGCGCTCTGCTTTCGGAAGAATTGATGCAAGCTGCTGAGCGCGCAGGACAGATTTCATCGGTTCCCGCATTCTTCGCGGCTCACCTTCGCCGGCGATTAAAGACGGGCCAACTAATAAAAAACGAACAGCGTCCTGATCCTCAGATGGTCAAGGCACAGGCTGCGGCGCTAAGCAAAGAACAGAAGCTATTGAAGATGATCAAAGAGCTGCACATGCTGCATGTCGGTGATCCTGACTATACACAGTCCGATTTGATCGACGATCTGAAATTCCGCTGCCAAAAGGCCGATTTGGAATGGGATGAAGCGATGGTTCAGCGCCTTCTGCCTCCAGTTATCGAAGAGGGAAAGGAAGGGAATTAAGCGACTGATGAGGCTCATATGACCCTGCCCTAAACATAAGATTAACAATTGCGGGAGAGACATTCAATTAGAAAATAAGAGTCTGATAACAGCGCCTTCCCTGATTATTCGAACGTCCTTAAGGTTATTCCTTGCAATAGAGATAGTTTGTTTTTGAAAAAACTTATCAGACGCGCGCGTTAGTTCTGCTCTGGAATGGATCAATAGTAAAATTCCTTCCCAAGTGATTCAGCCAGTAAGCAGCTTCGTCGAGTCCGTTGACCGTGCCTATATCAGAAGGGAATTATTTGTTGCCTCCCTTCTGATACGGGCTTAAAGCTCAAAGGGTATCGCTGTTTGTCAGACTTCTTTCACAGTAGCTCTATTCTAAAACATAATCGGTTATTTGAAGCCTTTTCACAGGACTCCCGACTTACCCCCACGCAATTCTTGCAAGCATCTACTTCATTGCGGGCGCATTACAAGGCCAGCCTTCGGCTCTCGGTTCCGGCTGTACCTTCATCTCGACGCCAAAGAAATTACCCATCTCCCACTTGAGCAGATCGCGTGCGTGGCGCAGCCATCCAGCATTCCCTCCGCTCCAGGTGTAATAGATGTTGAGCACGCGAATCTGTCGATTTGAGGGGTAATAGACACCAGCTACATCAACCTTGAAATATGGCTCGAAAAAGGCTGAAGGCATAATAATTACATATAGACCGGCGGGATTGACGCGGTTGGCGTGATCGGCCATTATACCACCGCACTGCGAGAATTGGTTACGAGCATATTCAAAGGCCTCGTCAACCCACTGGCCAATAGCATTGGGTGAGCCAGGAAAATTCATCATTTCAGTGATCGCATCATCAGGCACGCCTTTTTTTTGCAGCTTCTTCCAGCGCTTGTTCCAATTCAGATGCGGGTCGTCATACCCCTGTGTGTTGTAGCGGATATTGTACTTGGGCGAATACTGGTCGGGAACTACTTGTGGATCGCCGAGAAACTGGTAATAGCCTTGAGCATTGGCGGAAGTCACACAAAAGAGGAGGGGCAAGGCGAGCATCAACCAATTTTTTTTTGTAAGAACCATCGATTCACTCCTGTTTTTTTTGGGAAGAAACAAGCTCGCGTAGGGGCTGGGGGAACTTGCGGAATGCTTGCGGAAGTTGCGCTACCCTTTTGGCGCAGTGTTCACCAAAGACCGGTCAAGCTGGCTTTGTCTTTAGTTGAATCAATGGGATAGGGGCCTTGCGCTGCCAACACAACGGCACAATAAATCGAGAAGGATTTTTGCAATAGTCGTGCCGGATAATTGCCCGCCTTCTATTCTGCGTCGGAGTCCAAGGAACCGGATGATTGAGGTAGAGAGAGACTTAAAAAATAGGCAGTCAGGTAATTTCCGATGCCCCCTTTCGGGTATTGATCGAAACCTTCAGGAAAGTACATGCAGTATCCGCTTGATAATTTAGCCGAAATCCAGATAGGTGGGTGCTAAAAGCAATGTCCGGAAAAGTAACATCTTGTGACGCAATTCCGCTATTACAATAGGCTTTCACAAAGCGACAGCCAGGTTTTGTGGAATCGTCCAGCCTATGAGCATTTATTGAAAAATGGGGGTTGAAAACAGCGGTTTTCTGCGATTCAGACTTGCTGCTAATTGGGTGGCGAGCCTCGCAGGTAACCGCGATAGGGAATAAATCCCTGCAAAAGCCCCTAAAATGGGTATTGACAGGGCAGAGGAGATACAGTACAGTACGCGGTAGCCCGATTTGGTGCCACACACAAATCCTTCCGCTAGAGGGGATCACCTGTTTCGAACCCATAGAGAAGCAATACAATTGTGAGATTTGGCCGTCTTAGACTCGATACATAAATACCAGATCTGTCGCTTAGATTTAGGTTAAGAGCATTCTACTGGAGCCTCCTGAAAGGCTTCTGACTGTGGACTACAGACGCTGTAGCGCATTTCCTAAACTGACGGGAATGCCCCTTGTGCAACACGTCTACGGTTTCTGCTGTTGAAGAAGTTGCTTGGGTTCCTTAAGCAGGAGCGATGTGAGGTTTTGGGTATCTATATGACTAGCCCCCGTTTGCTAATTAACAAGGAAGGCGTCTTGTCTTCTTTAATGGTTTTTTGTCCGACGAGCGGAGTATCTCCCACTTCTAACCGATTTTGGCCTTCTCCTGCCGGCCACCCCACATTTTTCATCATTAAGTCTCACGATCACCAAATAACCTCCAGTCCCGAGCCAAATACTCGGCTGGTAGTCGACTACCAGATATAGCATTAAAAGGGGTCAGTCCTGGCGGACATATTGATCATCGCACGGACTGAGCCATCTCTATCGAACAAGCAAGGGTAGGGCAAAACTTAACTGGCGCGAAAGCGTCTTCCCGATTGGGTTTACTCGTTTGTGGATACTCGTGTCTTCAGACGATAAGCCATATCGAGCAGAAGCCGGCTCGCAATCGCCCACATCTGGCCACGCGGCATGATTTCACCTTGCGAGTATGCAGTTCGAACCACGCAAGGTTTTGTAGTTTATACCCCGCCATGATTCTCTCGATCAGACTCGACAAGCCGACAGCAAGATTCTTGATCCTACTGACCGGAGGAGCCCTCTGCCTGGTACTCGGCGGGCTGGCGTTGCAACAGGTGATTACCGGCATGTTGACTGACGAACGTGTCGCCGTGCCACGCCAGTGGCTAGCTGCCGGAGTCCGCTACGCGCCGAATTCAGCACCCCTGCTTGCCCGGCTGGCTGAAACCGAAATGGCCGAAGGTGAAGTGGACATGGCCAGTTGTGAGGCGCGGGCACGCCGCGCCGCAAATCTCTCGCCCTGGAATTTTCGCTATCAGTTGCTGCTTGCATCCATCGAGGAAGCCAAGGGCGAGCGCAATATCGCCGAGCAGTATCTGCGCGCTGCCCGCACGCTCGCGCCCAACTACACAGACATACACTGGCAGCTAGCCAACTTGCTCGTTCGCCAGGGCCGTGTGGCGCAGTCGCTTACCGAGTTTCGCAAAGTCACGATGGCCGATCGTTCCGTGCTGCCTGCGACTTTCAATCTGATCTGGTATGCCTCAGGCCGCAATGTAGAGGCGCTCGGCGCGGTGACGGCTAATGATGCGCCGTCGCAAATGACCCTGGCAGCGTTCCTCTTCAAGCAGTCAGCGATTGCCGAAGCCGTGAAGGTATTTCGCGCGATTGATGCCAGCGCGCGCCGCAGTTTGCCTGAAAGCGCCGCGCTGATCGATAGCTTAATCGCCCGCGGCAATGTTGATCTGGCACGCGAACTCTGGCTTGAGCTGAGAAGTCAGAATCTAACCTCGCCGACGTCACTCTTCTGGAATGGAGATTTTGAAACCGATTCCGCAAGCACTCTGAAGCAATTCGATTGGGCCATCACGCAGAGCGATTATCTGCGAACGGTGATTGACGCGACCACCAGTCACAGCGGCTCACATTCATTGCGGCTCGATTTTACCGGACGCGATACGCTGCGGCTTGACGGCGAGATCAAGCAACTCGTCGTCGTCCGCCCACAGACGCGCTATCGGCTGGAGTTTTATGTGAAGGCCAAAGATTTCGTTTCGCCCGAAGGGCCGTGCCTGATGCTGGCGCACAGTCGCAGCAGGGAAGAGATTGCCCGGTCTGCGCCAATTGCCGAGGGGTCTTATGAATGGCAGCGGCTTACGTTCGAGTTCGTCGCGCCCACTGAATGGGGCGGGCTGCTTTTGACCATCAAGCGCGTCCCGAAATTCAGTTACGATGAGCCGACGCGCGGCAGCCTATGGCTTGACGATTTCACCTTGAGTGAGGTGAACACGAAATGAAACCGACGCCCGGCATCAACGGTCATTTGAATAAGAGCATAGCGACAGGTCTGATGATCGCCATCGCCTTCACGGTGCTGGCGCATGGCGCGGTCGAACCGTGGTCCCTGTTCATCTTTGAATGCATTATGCTGGCGCTCGTCGCACTCTGGGCCGTGAAGGCCATCAAAGACAAACAACTTCACATCGAGATTCCCGACCTGGCCTTACCGCTTGCGGCGCTGACGATTGTCGGCATCCTTCAGAGTTTCGCCATCACTGACCGCACGGGACGAACAGTCAGCTTGTCGAAAGATGTTGGCGCAACCCGCGCCGCGGTGATCGTGCTGCTCTTTCTGCTCATCGGCACGCTCATGTCAGCCAACTTCTGGACGAGCCGCACGCGCTTACTACAACTCGCAAACTTCCTGACAATGTTCGGCTTGGCGGTGGCCGTCTTTAGTCTAGTTCAACATTTCGCCTGGAACGGCAAGTTCTATTGGATTCGCCCGACAGAAGCGCCTTCGCCATTCGGCCCGTTCGCTAATCACAATCACTTTGCCGGCTTGATGGAATTACTGATACCGATCCCGCTCGGCCTGTTGCTGACGCGAGCTGTGCGCGGAGAGATGCGCTGGCTTTATGGCTTTGCGGCTTTGATGATGAGCCTCGCCGTGCTGGCGTCGCTGTCGCGCGGCGGCATGATCAGCCTCGTGGCATCGCTGGCGTTCATTTTCTTGTTGGGCATGCGCGCCCGGCGTTACCGCGATGCGCGCCGCGGCGCACCTTCTCGACTTGCCACCCTCGCCGGGCGAATCGTGATTATCACTACAATTGGCATCGTCGTCACTGCCGGGGTTTTCTGGATCGGCGCTGATCCGATCATCGAGCGGGTGACCAACCGCCAGGCGGCAACCACCGATGCGCAAGCCGGCAGCTTCTTCAACAGTCGCGGCTGGGTGTGGCGCGATACGCTGACGATGATTCGCGCCAATCCGCTCACAGGCGTCGGCCTCGGCGCATATGACACGGCCTTTTCGCTCTACACAGCGAGCGACGGCTCGTTGCGCGTGCCGCAAGCGCATAACGACTTTCTTCAAATCGTCGCCGACTGCGGCATCATCGGTGGCTTGCTAGCCTTGTGGTTCATCGTGTTGCTCGGGCGGGCGATAGCCAGCGGAATCAAAGCCCGCGATGCCCTGATGGCCGGGATGGCGATCGGGTGCGGTGCAAGCGCCTTCGCCATGCTTATCCACAGCATCTTCGATTTCAACCTACAAGTCCCAGCGAATGCGTTGCTGTTTTTATTGCTTGTGGCAGTCGTCGCCAAGATTGGCGCAACGGCTCGCGAGCAATCCAAAGCCTTTCTCGCCGACCGCGCGGCGCCCTACGCCGTTATCGAAGAGACGCCGGCGACGAGCCTTGCAAGAGGTGCATCATGAAAGAAGCCAAGCATCATCGTGCGCAACCGACTCAAAGAGTCATTACCATAAGCTTGCTCGTCCTAACCGCGTTGATGATCCCGCGTGACGTGCGCGGATTCGGTCAACAGGCGACCCAGGCCGATACGAGATCAACGCTGGGGAGCCACACAATGGGCAACGGCCATGTGCTGGCTGCGAGCAATGAAGATTACCGAATCGGCGTCAACGATGTGCTCGACATCAAGGTTGAGAATGCGCCGGAGTTGACCGGCGAATATCGCGTCACCTCAGCCGGGACTTTCCTAATGCCATATCTGGGCCGGGTTGCCGCGCAACAGAAGACCCCCGAACAACTAGCGCAATTTATCAGCGATAGCCTTCGCGGCGATTATCTGCGCGATCCGAAAGTGCTCGTCAAGGTGAAGGAGTACAACAGCCGCTCGTTCTTCATCCACGGTTCGGTGCGTAGTCCGGGCGTTTATCAGAGTGAGGGTAAACCATCGCTGCTCGAATTGATTACTCTGGCTAGCGGTCTTTCGGAAAATCATGGCTCGACGGCGTTCATCATTCGGCGGGTCAAGCTGCCTGTCCCAACGCCGCCGCAGCCGATCAACGGGGCGGTGCCAACGCCGGACTCCGATACAGAAAACAACGACGCGCCGAAGTATGAACTCAAGAGCGTCAACGTCAATGGGTTGCTCAAGGGCCGATTCGATCAGGATATCTACCTTGAGCCGGGCGACATCGTCAACATTCCGCCGGCAGACGTTTTCTTTGTCGCCGGCGAAATCAATCAGCCGGGTTCGTTCCCGCTCAAGGAGGGCACGACGGTGCGCCAGGCTATCGCCATGGCACAAGGCACGAAGTTCAATGCCGCCACCGCGCACGGCATCATCTTCCGCGAAGGGCCGAACGGCAAGCGCGAAGAGTTGCCGGTTGATATCGCCGCAATGATGAGCGGCAAGATTGAAGACCTTGCCGTCAAGGCGAACGACATCATCATCGTGCCGAACAGCCGTACGAAATCGATCGGCGGTGCGCTGCTGCGCGCCTTTGGCCTGTCGTCGGTGACGCGCCTACCGATTTATTAAACGTGATGAGAGACGAGAGACCAGTGACAAGACTTGTGTAGCGGCTTTCGACATTTCTCGGCACTGGTCAGCAGGAGAGTCTATGTTAGAAGAACAGGTAGAACTTGAAAAAATCCCCTCCCCGTCGGAAGGACAACTGGTTCGCGTCGGTTACCCCCGCACCGGTTATGGCGACGGTGCCTATGGATCTACCTTTGGCTATCGCGAAGAGAATGAACGGGAGTACCTGCGCCGAGTGTGGCACGCGATACTCAAACGCAAGCTGGTGATCTTCGTCATCGCCGTGCTGGTCACCTCTGTGGTCACCGTTGAAGCTTTTCGCAGCAAATCCACTTATCAAGCGGCGACGACCATCGAGATCGGCAGAGAGAATCGCATGATGGTGCGTTCAGGCGATGTGGTTATCCAGACGGACGAGCCCGACGACTTGTATCTTGTCTCGCTCAGCATGAAGACCAAGATGCGTCTGCTGCAAAGCCGCCCGCTGCTCGAAGATGTCGTTGTCAATTTGAAGCTCGATCAGAATCCCAAGTTCCTGGACGTGACCACGAAGAAAAGCATCTGGGAAGCGACACAGAGCATCCTATCGAAATTCCGCCCGCCTGAAGCCAGCCTCAGCAGCCCGCCTGCGGTACAAACCTCAATCGCCGAGCAGGCCGATGCCCAGCGTTCGCGCGAAGAGAGCGCGCGGCTCAGCCCCTATGTCGATGTCTTGGCGGCCAACCTGAGCGCCGAGCCGTTGCCGGATACACGCATGCTGGCGATTTCATTTACCCATACTGACCCGGTGATCGCCGCAGATGTGGTTGATAACGTCGCCCAGGTTTTCATTCAGCGCAGCTTTACCAATCGGACAGAAAGCTATACCAATACGTCCAACTGGCTGGAACGTTCGACACGCGAGTTGAAAGCCAAAGTCGAGCAGGCCGAGATGGCGCTGGCCAATTACAGTCGCGCTAACAACATCTATTCGACCGATGGCAAAGAGAACCTCGCCATTGACAAGCTGTCGCGCCTGCACGATCAGGCGACACGCGCCGAAACCGACCGCATTCTCAAGCAATCGCTCTATGAAGAAGTGCTCGCCGGTCGCGCCGATAAACTGCCTGAAGCCTTCGTCGAAGCGCGCACCGCGGAGTTGCAAAAGAAGCTTGGCGACCTGACCGTTCAAGCGGCGCAGCTGGATGCCACCTACGGGCCGAAAAATCCTCGCGTCATCGAAATCAGACAGCAAATCACCGCAATCCAACAGCAAGTTGAAGACAGCCGGCACCTGGTGGGGGAAAAACTCAAGGCCGATTATGAACGCTCCGTGCGCGATGAGGCGTCGTTGAAGTCGGCGCTTGATCGCGCCAAAGCCGAAGCCGCTGAACAGAATCAGGCGGCCATTCAATACAGCCTTCTCAAGCAGGACGTCGAGACCGCGAAGCAGCTCTACACAGACTTTCTGCAAAAGACCAATCAGGCGAAGATACAGGAACACGAGCAGCACAATAGCCTGAAGATGATCGACCCGCCGCAGGTGCCGCGCGCGCCGCTCGGCCCCAATCGGTTGCGACTCATCATGATCGGCTTTCTTGTCAGCCTGGTCGCCGGCGTAGGCCTGGCGCTCGTGCTCGAACATCTCGACAATACCGTGAAGTCGGTTGAAGACGTCGCCCGCTATGCACAATTGCCTGCCCTGAGCGTTATCCCATCGTTGTCGAGCCGCCGAACGCGGCGCCTGGTTTCAAACGGCGAGAAGAAATCCGGGGCGCTGGCTCGCGCTGAAACATCACACCTGAGCAACGAAGCCCTCGTCACGCTCGACAGCCGCTCATCATCGGCTGAAGCCTATCGCGCGCTCCGCACAGCGGTGCTGTTGTCGTCAGTTGATCGCCCTCCGAAACTTCTCCTGGTGACCAGCGGCAAGCCCGGCGAAGGCAAGACGACCACAGCCGTCAATACCGCCATCAGCCTGTCACAACTCGGCAACTCTGTGCTTATCCTCGATTGCGATTTGCGCAGACCCTCTGTGCATAAGGCGCTTGGCATTGAGCAGGCGACGGGGTTATCAACCTATCTGTCGCGCGACGTCAAGCTGATCGACGTGATGCAGAAGGTTGCAATCCCAAACCTCTGGGTCATGCCCTGCGGGCCGATTCCGCCGAACCCTGCCGAGATAATCAGCTCGTTCAAGATGAAAAAGTTATTGCGCACCCTCAGTGAGAATTTCGACTACATCGTCATCGATTCACCGCCGCTGCTGAAGGTGACTGACCCGGTGATTCTTTCGACGATGGTCGATGGCGTGATCCTCGTCGTCCATGGCGGCACAAGCACGCGCGATGTGCTGCGACGCGCGCGCCAGGAATTGACGCAGGCCGGGGCAAGGATATTCGGCGTGGTGCTCAATAATGTCGAGATGCCTCAGGGCACCTATTACGAATATTATGGCAACTACTCCGACTGTGAGCAGGAGGCCGCCGCTCACGGCGACTAAATAGTCTTACGGTGGGGCGACCCGCTGCGGGCTGCCCCCACCGGCCAACCGTTTGAAGATAGAAAACCGACAAAGAATAATGCCAGACGAAAGACGCGCGCATCGGACGATGGCGAATGCGGTTTATAATCTGATTCCGCAACTTTGGTTTATCGGATTGACCGTCTTCACGACGCCCTTCGTGCTGCATCGGCTCGGCATTGATGCCTACGGCATCCTGTCCATTATCACGATAGTCGCAGGCTACCTGGCCTTCCTCGATCTCGGATTCAATCTCGCCATCATCAAGTTCATCGCGGCCTACGATGCGCAAAACGAGAGCGGCGAAATCAATCGCGTCACGCAGACGGCGCTCTCCGTGTTTCTGTTGATCGCCGCGGTGACAACCACCGCGCTCCTGTGTTTGTCGGGCTTGTTGGCGAAGCTTTTGAATGTACCGGAGAGCTTGCAGTCAGAAGCGGCGACCGCGCTGCGACTGGGCGCTGTGAGCTTCGGGGTGAATCTTTTGATGGGGGTTTTTTCGGCAGTTCCCCGAGCTCTGCAACGATTCGACATCGTCAATCTACTTAGCATCGTGTTCGGCACCTTGCAGATCGGCGGCACCGTCGGGCTGGTCGCCTCAGGGTTCGGATTGACAGCGGTGATCGGCTGGAGCTGTGGGGTATCGCTTTTAAGCCTGCTCATCTATATGGTTGTTGCCAAGAGGCTGTTACCGACCTTGAGCATGTGGCCACAGTTCGATAGAAAAAAATTCCGCGAGCTATTCGGATTCAGCAGCTTTGTGATGGTCAGCAACTTCACGGGCGTCGCATCGGCGAATTCAGAAAAACTGATCCTCGCAGGACTTGCGCCAATCGCCCAGGTGACCTTCTACACCGTCCCGTTTAATCTGGTGTCGCGGGTGTTGGCGTTTATTCCCGGCAATCTCTATGCGGTACTCTTCCCGGTCTTCTCGGCAATGAGCGTGACCGATAAACGCGAAACCATTCAGGCTGCCTATGTGCGCGTTTCCAAGTATATCTTCTTAGCGGTCGCGCCGATTACGATTCTGTTGATCGCCTTCGGATCAGAACTGCTGAGATTATGGTTAGGCGACGAGATGAGTCGTTATGGCGGACCTGCCTTAGCGGTCTTAGCCGTAGCGGTTTTGGTTAATGCACCGGCATGGGTTTGTGTAACGGTCGGGCAAAGTCTCGGACGGCCATCTCTGGTCAGCCTGGCGCAAGTATTCCACTTTGCCACTCTGGTGGTCTGCGGCCTGGTTTTCGTCCCGCATTACGGAGCTTTGGGCGCAGCCATCGCCTGGCTTGCGGGGAACCTGATTGGTATCCCGATCCTGATGATGCTGGTCAATCGCTACGTGCTGGCCTTTAGCACCGCGAAGATGTTGAAAGAAGCTTTTGGGCGGCCAGTGCTAGCCGCGGCGGCAGTATTTCTCATGGCCTTTGCAATGAAGCCCCTCGTACATGGCTGGGTATCGCTCGCCGGCGCTTCGA
>JBJMGU010000124.1:0-5328 GCA_045807765.1 Blastocatellia bacterium
AGCGATAACCGACGCCCTGCACTCTGCCTTTGACGATGAATCGCCGCGCGATCTTCATAGCGACCCGGCCTTTCGAGCGAAGACGCAATCTAACACGACCGCTTGCCTGCTGTGAAGATGCGATGCGCCTTGAGCGGTGCAAGAAAACGACAGGCGCGCTATGCTTTTCATGAAAGCCCTGAGCAAGAGGAGTCAAAGATGACCGAGCCAACATCAAATCAGCAAGTCCGCATCGAGTCCGATAGCATGGGCGAAATCGAAGTGCCGGCAGGCGTCTACTGGGGAGCGCAGACCGCCCGCTCGCTGCTGCATTTCAATATCGGGCGCGACCTGATGCCGCCCGAATTGATCCGCGCTTTCGGCATCTTGAAGAAAGCCGCGGCGCTGGTCAATCAAGACCTCGGCAAGCTCTCTGAAGACAAAGCCCGGCTGATTGCGCAAGCGGCTGACGAAGTGATCGCCGGTCAGCTCAAGGGGCAATTCCCGCTGCGCGTCTGGCAGACCGGCAGCGGCACCCAGACCAACATGAATGTCAACGAAGTCATCGCCAACCGCGCCATTGAGATGGCCGGCGGCGTGATGGGATCAAAGAAGCCGATTCACCCGAACGATCACGTCAATATGTCGCAATCATCGAATGATACCTTCCCAGCGGCCATGCACATTGCCGCGGCGCTGCGCGTGCACAATGATTTGATTCCCGCCACCGAGCAAATCCACAACGCCATCATGGCCAAGGCCCGCGAGTTCGCCAACGTCGTCAAGATTGGCCGCACGCATTTGCAAGATGCCACGCCGCTGACCGTCGGCCAGGAGATGAGCGGCTGGGCGAGCTTGCTTGAGCGCGACGCCGAGCGTTTGCGGCTGACGCTCGACGGCCTTTATGACCTTGCCATCGGCGGCACGGCAATCGGCACAGGGTTGAACGCTCCGCCGGAGTTTGCCGAGCGCGTCGCGGCGAAGATCGCCGAGTTGGCCGAGCTACCGTTTCGCTCGCACCCCAATAAATTTGCGGCGCTGTCGGCGCACGACGAGCTAGTCTTTGCCCACGGCGCGGTGACGACGCTGGCGGTCTCGCTGATGAAGATCGCCAACGACATCCGCTGGCTGGCGTCTGGGCCGCGCTGCGGGATCGGCGAATTGATCATTCCTGAAAACGAGCCGGGCTCTTCGATCATGCCCGGCAAGGTCAACCCGACACAGTGCGAAGCTATGACGATGATCGCGGCGCAGGTTCTCGGCAACAACGCAGCGATTAGCTTCGCCGGCTCGCAGGGCAACTTCGAGCTGAATGTCTTCAAGCCGGTGATGATTTACAATTTCCTGCACTCGGTGACGCTGCTCGCGGACGCCAGTCACGGCTTTGTCGAGTATATGATCAACGGCATTCAGCTCAACCGCGAACGCATTGATCACTATGTTCAGAATTCGCTGATGCTGGTGACGGCATTGACGCCGAAGATCGGCTACGACAAAGCGGCGCAGGTGGCGCACGTCGCACACGAAGAGAAGATCAGCCTGCGCGAAGCCGTCCTGAAGCTCGACTATCTGAGCGGCGAAGCCTTCGACGAAATTGTCCGCCCTGAGATGATGACGCATCCGGGTTAGCTCAAGATGGTGATGGCAGAGAGCGGGCCGCCTCAGTTATCATTCATGGCCATCAAGGAGTTTTCCAGTTTGCAGGGATTCCTCACAAAAGCAATGCGGTTACTGGTCTGCCTGGCGCTTCTGTGCGCGCCGGCGCATCCGCGCGCGCCGGGCAATGGCGATGTCGGCGTGTCGTTTATCAATATCGCCAAACAGGCCGGGCTGACCACGCCGACCGTTTATGGCGATGAGCACAAAAACAAATACCTTCTCGAAACCACCGGTTGCGGCGCGGCATTCCTGGATTACGACAACGACGGCTGGCAAGACATTCTCTTAGTCAACGGCACGCGGCTCGAAGGCTTGCCGCAAGCGCAGACGCCGACCTGCCGGCTCTATCACAACCAGGGAGACGGCAGCTTCACTGACGTGACACAGAAATCCGGGCTGACGCGCACGGGGTGGGGCCAGAGCGTCGCCGTTGGTGATTACGATAACGACGGCTTCGTCGACATCTTCATCAGCTACTTTGGCAAGAACGCGCTCTATCACAACAACGGTAACGGCACCTTCAGCGAAGTTGCCGACAAAGCCGGCGTCGCCACGAACCGCACGCGCTGGGGGTCGGGCTGCGCCTTCGTTGATTATGACCGCGATGGCCTGTTGGATCTGTTCGTCGCCAGCTACATCGATCTCGATTTGAAGACCGCGCCGGTGCCCGAATCCGGCCCCTGTCTCTACAAAGGCGTGATGGTCGCCTGCGGCCCGCCGGGTCTTGCCGGCGGCGTCAATACGCTCTATCGCAATAATGGCGACGGCACCTTCATTGATGTTTCCGAGAAAGCCGGTATTCGCAAAACCAACGGCACCTACGGGCTCGGTGTGTTGGTAGCCGATTTGGATAACGATGGCTGGCCGGATATTTATGTCGCTAACGATTCAGCGCCCGCGGCGCTTTATCACAACAACAAGAACGGCACCTTCACCGACATCGGCATCGAAGCCGGCTGCGCCTTTAGCATAGACGGCAAGCCGCAAGCCGGCATGGGCGTGACTGCCGGCGATTACGATCACGATGGCTGGCTCGACATCTTCAAGACCAACTTTTCCGGCGACACCTCGACGCTCTATCACAACACCGGCAAGACGGCCTTCGATGATGTGACCTTTCCGGCGGGCATCGGCACGACGACGCGCTGGCTCGGTTGGGGCTGCGGCTTCATCGATGTGGATAACAACGGCTGGGGAGACATCTTTCTGGTCAACGGCCATGTTTACCCGGAGGTCGAAAAGCTGACCACCGAAGCGGGCTACGCGCAACGCAAGGTGCTTTATCGGAATCTTGGGAACGGGCGCTTTGAAGATATCTCTGAGCGGCTCGGCGGCCCGGTGATGCAGCCGACAGCGGCGCGCGGCTGCGCCTTTGGTGATTTTGACAACGACGGCGACACAGACATCTTGATCAACCCGGTGAACGCCATGCCTGAGCTGTTGCGCTGCGATTCGACGAATCAGAATAACTGGATCACGGTAAAAGCCGTCGGCGTCAAATCCAACCGCAGCGGCATCGGCGCACGGTTGAAGTGCATCACCGAAGACGGCAGTCAGATTGACGAGGTGCGCAGCGGCGGCAGCTATTACTCGCAGAACGATCTGCGGGTGCATTTCGGCTTAGGCAAGCGCGACCGCGTCAAGACGATTGAGGTGCGCTGGCCGAGCGGCCAGGTGGATACGCTCACAGACGTTGCCGCCAACCAGTTCATCACCGTGAAAGAAGGCGCGGGCCTGCTGCGCGCTGTGCCTGCGGGCAAAGCAAAAGTTAAATAACCAGCCACTCATCTGCGGTTAATCTATGTTCAGGTCGAGCCTATTCAATCTCTTCTTCAAGCACTCGATTCTCGTTTTGCTCATCTGCTATTCGCCGGTCTTGGCGCAGCGCAAGCCTGCTATCTCCGCCGAACAGCACTTCAGCCGCGGCGTGGCGCTGCTGGAAAAGCAGCAGGGCGACCACGCCATTGAAGAGTTGCGGCTGGCAATTAAGATGAAGCCCGGTTTTGCTGAAGCCTATAATGTCCTGGGGCTGGCGCTGGCACGCAAAGGTGATGCGCGGCTGGCGGCGGAGTCGTTTCGTAAGGCCGTCGCGCTTGATCCGAAACAGTATAAAGCGCACCGCAATCTCGGCCAGGCGCTGCAACAACTCGGCGACCTTGATGGCGCAGTCAACGCCTTTCGTCAGTCGCTATCGCTTAAAGCCGACGAAGCGGAAACCCATCTCATGCTCGGTCTCGCGCTTCAGCAAAAGGGCATGGCCGCAGAGGCGGTCGCCGAGTTTCGCGAAGCGATCCGGTTGAACCCCAACCTGCCGGACGCGCATTTCTATCTCGGCTATGCGGTCGCCGCGCGCGGCGAATTGCGCGCCGCTATCTACGAGTTTGAAACCGCGATCAAGCTGAAACCCGACTACGGCGAAGCCTATTATTATCTCGGCACGGCGCGGTGGTTTTCAGACGACGCCGCCGGCGCGCTTACGGCGTTAAAGACGGCAGTAAAACTGCTGCCCGATCATGCTGATTCGCATTACTATCTTGGGCTGGCGTTAAAGAAGAGCGGCGACACACAGGCGGCGCTGGGCGAGCTGACTATGGCGATGCGGCTTGCGCCCGAGATGGTCGAGCCGCGCCATGCGATGGGCCAGGTCTTGCAAGAGAATGAAGAGCTAGACGAAGCCATTGAAGCCTTCCGCGCCGTCATCAAGCTGAAGCCTGACTTCGTTCCAGCTTACAATGATCTGGGGCTGGCGCTCGTCGGCAAGCGCGACCCGGATGGTGCCATCGCGGCGTTCAATCAGGCGCTCAAGATCGATCCGAACAATCTGGTGGCGCGCCATAATCTTGGCATGGCCTTCATTCAAAAGAGCGACTATGCGGCGGCGGTCGCTGAGTATCGCAAGCTGATTCAGATGGCTCCCGACAGCGCCGATGCGCATTACAACCTCGGGCTTGCCCTGAAAAATAAGGACCAGTTCGACGAAGCGATTGCGGAGTTGAAACGGGCAACCGCCTTGGAGCCATCATTACAGGAAGCCCACTACACGCTCGGCGTCGTGCTGTTGCAGCAAGGCAAGCTCGACGAGTCGGCAGCCGCCTTCAGAGCGGCGCTCGCCGCCAAACCTGATTATGCCGAAGCGCAATACGCGCTCGGCACCGTGTTGCAACAACAGGGCAATCTGGATGCCGCCATCGCAGCGTTCCGCCAGGCGCTCAAAGTCGCGCCGAACGCGCCGGAGATTCACAACACGCTGGGCACGGCGCTTCGACAAAAAGGTGATATAGAAGCGGCACGCGCCGAGTTTCAAGAAGGGGCGCGGCTGAATAAGAAGAAATCAGATATTCAAGCGGCGACCTTCGCCATCAACACAGGTCTTGCGCAGCTCAAGGCGGGAAACCTCGACGCGGCCATCGAGCGCTTCGAGGCAGCCATCAAGCTCACACCCGATGACGCGAAGGCGCATTACCATCTGGCAAAAGCATTGCTCGAAAAAGGTCAGAAAGAGGCCGCGCAGGCCGAGTATCAAAAGGCCAAGCAACTCGATCCGCGCTTGAAGCCTTTGATGTAGAAATGAGTTTTCGTTGACGCTGCCGCGTAGCGGCAAGTGAGTTTAGCCAGGCATTTCAATGCCTGTATTCGATCAATGCCTGTATCCGACGCTCACACAACACCGCGTCGCGTCAGCGAGGCTTG
>JBJMGU010000125.1:0-59923 GCA_045807765.1 Blastocatellia bacterium
AATAGGCTTGCCTTACCGTCACCGACTTGCTTTATGTGGGTTGAAAGGTCGGCGGTTTTCGTTTACCTACATAAAGGGAGACTATTCCTTATCGGTAGCCCTCTCACGCCCCGCCTCACGGCTCGTCGCAGACCGGTCTTTCGGGTAAAGTAAACTTATATAATAGTGAAGCTCGAAAGGAGGGGAGTCGGGAATGAGACTCGGATTTGTCGCGATGATTTTATGCTTGCTCCTGGTCATGCCCATTGCGGCCCAACAATCAGGGGAGCAAAAAGACACGATTGGTCGGGTGGAGTTAAGGATCGCCACATCTGCGAAGTCAACCATCACCTTTCAAGAAGCGAAAGAGCTCCGCAAGCAACTGCAACAGCAGGAGGACAGGCCGCTTGAAGTTTCCTCCCTGAACCATCCTCCTGTGGCAATTCTTGAAGCTAAGATTAGAGGAGTCAAACGAGAGCAACAGACTGAGCCTTCCGGCAAGGCAGTGATGCCAATCAATGATTATGCCATGCGGCTGGCCCTCTCTCTGAAAAATGAAACGGAAAAGAAAATCAGCGGCGTAGGCGTAGAGTTCAAGAACACAGAGGCGGGCCACACCTTTTACATCTATTGGAACCCGTTCGCGCTTACCCACCACCAGAGTCGAGAGATTGGCATAGACCTGATGACCGTTTCGGGCGACCCTGGCCATCTTGCCGTGAGCATCGCTGGGGTTCAGTTCGACGATGAATCGGTGTGGGGACGCTACCCATTTCCACCGCTGCTGAAGATGCCGATGCCCTTACCGCCGAATTCAGACGTTGACACTAAGCCTCGCCCGCTTAACAGCCCGCAGCCGCGCTACACCGAGGAGGCAAGAAAGCATAAGGTTCTCGGAGCCGCCGGGTTGCAACTTGAAGTCGGGGCTGATGGTTCGGTGATGGACGTGCGGGTGAGTAACGCGCTGCCCGACGGATTGACCGAGGAAGCCATCAGGGCCGCTCGACAAATAAAATTCTCACCAGCGATGAAAAAGGGGCAGCCGGTGGCATGCTGGATAAAGACAATGGTCGAGTTCTACCTGAAATAGTTAAGGATGACTCGTACGGGATTTGAACCCGTGTTACCGCCGTGAAAGGGCGGTGTCCTAGGCCCCTAGACGAACGAGTCAAAAATCAAAGCCGCATCGAGGCGAATTGCCTCTGGCGTGAATGAAAAATAGTAGCGGAGATGGCGCGCCCGCGCAAGCTTGGGTCGCTAGGTAGGCAGGTCTTCCGGTCGGTCTATGTCATCTAATTGCTCAAGCAAGCGGTAGCGCAGATCGAGGCGCGCGGCGATTTGTAAGGTATGACTCAACACACGGTCTGTCCCCCAGGCGATGTCTTCAAGCAGTTGCGGAATGGCGCGACGCAGGCCGATCAGGTAATAGCCGCCGTCGCGCGCCGGTCCCATCACTAACTCGTTCTCGCCAAGCGCGGTGAACGCCGACAAGAGGGTTGCCGGCGCGATGCTCGGACAATCCGTGCCGATTAGCACAACTCCATAACAGCCTTCTTCAAACGCCTCGCGAAAGGCTTCACGCATGCGGGCACCGAGGTCGCCATCGCCCTGAGCGCGCAGGTGCAGGCCGCCGCCAAGCCATTGCCGCATCAAAGCGGCATCGCCACCGGCGTAGCGGATTTCGAGCGTGAGCTTTCTCAGCGTCGCAAGCCGGCGCGCGGTGGCGAGCGTTCGTTCAGTTAAGCGGCGGTGGAGATCAGCCGCACCCTCTGCGCCGAGCGCAGGAATCAGGCGCGTCTTCGCACGGCCCGGCTCGGGGTAGCGCGTGAAGATGATCAGCCGCTCGCCTGGTCTCTGCATCAGCTTAAGCATGCCTGACCCAGCCCCTGCGAAAAAGCCTTGCTTAGCGAAAAGGCGTGCCGCTTGCCTAGACTCCAGAGGGTGGCGGCGGTACGGGCGGTGGCGCGACAATGACCGGCATGGCGGGCGGTGGCGGCGCCGGCACAGTGCCATCGCCGGTGCCTTGCATCGCCTGTGTGATGCCGATGTCGCGACTCGATTGAATGCCTTTGGCAACGACGTACGAGCCGCCACTGATGCCCAGCAGCGCCAGTATCTGACTGGGGATGGCCGGATAGCCCGGTGGCACCTGATTGACGATCAAGTAAAACAGCGTCAATGCAATGACGAAGGTGAAAACCAGAAACTGGAAACGCGAGAGGCTGGCTTCACCGTTCGGCTCGCTAATCAACCCCGCCAGGTCAATCTTGCCGATGAGGATCAGCCACAGGATGATTCCTCCGAGCACGCCGAGGAAGATGGTCAATATCCAGCCGATTACTACGCCGAGTTGTGCCATTGGTCTGTTCTCCTTTTATTGGTTATTCTGCCGGCCCCTGCCAGGCAGTGAGGCGGGCAAGAGGAGTTGTAGTTTTTCTGTCAACATCGCATAGAGCTTGCCGCCCAGGTAAGCTCCGTGACTGCCGCCCAGGAGCAGAAGCACCTCGTTGGGCAGTTCCGGAAGCGTCTTTGAGTGCCGATCACTGAGCCCAAGAAACAGGTAATAAGCGGCGATGGCCAGAGTGATGACCATTAATTGCAGGCGCGCCGGACTAAAGTTGCGGGTGCCGGCTTTGGTCGTCAGCATACTGCTGGTGTTGATCTTGCCGGTCAGCAGTTGGTAGGTGATGACCGCCATCAGACCGCCGAGCAATAACCAGATTTCAACGCGGAGAACCAGTGACAAAGTATTCATCGCAAGTCTCGCTTTAACGTTAAATTGTATTTCGAGCGTCGGCAGCCAGATGCCCGCGGGCCGCACGCCGCCAATCAGGGCGCGTCCTGGCGGCTGATCCGTCCGTCAAGGGTCGGCGAAATCTTCAGCGCTTTCTTAATCTTTTCGCGCACCAGATCGGCGTCGGTCTGGTTGCTTCCCGGCGGCAGCAAATCGGCTTTGCCGCGAAACATGTCATACCCTTCGTTGCCGCCCGCGATGTAACTGATCGTCGCCAGCCGGTAGCTCTTATTGTCCTCAAGCGGCTGGCCGCCGACCGTGACGCTCGTGACACGCGACCCCGGCGGGCGCAAGCCGTTATAGACAAACCGCAGGCCCGCGACCTGCGGGAAGCCGCCGTCTTCTGTCTGTTCGATGATGCGGCTGACCCCGCGCTCAAGGGCGCTGCGCAGCTCGGCCCCGGCCACCGCAATCATCACGACTTTGTTCTTGAAAGGGAGGATCGAATAAACGACGCGGTTGGTGATCGGCCCGGCTTTGTAAAGCAAGTCCGAGCGCAGGCCGCCGCCGTTGACCAGCCCGACATCGGCGCCGGTCGCCTCGCGGAAGGTGTCGGCGATGAAGTCCCCGACGTTGGCTTCGCGGGCGCGCACCGATTCCTGCTCGGCGTCCAGGTCAACCGCCGATTCACCGATCTTCTCTTCGAGGTTGACGCCGCCCAGCACGCCGCCGAGCTTGCTCTCATAATCATCGATGATGGCGCGGACGCGGGCGTCTTCCTGCACTCCCTGTGTGACCGGGATGACTGTCCATTCGCTGCTCTGTAGCTTGCCGCTCCGCGCATCAATCTTGAGATCGAGGCGGCCCAGGTTGCGGGCATCCGAGCCCATTTTGTAGATCGGCGTCATGCCGGCTTCGGGCGCAACCAACTGATGGTCATGGCCGCCGAGAATCAAATCGAGCGGCACGGCTTCGGCCAATCGCTTATCGTCGGCAAGCAAGAGGTGTGTCAGGGCGATGATCACCTGCGCGCCCTGCGCCCGCATCTGCGGCACCAGGTCGCGCGCCGTGGCAATGGGATCGAGAACTTCGATGTCGGGGCCGGGCTGTGAGGTTTGCGCGGTATCTGCCGTCAGCAGGCCGAAGATGCCGACCCGCACTCCGTCCACCTCCTGAATGACGAAACGTTGCACGCCACCGAAAGGCGCGCCCGTCGTTTTATCAATCACGTTTGCCGCAAGCCATGTGAAATGCGATTCCCGCAACCGCTGGCGTAAGACATCAGGCCCAAAATCGAACTCGTGATTGCCGAGCACCGCGAGATTCAGCCCGAGGTTGTTCCACAGGTCAATCATCTGCCCGCCCTTGAAAGCAATCGATTCCAGCGACGGCGACAGCGTGTCTCCGGAAAGCACAAAAATGACGTGGTCGGATTGGCTGACGATAGCCTTTTGCAAGGTGGCGATGCGCGCCAGCCCACCCTCGGCGTTCGGGCCGTTTGGCAACAGTTGATAGACATCGTTCAACTGCATGAGCGTGAGGTTGACCACACGGCCAGTCTGCGGAGTCGGCTTGACCACCAGTGGGCCGGCGGCCATAACCAGAAACACCACCAGGAGCATGGCGTACTGCGGCAGCGTCGGTCGCCAGCGTCGCTCGTGGCGGCGAGCGACGGCGCGATTCGTTACCAGAGATGTCTTGCTATCGGAAAGCGCTGCGGTTTCTTTGTCTGCCATAACCTGCTCAGTGTGCTGCCGGGCGCTACAGGATTTAAACTATGAAAACTAATGGAGCCGATGATGGGCAGCGATTCTATCATGAAAATTGTAAAGGAAGAAAAATTATTAAAAATTGTCCAATGGTTTTTAATCATTGGTCATTTGCTCAACTTTCCTGGTTGGTAGCGAATGACTATAGCCGTTTTCAATGGAATTTAGCTTGTAGAGGCAGCCCGCGTGGCTGCCCGGATCGTCGCAGGCGATGACCGGTCATGGCGCGCTACCGCCATCCGGGCCGCGGACAAGCCCGCGCCGCGCCAAGCGCCTCTTGCGCTATCGCTCCTACATCATGGCGCAATCGCTCAAGCAATTTTATTACAGCCCTGTTTGCCTTATTCAGCCGCTTCATTTTGGCCCGCAACTTGTATAGACTCTATTCTTAGGGGTTCTTGCAGACGCTTGTATCGTAACCAGCAGGAGGAGGCGAAACCGTCCAGCCATCCTCGCAATCTCTTGCCTATGCAAAAAAGGACACGCTCAGCGCCGCCGCGTAAGCCGCCAGGTGACGTGCCGCTAGCGGGCGAGCAACTCTTTCGCGCCGTCTTCGACAATGCCCTTGAAGCGATGGTGATTGCCGATGATCAGGGCAACTACATAGACGCCAACCCGGCGGCCTGCGAGTTGTTTGGGGTGAGCAAAGCCGAGTTGCTTGACAGCAATCTGGCGCGCTTCGTCGAGCCGGGCCACGACCAGGAGGCCGCGCAAGCATGGCGCGCTTTTCTCGATGCCGGCGAGCAGCAGGGGGTTTTCCGGCTTATCCGCCCAGACGGCGAGGTGCGCGATCTCGAATACAATGCGCGCGCCAACATCCTGCCGGGCCGCCACTTGTCTATCCTCCGCGATGTCACTCAGCGCCAGCGCACCGCCCTGGCCCTCAGCGAGCAGGCCGAAGAGCTTGCTGCCGTCAACCGCATCGGGCAAATCCTCGCCGCCGAGCTGGATGTCAGAAAAATCGTTCAGGCGCTTACTGACGCGGCCACTGAGCTGACCGGCGCGCGCTTCGGGTCGTTCTTCTACAACGTGGTTGATGAAAGCGGCGCGTCGTACATGCTCTATACGCTGTCGGGCATATCAATCGAACACTTCAAAGATTTCCCGATGCCGCGCGCCACCGAGATTTTCGGGCCGACCTTTCGCGGCGAAGGCGTCATCCGGCTGGCCGACGTGCGCCGCGACCCGCGCTATGGCAAGAACTCGCCTTATCACGGCATCCCGCCGGGCCACCTGCCGGTCGTGAGCTACTTGGCCGTGCCGGTCGTGCTGCGCTCAGGCGAAGTCGTCGGCGGCCTGTTCTTCGGCCATCCGGAGCCGAACGTCTTCACCGAGCGCGCCGAGCGCATCGTCGTCGGCCTGGCACCGCATGCCTCCATCGCCATTGAAAACGCCCGGCTCTATCAGCAGGCGCAACGCGCCATTGTCGAGCGCGACGAATTGTTAGCCAGAGAGCAGACGGCGCGCGCCGACGCCGAAAGCGCCAACCGCGCCAAGGATGAATTCCTGGCGACCGTTTCACACGAGCTGCGCACGCCGCTCAACGCCATCATCGGCTGGTCGCGTATGCTGCGCACGGGCCAGCTCGATGACCAAACGCGCGACCTTGCGCTTGAAACTATCGAGCGTAACGTTCGTTTGCAGACGCAGATCGTCGAAGACATTCTTGATGTCTCGCGCATCATCACAGGTAAGCTACGGCTGAAGCCAGGCCCGCTTGAGGTGGCGCCGGTCATCGAAGCGGCGGTCGCGGCGCTGCGTCCGGCGGCGACCGCCAAAGGGATTGAAATTACATTAGCCCTGAACGATGACGCCGGCATCATCAACGGCGACGCCGACCGGTTGCAACAGGTAGTCTGGAATCTGCTGTCGAACGCCATTAAGTTCACGCCCACAGGCGGGCGCGTAAACATCAGTCTTGAGCGCGACGGCCAGTGTGTCCACATTATCGTCCGCGACACCGGGGAAGGCATGCGCCGCGACTTCTTGCCGTTTGCCTTTGATCGCTTTAGGCAGGCCGACTCGACCAGCACGCGTGTGCATGGCGGGCTCGGCCTGGGGCTGGCCATCGTCCGTCACATCGTCGAAATGCATGGCGGCACGGTGAGCGCCGAGAGTCAGGGCGAAGGCAGCGGCGCCACCTTCACGGTCGCCTTGCCATTGTTGCGCCCGACCGGCGATGTCCCGGCCTGTGGTGTGCCCTCTGGCGATTCAGAGTAGCGCGACCGGCCAGACAAAAAAAGGCGGGTGTTTCGGCACCCGCCCTTTGAGTTTTTTGTTAGGAGACGGCTACTCAGTTACTGCGCTACGAAAAGAGATTTAAACCGTCGCGTCGGCGTGCGGCCTAGCGCAAGAACTCCATCGCAATCTGCGACAGCGCGCCGACCAGGGGCTCGGCGATGCGGCTGGTGCGGCTGCGCCCGCCGCCGAGCGTTCCGGCCAGCAGGATGCCGAAGCCGATGCCCGCGCCGAACGCGATCAGGGTCAGCGTGCCGGGGTTCTCGCGGCCATAGGTCATCGTCTTGTCATAAGTGTTGGTCAAGACTTCCGACGTCTTGTCGTAAGCGTTGCCCAAGACCTCAGAGGTCTTGTCGTAGGCATCGCTCACCACCTGCCGGGTCTGGTCAACGGTCGTTTGCGCGGTCTCTTTGGCGCGCTGCGGGGCGCTGCCAGTCGCCGTCGTGCTGCGATTGCTGGACGAGCCAGTCGAGCTGGACGAACTGGGCGAGCCAATTGAGCCGGTTGAGCCAATCGAGCTGGTTGAGCCAGTCGAACCGGTCGAGCCGGTGGCCGAGCTGGTGGTGTTGATGTCTTTCGTGGCGTTTCGATTCGATTCCATGAATTATCCTCCTTGACGAATGAAGTGGTTCATAACCCGATAGCAAATGACGCGCGGCGTGATCCTCTCCCCCTCTTGACCCTGGGTCAACTCTCGCAGGCTGAATCGTCGCTGCACGCTCTCGCTCCGTTGTAAATTGCCGATGATGGTTAGAGCAGCCGGCGGCTGGCGCTAAGCGCGCCGCACCGGTTGCCGTTGATTGCCTGCGAGCATCTCGCCGGCCTTGCGCTTGCCGAAATCCAGCGCTGCTTTGGTAATGGCCCCGGTCACCGCCGCGCGCATCGCCACGGCTGGCCCGTTTTTCTTCCCCGGCAGCGCGTCGCCCATTGCGTCGCGGGCGCGGTCGGCGAAGTCTTCGGCGATCTCGGCCACCGCATCCATGATGCGCTCGCGCGGCGTTGGCTCATGCTTGAACAGCCCGGCGACAATGAAGCCGGCCCCCGCCGCCAGCCCAATCGCCAGCCACGGGTACTTGCCGATGTATTCGCGCCAGTCGAGCGTCTCTTGAATGCGCTCGCCGAGCTTGTCTACGGTCTCCGAGATCGAGTCGCGCTTGGCGGCGATGTCCTGGCGAATCGCTTCGGCGCTGCGCTCCGGCGTAGCGCCCACCTCGCGCCGTTGCGCGGCTAGGTTAGTTGTTTGAGCCATTCCTTATCCTCCTCAAGAGTTTCGATGGTCTGTTTCGGCTTCAAGCTGGTTCGCTTGAGCCGTCCGAGGCCCGCCATAGCGATGCCGCCGCCGACCACGGCGAAGACGACGCCGACCAGCAGTGCCGCCAGCGCCGTATCCATGAAGTGCGCCAGCCCGGCTACCGCTGCGGCTACCAATGTAAGCAAGGCTACAAAAGCCAGCAGCCCGCCGATGGCGACAGTGACCGCGCCGGCGCGCAGGCGCGTGACCTTCTCGCTCATCTCCTGCTTGGCCAGGTCAATCTCGTCGCGGACGAGCGCCGCCGAATTGTTTGCCAGCTCGCCGAGCAGCTCGCCGAACGACTCGCGCGGTATGCCGCCATTGATTTCGGTTCGAATTGTTTCGCGCATCTGCATGGCGTTACCTCCTGCGCAACAGAATGCCGAGCGCCAGGCCAGCAGCGCTCGCGATGAGCAGGCTGCGGCCAGGGTTGCTATGCACCTGCTGTTGGATGTTCGATTTGATTTGTGCCGGGTCGAGGTCGCGCACATAATCGGCGGCGGAATTCAGCCAATCGGAGGCTTGATTGGCATAGCCGGCGGTCGCGCCCTCCTGCCCGCTCTTTTGCCGGAGCGCGTTAGCGGCTTCGGCCAGCTTGTCGGCTACCGTTGACTTAACCTGGTCGAAGCCTGAGCCGCCATTGCCGGCTTGCCCAGGCGGTCTGTTCTGACTCGTGGCGAGGTCTTCTGATCGCGTCATTTCCTGCATCGCACACTCCTTTATCTGATAAAAAAAGTCGCGCTGACTTCAGAAGGTTAAGAGCAAGACGAATGCCAGCCGGGCTGTCGTTTCGTCATCGCGTGGCGGGGCTCGCAAACGCCACCGCAAGTTTGATAGAGGACAGATTTTCGGCGATTTATGCCGGTTACAAGGCGGCGGCTCATAGGCAGGTTTGCGGCGGCCTACGCTGCCCGTGCTTGAGCCGCGTACAAGGTTGTCCCTTAACCGTGCAGTCCTGTCTGATTACCTTGCATAACTGCCGGGCGGCTCGGCGATAACGGTGGCGCGGGCCGCGCCGGCCAGTTGACGCGCGCCGAGCTTTCGTCAACTGGCACAACGCTTGCGGTCATCTGCGTTTGCCCGCGAGCCGGGCTGTCGGAAGAAGGAGGAACCATGTCGGCTCTCATCGAATCGGATAACGCGACCTTTCACGAGGTTCTCGACGAAGTCATCGCGGCGCTCGACGCCAATTCGGTGACCTACGTTTTGATGGGAGGCATCGCGACGACGGCGCGCGGCGGCCACCGCTTCACACATGACATCGATGTATTCTGTAAGCCGATTGAAGCCGAGCGCATTCTCGGCATCCTCGCCGAAAAAGGCTTCGAAACCGAAAAGACCGACCCGAAGTGGCTCTTCAAAGGCTTCAAGCACAACGTCATGGTTGACGTGATTTTTCAATCGAGCGGGCCGATCTTTCTTGATGACGAGATGGTCGAGCGCGCCATCACCGTCAACTTCAACGGCAGGCAGGTGCGCACGCTCAGCCACGAAGACCTCTTCGTCATCAAAGCCCTGGTGCTGAATGAGCACACCATCAGCATGGACCCGCGCGCCGTGCGCCACCTGCTCGACCTGTTGAGCATCCTGCGCACCTGCGACATTGATTGGCAGTATCTGCTGAAGCGCGCTCGCCAGGGGCCGCGGCGCGTCCTCAGCATGCTCTTGTTCGGGCAATCGCTCGACCTGCTGGTGCCCGACCGAATTATCAAGACGATGGTACATATGCTCGAACTCTGCTGAAGGCAAAGACGGATGAATACGGATTATCAATATCTGGTCGGACGGATTCAATCGGTGCTGGCGACTCACCCGCGCACCAACAAGCTCGATGTCAAAGTCATGATCGTCGGTGGCAAGATTCACCTGATGGGGCAGACCTCAACCGAAGAACGCCGCCGCGCCATCGCCGAAGTCGTTGCCGAGACGGCGCCCGACATGGATGTGCGAAACGAATTGACGGTGATCGAAATCGGCAGTCCCTGTCAGGCGGAGGACATTTGTGATTAGAGTCGCCGCCATTGCCGACGTTCACTTCTCAGAAGACTCGCGCGGTCGGCTGCGTGACCACTGGAGCCGTTTGCACGAAGCCGCAGATGTGATGCTGATCGCTGGCGACCTGACGACGCATGGCGAGCGCGCTCAAGCGCGCGTGCTGGCCGAAGAGATCGGCGTTGTGCAGGTGCCGGTCGTCATCGTCCTCGGTAATCACGATTACCATAGCGACGATCAAGATGGCGTGCGCGACGAGCTGGAACGCGCCGGCGCGGTGGTGCTGGAAGGCGAGAGCACAACGCTTGAGATCAATGGCATGACGCTCGGCGTCGCCGGCGCTAAAGGGTTCGGCGGCGGCTTCGCGGGCGCTTGCGGCAGCGCCTTCGGCGAGCCTGAGATGAAAGCCTACGTCCATCACACCGAGCGCATCGCGGCGCAGCTCTACGACGAGCTGAATGGCTTGCGCGCCGATTACCGCGTCGCCCTGCTGCATTACGCGCCGGTGAAAGAGACACTGGCCGGCGAGCGCCTGGAGATTTATCCATTCCTCGGCAGCTACCTGCTGGCCGAAGCCATAGACAAGGCGGGCGCCGACCTCGCCCTGCATGGCCATGCGCACCTGGGGCAAGAGAAAGGCGTGACGGCGCGCGGCTTGCCGGTCAGAAACGTCGCCCTGCCGGTGTTGCGGCGAGCCTTTGCCGTCTACAATCTTGAAAAGCACAGCGCCCACGAAGCCAATGAGATGGCCGAAGCCGTGCTGGCACAATGAAGCGCTTGCGTTTGGTGTGGCACAAGGCGGTTAGCTTGCGCACTGCCGCGCGCAAGCTAACCGCCTTGTGCCACAGAATCTCCCAAACAGTGAAGAAACCGCCGTCCGCTACCGTCTAACTCAGTATGAAAATACTGGCCGGCGCAACGCTCCTGCTTGTCCTGCTGATCGCCTGCCACCGCGCGCCGCCCGAAGGCAAAGGCGCGGGCGAAACCGTGACGGCTGGTGCGGTGCGCTTTCGCGTCGAGACCGTAGCCGGCGGGCTGACGGTTCCGTGGTCAATCGTCTTTGTGCCCGACGGGCGCATCCTCTTCACAGAGCGACCGGGCCGCGTGCGCGTCATCGAAAACGGCAAGCTGCGACCGGAGCCGCTCGCCACGATCAATGATGTCGAGCCGTCGGGCGAGAGCGGCTTGATGGGTATGACCTTGCACCCACAGTTCGCCGGCAATCATCTCTTGTATCTCGCCTACGCCTATCGCGCTGGCGGCCAGGGCGTCCGGGTCGTGCGCTTCCGCGAAGCGCGCGAAGGGTTGGTAGATCGCCGGGTCATCATCGAAGGGATTCCGGCGGCGGCCAATCACGCCGGTTGTCGCTTGCGCTTCGGCCCTGATGGCAAGCTCTACATCACAACCGGCGACGCCACTGAAAGAGCGCTGGCGCAGCGGCTCGATTCACTCGCCGGCAAGACTCTGCGCTTGAATGACGATGGCACGGTGCCAGCCGACAACCCGTTTGCCGGGCAGGCCGGGGCGCGAGCAGAAATCTGGTCGTACGGCCACCGCAACGCTCAGGGCCTCGATTGGCAGCCGGGCACGAATGTAATGTTTCAGACAGAGCATGGGCCGTCGGGATTTGATGGGCCGGGCGGCGGCGACGAATTCAACCTCGTCGAGCGTGGCAAGAACTACGGCTGGCCGATGATTCATCATCAGGCGACGGGCGCGGGGATGGAATCGCCTTTGTTGGAATACACGCCGGCAGTTGCCCCGGCGAGCGGCATGTTTTATCGCGGCGCTACCTTTCCTGAATGGCGCGGTAATTACTTTTTCGGCTGCCTGCGCGGCCAGTGCGTCATTCACGTAGTGCTGGACGGTCGCCGCGTCGTCAGCCAGGAGCGCCTGCTGGTCGGAGATTACGGGCGCCTTCGCGACGTGGCGGAAGGGCCGGACGGCACGATCTATTTTTCGACCTCGAACCGCGATGGGCGCGGGCGAGCGGCAAGCGATGACGACCGCATCTTGCGCCTTGTGCCGCTTCCGTAAATTGCTCTGTAAAGCAGAACGCCGCAATGCCGGAGCAAGGCTCGACAGCATTGCGGCGCTTGGGGGAATCGGAACCAGCATGGGGAGATGCTCATTCCGATGCGGGGGACGGGGCAAAAGGGGGCGACAGAATATCTAGTGTGTCCGCTTCAATCTGCCGGGATATCTTGGGGGCAGCCCTATCAATATCAACTTGCGTACCAGAACATGCGCTGCTATCAGTTCGGGGTAGGTGATGCAGAGAAGCGAAAAAAATCACCACGAATAGATGACCGCTCGGCAACCGTCATTGCACGGCTTCAACCATAATGAATGACGCATTGCGCGCAGAATGAAAGAACTTGACTGAGCGTCAAAATGCAAGTGACAAGCCGCGTGACCCACGAGTGACACGCCGCGTTATAGCGGGCCGGGCAAATAGTGAGTAATGCCACAAAAGCGACGTGGAAACACGAGGGTACAGCGACGCGGGGACACGGGGACACGGCGACGCGGAGCATGAGAACTTAGCAACAAGGCTCGATGTTGTTCCTTCACCGTGTCGCCGCGTCATTTTCTTCCCTCGCCGCGCCCCGCGTCACGCCTTAAGGTTAATCAGATAATTGATGCTGCTCATCAACAGCGCGAAGCCGACGGCGAGGTTGATGCCGCCGCGCCAGAAGGGCGGCGTGTTGAATAATGTCAACGCCAGGCTCAGCGCCACTGTCAAACTGATGACTACCCAGCTACGCAGGCTGTAGACCCGTATGGGCCGCTGCGGTTCGGTCATCGCCCGCAAGCGCTCGATGTTGCGCTGCGAAGTCTTTGCCAGCACGTACTTGCCTTTAGCGATGCCGATCACCAGCCACACAAGGCTTGTGGCGATAATTACGCTGGCGCGGATCGTCAACGACGCGTCGGCCATACGCAAGACGCCCAGCGCCACCAGAACCGCGCCGCCCAACGCCCACAGAAAAAACGCCAGCTTGATCATCGTGCGCGGCGACAGCTTGACCGGCAGCAATAACAGGATGACGGCGATGAATGGGGTGAGAGGAAGACTGGTCATACGGCCTCGGCGCGCGGCTCGCCGCGCAGCACGCGGCCCAGGCGCGCGACGCCTTCGCTAATCTTTTCCGGCGTCTCTTTCGAGTAAGCCAGCCGCAAGGTGCTGGCACCGCCGCCGTCAACGAAGAACGGCTGGCCGGGAACGTAAGCTACACCACAATCAAGCGCCTGCGGCAACAGGGCAGTCGCGTCCAGCTCGGCGGCCAGCTCAAGCAAGATAAAGAAGCCACCTGTGGGCCGCGTCCAGTGCGCCGACGCCGGCGCACACTGGTCAAGCGCATCGAGCATTGCCCGGCAGCGCACTTCATAAAATTGTCGCAACTCCGGCAAGCGCTTTTCGACCAGACCCGAGCGCAATGCCTCCAGCACGATTGCCTGATCGAGCACGCTGGTCGAAAGGTCTGCGCCTTCTTTCGCCAGCTCGATTTTCGCGGCAATCGCCGCGGGGGCGCGCAGGTAAGCGGCGCGCAATCCCGGCGCCAGCACTTTCGAGAACGAGCCGAGGTAGATCACTCGCTCAGGCCGCAGCGAGACAATCGCCGGCGGCTGCTCTGCGGCGCTGAACGCGAGATCAAAGTACGGGTCGTCTTCGACAATCAACAGGTCGAACTCGTCTGCAAGCGCGACGAGTTGCTCGCGCCGCTCAAGAGCGAGGGTCACGCCCGAAGGGTTTTGAAAATTGGGGATGGTGTAGACGCATTTGACACAGCGCCCGGCGTGGCGCAGGTCGAGAATCTTTTCGCGCAGGTCTTCGATGATCAGCCCTGCGTCGTCCTGGCGCACGCCGACCATCTCGGCGCGCGCGTTGTGCAGCGCAATGATGCCGCCGATGTAGCTTGGCAGTTCGACCATCGCCACATCATCGGGATCGATCAACAGGCGGGCGACCAGATCGAGCCCCTGCTGTGAGCCGGAGGTGACGACAATCTCGGAAGTCGTGGCGTTGATGCCGCGCCCGCCGAGCATTTCGGCAATGGCTTCGAGCAAGGATTGCGGGCCGCGCGTCGGGCCGTACTGCAAGGCGAACTGGCCATGCGAACGGATGACGCGAGCGGCGATCTCGGCGAGCGCTTCGATGGGGAAAGTCTCGCTGCTCGGCGCGCCCGCCGCCAGCGAAATGATGTCGCGGCGTCCGAGCAGTGCGGTCAGCTTGCGGATGGCGTTGGGCTGAAGGCCGCGGCCCATCACCGACAGCAGCTCGTCGTAGACAATCTCTCCATCGGTCATCTGCCGTCAGCCTTTCACGTCGAACTTGAACTGCACGACGTGGCTCGTCTCGCTCGGGTCGTTGGTTCGTATGGTGACCGATTTCGTGTGCGGGCCAGCCGCTTTGCCGGTTTCGACTTTGACACGGATTGTGCCGACCTGACCAGGCCGGAGGACTTTCGGGAAGTCCACGGTGGTGCAGCCTCAGCTTGGCGAGACCGACTCGATGTTCAAAGTTTGTGTGCCGCCGTTCTTGATGCGGATGGGACGTACCAGCGCCTTATCCTGCGGCTGCTTGCCGAAGTCGAGATCGTGTTCCTGCGAGACCATGACCAGTTTCGGCCCCTCCACATGCGCGGCAGGTTGCGCGGCAGGCTTGGCTGCCGTCGGGCTGATCGGCTGCGCGGTCGCAGGCACAGGCGGCGTGGTTGCAGTCGGCGCGGGCGCGGTTGCCGGCGGCACGGCAGTCAAAGACGGTGCCGGTTGCAAGGTCGGTGGCGTGTTGGCGTTTGCTGTATCGGCAGCCGGTGCGGCGTTATTATTCGCCGGCGCGTTATTGCTTTCCAGGGCGGCGCAAGCGGCGGTCAACATCAGGCAGAGCAGGGCGATCCAATGTGCGTTCCTGAGAGTTGGTTTCATAATGGGATAATTTATCATAAGACGCCGAGCCGTGTGCAATGAGGATAGGGGCTAGGGGCTGGGGACTAGGGGCTAGGGAAGTGACAAGAGCACGGCGGCTGCAATGCTTGTTCCGGCACTAGTCCCTAATCCCTAGCCCCTATCTGTTTTCAGCGTGACGACCGTTGCGCCCCAGCCGCCGGCCTCGCCCGGCGCATCTGAGAAGTGGCTTACAAAAGGAGTGCGGGCGAGAATGCCGCGGACGATCTCGCGCTGCACGCCGATGCCTTTGCCATGAATGATACGCACGCCGCCACAGCCGCGCGCGTGAGCTTCCGTAAGATAATCTTCGACGACGGCGCGCACCTGTCGGGGCGGGATTGAATGCAGGTCTAGCACATCGCGGAAAGCGATAACCATCGGCTCCGGGAAAGGGTTCGACGGATCAAGGCTCTCGTCTTCATCCGTCTCAACTATCTCGCCCGGCGCGGCGCGACGCAATCGCTTCAACAAGAAGTCGAAAATCATAAAGCCATCATAAGAGGGACCAGGGGCTGGGGACTAGCCGGAAAAGCACCGCGCCAATGCCTCTTTTTTACCAGCTCCTAGTCCCTAGTCCCTAGCCCCGGCTTTCCCGCCGCTTGCCGTGCGCTGTTGTCATGGTGAATAATTGAATTTTCGACTGCACGCCGTGCGGCGGACGATCAAAGACAGGACGTATGCTCTAGCTTCTGCTCCACTATGACTCCACTTCGCATGATCTTTTTTCTCATGGCAGCCACGCTGCTGACGGCGTGCGATTCGTCGCCGAAAGTGCCGAACGCGGCGCAGAAAAACTATCCCGTAATCATTCGCGATTCCGCCGACACTCGCGCCAAAGCCGAGCGCGAATGGCGGCGCATGCTTGACGCCTACACCGTGCCGCAGACGCCGCCCGACCTGCATCCTATCATTAACACGCCGCGCTCGCTGTTGGGCGTCAGCGGCGGCATCAAGCTGATGCCAGCGCCGCCCGAACGCGCCGGCGACACGACGGCGCTGCGTGAAGCCATGAAAAGCTTTCTTGATCGCTGGCGCGATCTGCTCAACGCCGACCCGTCATCGGTATCACTCGCGAAAGGCGATGCGGCGGGGACGACGCACCGCTTGACTTATCGACAGGCGAACTATGGCTTCCCGGTCGCCGGCAACTATGGCGAGATGACGGCAGTGGTCAGCAGCGACGGCCGGCTGTTGCAACTCGACGACCGCTTCATCCCGACCACAGACCTGCCGCAGCGCCCGCAGATCGCCCGCGAAGAAGCGCAGAAGCGCGTCGTCGGTCGCACCTTCACTTACACGGACATTGCGGGCCGCGAGCAGCGCGCCCAGGTCACGAACGCCGCCGAAGTCAGCGCCCGTCAACTGGTCATCTTGCCGATTCAGAAAGGCGATAACATCGAAGTCCATCTGGCCTGGGAAGTGACCGCAGGCCGCTCGCTTTCATGGACGGTTTATCTCGACGCGATCACCGGCGATGAGCTGCGCGTCGTGCAAAATTTTCAAACTTGATTTCAGGAGCCGGCGCCAGAGATCAGTGGAGCGAATCGATACCTGACGCCGACCCTCGGCCCCAATAAGATATGGAAACGGTTATCACAAGAGACACGGATATTTTGCGCGAATACATCGCAGCGCTCGATGCGCGCGAACGCGGAATGTCGCCGTTCGCGCGGTTGATGGCGACTGTCAAGCTGGCGCGGCTGCGCCGCGAGTTGAACGCCACGCAGATCGAAGCCGCCGACGATGACTTGCTAGCTCTGCGCCGCGAGATTGATGAGCGCACCGAGCGCAGCTTCATGCGACGCTTCGAAGCGCGGCCCTGGGGGGCGCGTCTGGTCATCTTCTTGATGCTCGTGGTCGGCCAGCAACTGGCGCTGGCGCTCATCGCGCTGCTGGCGGCGGCATTTGTCAGATTGGCTCCGGTGCCGAAGCGTTGGAACCCTGTGCTGCCGCACGAAGACCCTGGCTACTTGCAGGTCTTCTGCTTCTTTTTCTTTTTCGTGACGCCGATGCTGGCGCTGCTCGTGGTATTCGGCGGCAGGTTCTTTCGCTCGTGGCGCAAGACGCTGCCGGCTGTGCTGCTCACTATCGTCATCTCGGCGCTCACCACTTATCTCGTCTTTCGCAACACCGAAGCAAAGAATCCCGTGCGCCATTTCACCTCGCTCGAAGAAATGACCAAAGCGCGCGAGGTGAACATCCCCAGTTATCGTCAGTGGGTTGCTGCCAACTGGCTGATGAGCGACCCGCAGTTCCAGCGCGATTACGAAGCTTACCTGCGCCAGGGGCCGGGCCGCTGGATCATCGCGCGCATTTATTCCGAAGGCGACGTTTCGGATGATGCGGCGTGGCGGTCGCCTGATCCTAAAGACCAGATGCAGTCGCCGGCGATGCAGGCGATGAGTGAATACCTGGACGGCGGCCAGGACCCGAATGGCTTCCGCGACTGGCTGCGTTATTATCTTGACCGCCACCGCATCTATTCCGAAGATCGCATCGAGCAAGAAGTCTCTGCCATCACCGGCCCCGCCAATCAGCGCTTTCTCGGGCTCTGGCAGGTCGAGCCTTACTTGAAAGAGCGCGATCAGCGGCTCTATCGCGCTTATCTGGGCGAAGTCGGGCGCAAGATGCGGCTATGGGGGCTGGGCACGCTGGCGCTCTATGGCTTTGCTTTTTTAGTCGTCTTGCTTACAGGCCCGGCGCTGTCGTTCTGGGAGCGCATGGCGGGCAGCGGTCGCGGCAAACGCAGGGTCAGCAGCTATGAAAGCGAGCCGGCAGTCGGCACACCGTCAAGGCTGCGCCGGCGTTACGAATCGTTTCCCGAGCGCGGCGAGATTACCACGCCGCCGTTTTTCGACACGCCGCTCATATTGCTCAGCCGCGTGCATCGCGGATTTATGCGGCTGGCGATCTTCACCATCCTTTTCGTCTTCGCCTGCTGGGCCGTGATGTATGCGATGCAGTTATCGAGCAACCGCCCCAACCCGGCAACGCAGGTGGGGCTGATGCGCTCGTTTTTGCTCTTCGGCAGCAAAGCTGAAAATGAGATCAACCCGACAAACGGCGTGGCGAGCGCGACCTACGCGACGGTCTATCGCGCTCCCTTGAATACGCCTGCTGCCGCGCCGCTTACGGCGCGTGTTGCCGGCGTCGAGTCCGAGATCGATGAGAGCGATTACCAGAACGACCATCGCTTCAAAGAGCAGTACAAAGTGCTGGCGGCGACGCAAACCGACGTCAGCTCGTTGAAGAGCACGACGGCGCAGCTTCAGCAGGCGACCACAGGCTTGCCGCAACAGATTTCGCAGGTCGGCTCGCAGGCCGAAGCCCGCGCAGGTCAGGCCGCGGGTGATGCGGCGGCGGCCCGGCAGATGGCCCAGTCGGTCGAGCAGCAACTGTCAGCCAAGCTGAAAGAGCTGGAAGGCCGCGCCACGCGCGCCAGCGAAGAGGTTGGCCGCGTCGAAGCGCAAGCCTCTGGCATCGGCACGCGCACTGAAAAGCTCGAAACCGACATCATCGGCCTGACCAAACAGCTCGAAGCGCGCACAGACGAGTTGAGCAACCGCACCGCGAAAGAGCGCGAAGATCAGGCGGCGCGGCTCGCCGCTTTGCAGAGTATCGCTTTCGCAGGGCTGGTCGGCGAGTTGACGGCGAGCGTTGACGAGATGGAGCGGCGCGTCAGCTCGAATCTCTATCGCTTCTTCAACAAGGGCGAAGCGCAGCGCGAAGCCGACACCTTGCGGCAGCGCATCACCTCGCTAGCGACGGCGCTGGGCGGCTTCACGAGCGACCAGGCGAAGCAAGCCGTCACGCAGCTCGAACAACTGCGCCGCCGCCTCGACGAGATCGCTGGCCGCATCAAGTAAGCCTCTCCGCCGCTCGTATGCAGACCGATCAAGAGATGATCGAGCAAGCTCATGCGACCGCCTTGCGGCGCGCGCCGCGCCGCTTTGTCGTCCCTAAGCCGGTCGAGCTGGTCATCGCCTTCGCGTTGATTCTGGTAGTGATGCGCTGGATCGAGTTCGGCGGGCCGGCCATCCTCGATAACGACGGCTTCTATCACATGCGCTGGAGCCGCACGCTGCGCGAGCAGTTCCCGCACCTGCCGCGCTTTCAATCGCTGCCACTCACCATCCTCAACGAGCAGGACTACGTAGATCATCACTATCTCTTTCACCTCTTGCTGACGCCGTTTACCTTCGGCAACGACATGCGATTGGGGGCGAAGCTGGCGGCGGTGACATTTTCGAGTCTCGGCATCCTGTCGCTGTTCGGGCTGCTCGTCGCCTTCGACGTGCGTTATCGCTGGCTATGGCTGGCGCCAATCATCGCCGGCTCCGAGCCGTTCCTTTACCGCATGTCCATGACGCGGGCGCCGGCGCTGTCGCTCGGCATGATCGGGCTGGGCGCTTACTTGATACTGAAGCGCAAGTACGCGTGGCTGGGGCTGCTGTCGTTTGCCTTCGTCTGGTACTACAGTCTGTTTCCGTTGATCTTCATTCTGGCAGTGCTCTATTCGGTAGCGGTCTATCTGGCCGAGCGGCGCATCGAATGGCGCGCGCCGCTCTGGTCGCTCGCAGGCATCGTTGCCGGTCTGGTCATCAACCCGTACTTCCCGAAGAACCTGCACCTGCTGTGGGAGCATCTGCTGATGAAAGCCACCGCCGGCTCAGGCTATGCCGTGGAGGTCGGCATCGAGTGGTATCCGTATGACGCATGGGATCTGCTGCGGCTGAGCGGGCTGGCGTTTGTGATTTTCTTTGCGGGGCTGGCGGCGTTCGAATACCGGCGGCGGGCGCGCGACCTGAAGCCGCTCTTCTTCCTGCTGGTGGCGCTGGCACTGTTGTTGATGATGTTCAAGTCGCGGCGCTTCGTCGAATACTGGCCGCCGTTCGCGGTTGTCTTCGCGGCGTTTACGATCAGCCCGCGCCTTGCCGAGTTTGATCGCTCATGGTTCAGGCAGAGGCGCGAGCGCGCCGTCGCCGCGGTCACTGCGGCCATCACCGCGGTCATCGTCGGCGCTACGGTGGTCTTTACGGTTATAGGGGCACGCGCCGACATGAAGTCTGAACGCAACCCGTATGATTACCAGGGCGCGAGCGAATGGATCGCCGCGAACGTGCCGGCGGGGGCGATGATCTTCAACACCAACTGGAGCGACTTCCCGATGCTCTACTACTACAACCCGGCGAACCCTTATATCACCGGGTTGGACCCGACTTATCTTTACGACCGCGACCGGGAGTTATGGAAACTCTACAATCGCATCACGCTCGGCGATGAAACCGACGCCGCGCCGTTAATCCGCGAACATTTCGGGGCCGAGTATGTCTTCACAGAAAATGGGCACTCGGACTTTATGGATGCGGCGATGGATAGCGGCAAATTCGAGATTGTCTACTCGGACGCGAAAGCCACCGTACTGCACGTCCTCTCGGCGGCAGAGATCGACAAGATGAAACGCGAGCAGTCGGGCGATGACGCAGACGACAGCGGCGACGATGATGGCAGCGCAGAGTGATGAAGCGGGGCGAAAATTGGGCCTGCGCTTGCCCGCTTCAAGCGCCTTCCGCTATACTGAAGCGGTTCTTAATGGAGAAGTCGCCTAGTGGCTGAGGGCGGCGGTTTGCTAAACCGCTATAGGCTGTAAAGGCCTATCGAGGGTTCGAATCCCTCCTTCTCCGCTCTCATTTTACAAAGCAAAACGCCGGTGCTTGACTTCAAGCACCGGCGTTTTCTTTTCAGGTTGGCTGCCGGTCACTGGCACTGGCAGGTGTTGTTGCGCGTGTCGCGGTCGTTGATCGTACAGCGCGTTATACCAGGCGGCAGTTGCAGGCTTGCCGTGGCTTTGTGAACGCCTTCGTCGTCGGTCACCAGCACGCGCCGGTCGGCGGCGTTGTGTTCGAGCGTGTAGGTGTTGCCGCGAATCGTGATCTTGCCACGGCCTGTGAAGGTCGTGCCATTGCAGCAGAAGCGGTAATCGCCGGTCGCCGTGTTGACCAGCACGACGGTCGTCGGGTTGCTGTCGTCTTGAATGCAGAGGTCGAAGATCGCCACACTGAACGAACAGCTCGCCGTGTTGCCCGAGGAGTCGGTCGCCGTGCAGGTGACGGTCGTCGCGCCGCGCGCAAAGCAACTGCCCGAAGGCGGCGTGCAACTGGCGGTGACGCCGGGGCAGTTGTCGCTGGCCGTCGGCGTCGGGTAAGTGACGACCACACAATTGCTGCCGACCGGCGCGGAGGTGGTAATGTTGGCCGGACAGGTGAGCGAAGGCGGCTGCGTGTCGTTGACCGTTACCGGGAACATGCAGGTGGCGACATTCTGCGAGCTGTCGGTCACCGTACAGGTCACGGTCGTCGTGCCCTTCTGGAAAGTCGAGCCTGACGGCGGTGTGCAGGTCGCCGGCACCGGCCCATCGCAGTTGTCATTGGCCGTCACCGTGTAGGTAACGACTGCCTGGCACTGGTTCGGGTCTGTGCTCTTGGTGACGCTCGCCGGGCACGAGAGCGCCGGCGGCACCTGATCGGTAACCGTGATCGTGAACGAGCACATCGCCGTGGCGTTGTTGATGTCGGTCACCGAGCAGTTAACCGTAGTGGTGCCGCGCGGGAAGTTTGAACCGGGCGGCGGCGCGCAACTCGGCGTACAGGACGCCCCCTTGGGCGAAACCGTCTTCGGCGAGGACGGCCTAGCGCCGCCACCACCACCCGCATTGCACGGGCAGTCGGTCGGCGGCAGCGAATAGTCGACCTTCGCGGCACACTGATTGGCGTCGGTCGAGACAGAGAAACTTTTCGGGCAGAAGATCGACGGCTGAGTGGTGCAGGGCGCCGCTTCATAAGAGCCGACATCGCAGGCCGAGCCTTGCGGGCGGAAAATGCCCCGCTGATCGGTTTCGAGCGGAGTCTTGCTATTTAGCGGGGTGCAGTCGGGGGCGGCATCAATGGCGACGCTGCCCGGAAGCAGGGCGTGCGTCTGCGTCCGGCCGCCGTTATCGGCAAGCGGGCCGAGGTTCAGCCCGCCGGGGCCCGTTGCCGGCACCTGCGTGAAGCCCGGACAGGTGCCATTGGTCGTGAAGTTGACGCCGCTAGCGTTGAACGTCCCCAAGTTAAAGCAATCGCCGCCCGACGGGTTATTGGCGACGATGGAGTTTTTGATGTTCATCGTCGCGTTGGAGTTGTTGTCAACGCCACCGCCGATGGCGGCGCTATTCAGTGCTATAGTCGTAAAGCTGATATTCGCGGTCGAGTTGAAGTTATTGAAGATGCCGCCGCCGAAGTTCGCGGTGTTACCTGACAACGTGCTGTTGATAATGGTTGCGGTGCCCCCCATGGTGTTAAAAATGCCGCCGCCGTCACTCGGAACGCCTCGGGGAAAGTTGCCCGACAGCGTGCTATTGGTAATGGTCACCATCCCCACGCTGTTATAGAGGCCGCTGCCTTGAATGGCTGAGTTGCCCGATAGTGTAGTGTTGTCGATCATCAGCGAGCCGTTATTCGCGATGCCGCCGCCTTGAAGGGCTGAGTTGCCCGATAGCACCACGTTCGTGAGCGTCAGCGAGCCATTGTTCAAGATGCCGCCGCCAGTAAGAGAAGCGCCGGCGCCGCTGAAGGCGATTCCATCACTGATGGTCAGGCCGGAGATGTCTACGGTGATGCCGCTGTTGATCTCGAAGACGCGCGATTGATCATTGCCGCTGACGGTGACGATGCTGCTGCCCGGCCCCGTGATCGTCAGGTCGTCGGTGATGAGCAGCTCGCCAGAGGTCAGCGTGATCGTCCCCCACGCAGCCTTATCAAATTCTATGGTGTCCGGCCCTGCTGTCATGTTGGCCTGATTGATCGCATCTCGCAGGGAGCCTTCGCCGCTGTCATCGCGGTTGGTGACAAGGAATGTCTCTGGCCGCATGGCGGCGCTGTGCGCCCGCGCGCCGCCTGCGCGCACGCCCATCAGGAGCACCAGTAAGATGAGCGGCAACGCCGCCGCTATGATGATTCTGGTCTTCGATTTCGCCTGGCTCATTGGTTGATTCCTCCTCCGTGGTCTGGTGCTGCAAGGGACGACTGGACTGAACATCCCGGCGGTCAACTGCGGGTGGTTACGGATGTGGGATGCAAATGAACCTAACACGGCGACTTCGGGGTGTTCAAGCAATATAGGCGCAGGACGCGGATTTGTGAATTACATCACAAAAGCGCCGGCTGGCCAAGAGCGTCAGCCTCCTGGCCAGGACTTGCTTGGGGCGGATGAGCGGCGTGGCTCAGTGGACCTGGTTGTTCTCCTCTGCGGCGCGGTCTGTGAGCGCCGTCAGCCACGAGCGGCTCAGCTCGGATTCGCTGGCGCGGCCCTTCGCGCGCCCGGTGCCGATGCCGCCGGCATCAGGCAAGAGCTGATTGACCAGGCCGAGTAGGTCTGCCGTCAATCCTGGGAAGACGCCGTGAAACAACGCCGCCGCCTTTGCCTGAACGGTTAACACCACTTCAGCGTCGCCGTGTCGCGTGGCGTCAATGATCTGGCGGGCGGCACGCCGCGCGTTCATTGAAGTGAGTGGCAGCGAGTCGCTGATCTTGAACCATGCATACTCGGCTTCATTCTGGCCCTTGAAGCTGGCGTTGCGCGGGCTGCCGGTTCGCATCAGGCCGGGACAAACGGTTGTTACGATGATGCCGTCTTTGCGCAGCTCGGCGCGCAAGCCTTCGGACAAACCGACGAGCGCGAATTTGCTGGCGCTGTAAGGCAGCAGGTGCGGCACGCTGAGCTTGCCGCCGATGGACGAGACATTGACGATGCGCCCCTGGCCGCGCCGTCGCATCCCCGGCAGCACCGCCAGCACCGCGTAGAGCGGCCCCCAGAAGTGGATGCGCATGGCCTGCTCGTAATCTTCAACGGTCATCACGTCCATTGGCCCGACAGAAATAATGCCAGCGTTGTTGATCAGCACATCAATCTGGCCAAAGTGGTTCTGCGCCGCCTCCACGAAGGCTTCGACCTGCTGGCGGTCGCTGACATCGCAGGGGATGGCGATGACTTCGGTCATCTGGCCAAGTTCTGCTTGCGCCCGTTGCAACTCGTCTTCGTCGCGAGCGCAGATGGCCAACCGCGCGCCTTCGCGGGCCAGCTCGCGAGCGATCAACAGCCCCAACCCGCGTGAGCCGCCGGTAATTAACACTACCTGTCCGCGAAAGCTGTAGGCGTTGGCCTGACGAATGAGCACCCGCGCTGCAAGCAAGGCTCCCGCCCCCAGCGCGCCAAGAAACAGTTTGTTGTTTATCTGCTTACCCATAGCTCGCTCCTTGAAAATGATGAATGATGAATGATGAATGATGAATGATGGAACAATCATGGCCCTGCAATGGGCGCAAGCTCCGCCAGTTCATCATTCATCATTTCTCATTCATCATTTCTACAATGACCGGCGCGTGGTCTGATGGCCGCTCCCAACTGCGCGGCGCTGCGTCGATGGCAGCGCCGGTCGTGCGCGCCGCCAGTCGCTCGGTCGTCCAGATGTGATCGATGCGCAGGCCGAGGTTGCGCTTGAACGAGCCGGCGCGATAGTCCCACCACGAGAACTGCTTCGGCTCGTCGTTGTGCAGGCGAAAGGCGTCTACGAAGCCCCAGTCTTTGATCTCCGAGAGCGCCTCGCGCTCCGGCTTGCTGAACAGCACGCGGTGTTCCCAGAGCTTCGGGTTATGCACATCGCGGTCTTCGGGCGCGACGTTAAAATCCCCGCACAACAACACCTGCTGGCGCGGCGTGTAGCTGGCATCAAAGAACTCGCGCAGGCGTCGCATCCATCCCAGCTTGAAAACGTACTTGTCGGTGCCGACCGCCTGGCCGTTGGGGATGTAGACGTTGACGATACGCACGCCGTCAACCGTCCCGGCAAGCAAGCGCGCATGCGCGTCCGCCGCGTCGTCAGGAAAACCGCGCTGCACATCACGGCACTTCTCGCGTGACACGATGGCGACGCCGTTGTAGGTGCGCTGGCCGAAGATGGTTGACTCGTAGCCGAGCGCCGCAAACGCGTCAGCCGGGAAGCGGTCGTCGGTGCATTTAATCTCTTGCAAGCAGAGCACGTCGGGCCGCGCTTCTTCAATCCAGCGCGTCACCAGTGGCAGGCGCGCGGTGATCGAATTGACATTCCAGGTTGCCAGTTTCAATTTGCTCGTTCCTTTCCGAGTGATCTGCGGAAAGGATAATCCTTAACTAAGACGACTGTCGATTGCCGCTCTGGTTGCGCAGGTCGTCTTCAACGGTGCGGCGGTCGCCTTCGGCGCTGCCCGGCGTGCGCCCCGGATCGCTCGATTGACGTTTGCCTTGATCGCTCGATGATAAACGGTCGTCCGTGTTGATCTGACTGTCCTGTTTCTTCTGATCTGCCATAGACGTTTCCCTCCATTTGTTCGCTTGCGGTTCATATCCAGAACATGCGGTGTTCAGTTGCAATGACAGTGCCAGAAGTGCAGGGAAGGGCGCGCGGCGGCTTATTTCTTGATTGCGTTGGCGGGATGGTCTGCGGGGCGCGAGGCGGTGGCGACGACCAGGCCACGGCTCGTGGCAAGAATCAGCCGGTCGCCGGCAAAGATGGGCGCGGCGACGATTTCGTAGTCTTTATCGAGCTGGTAAAGATTCACGCGCCGGCCATTGGCATTGAGAAAGACGGCGACGTAATCGCCGCGTAACGGCGCCACCATCGCCGCATCGCCTTCGACGATGGGCGCGGCGGTGATGCGATTCTCCAGCCGCCGCTTCCACAGGCGGTCGCCGCTCGTGCGCGCCAGCGCATAAACGAAGTTGTCGAACGACGCGATCAGCACGCGGTCGCCAACGATCACCGGCGGCGCTTCGATGGCCGCGCCGGTGCGCGACCGCCAGCGCAGCTTGCCCGTCGCCTGCTCGACCGCATAGACATAACCGTCGCCGGAGCCGACATAGAAGACGCGTTCATCACTGGCCGGCTGCCCGGTAATCTTGCCGCCGGTTTGCAGCTTCCAGACGAGCTTGCCGGTCTCGGCTTCGACGACGCGCAGCGCGCCATCATCGCTGCCAAAGGCGACGACATTCGCGATGACGAGCGCCGCGCCATGCACCACGTCTTGAGTGGCGACTTTCCAGACTGTGTTGCCGTTGCGGGCGTCGAGCGCATAGAAAGCGCCGTCGGTGCTGCCGACATAAAGCCGCCCATTACTGACCGCGAGCGGCGAAGCGAAGGCGCGCGGGTAATCTTTCACCCAGGCCGTCAGGCCGGTCGTCTTATCAACGGCAAGCAGACTGGCGCCGGCTTCCGAGCCATCGGCGGCGAGCTTGCGCGTCGCGACGTAGATGACTTGATCGCTTGCGGCAATCGGCGCGCTGATCAGCCCGCCGGGCTCTGCCGACCACAGCAGCGTTCCGGTGTCGCGGTCGAGACAGAAGACGCGCCCGCCCGTAAGCGGCAGATAGATGCGCGCGCCATCGAGCGTCGGTGGCACCGCCAGCGCATCGTCGGTCAGGTGCTGCCAGATGCGCTTGAACGGCAAGGCCAGCCGCGAAGTCGAAACCGCACCCGGCTCAGCCAGTGGATTGTCCGTCGCTGCTTTGTTCTGTTTTGCTTGAGCGGGCGTTTCGTTGTTTTGTGCGAGCACAGGGGCGCTGAAGGTTAAGAGCAAGGCGGCGATGATGAGTGCCGGAATCCGCATGATGAATACTTGGGCCAAACTCTATTTCACTACAGATTCCAGCCGCACGCAACGTTCGAATGATGAAGAATGAATGATGAATGATGAATGAGGGAGACCAGTCCCATTGCAACGGGCGCGGTAGACTTAAGCCTACCGCCTGTCCTCCGGCAGTTCATCATTCATCATTTCTCATTCATCATTTCTTCACACGCCCCATCGCAGATGGACGACGATGAGGGTGACGATCATCACGACGAGGGTCAGCAGTCCGCCGACTTTGACATAATCCGAGAAGCGGTACTTGCCGGGGCCGTAGACGATGGCGGTTACCGGCTCAAGCGGCGTCGGGAAGGTGCAGCTCGCAGCAATGGCAATGGTCATCGCGTAAGCCCGCGGGTTGGCGCCGATCTGGTTGGCAACGTTGATGGCGATGGGCGCGATCATCAGCGCGCAGGCGGCGTTGGCCATCGGCTGCGTCAGGATGATCGTGAAGAGGAAGAAGGCCGCCAGCACCAACATCGGCCCGCCGAAACTGAAATAGCGCGTCACGTAGTTGGCCAGCATCATGGCAGCGCCGGTCTTCTCCATCGCAATGCCGAGCGGGATGGTCGCCGCAATCAAGACAATCGCCGTCCACTCGACGCGGTCGTAAGCCTCTTTGATCGTGATGCAGCGCGTCAGGATCATTGCCGCCGCCGCCGCCAGCGCCACCAGAGCAATCGGCGCAATGCCGAGGCCGGCGATGATGGCCGACAGCACGAAGATGCCGACGGCGAGAAAGGCTTTGTTGCGGCGCAGCGGCGTATGCTCGACATCTTCGAGCGTCAGAAAATTCGGGTCTTCGCGCAACTGGTCAATGTTTTCGGCGCTGCCCTGGATCACCAACACGTCGCCGAAGGCCAGGCGAATGCCGCTCAGTTTTTCGTGCAGGGCGCGCTCGTGGCGGTAGACCGCCAGCACGTCGGCGTGATAGCGCGAGCCGAAGCGCATGGCTTTCAGCGTACGCCCGGCGAAGGCCGAGTTCGGTGAAAGGATGGCTTCGACGATCACCGTGTCGGTCTGCTCTTCGGGGCGGTACGGCGTGCGGTCGCTTTTGATCTCTAAGCCCTGCGCGTCTTTGATGCTGAGAATTTGATCGAGCTTGCCTTTGACGAGCAGCGTGTCGCCGGTTGCCAACCGCGAGTCGCGTTGCGGCAACAATCGCTCGCCGCTGCGCACGATGCCGAGAACTTGCAGGTCGTAGGTTCCGCGGAAGTCGGTTTCGGCGAGCGTCTTTTCGGCGAGCGGCGACTCAGATGCGATCACCACTTCGGTGACGAACTCCTTGGGCGCGAACTCTTCGTCGAACTCTTCGGCGTCGTGCTTCGGCAGCAATCGTACGCCGACCGTCAGCAGGTAGATGATGCCGACGATGACCAGCGGAATGCCTATGGGGGCAAAGTCGAACAATGAGAACGGCTCGATGTGGTACTTGTCATAATTCGACGACAGCAGGCCGTTGACCGCCAGATTGGTTGACGAGCCGACGAGTGTGCATTTGCCGCCCAGCACCGCGGCGAACGACAGCGGCATCAGGAACTTCGACACAGGCTCTTTCAAACGCCGGGCGATGGCAAAGACCGCCGGCATCAACACCGCTGTGGTGACGACGTTGCTCAGGAACGAAGCCAGCGCCGCCGCCGCCAGCATCAACACGCCGAGGAAGATCGTTTTGTTGGAGCCGGAGACCCGATGGATGTGCCGCCCGATGGCTTCGACAACGCCGGTGTTGAACAGCGCCGCCGAGATGACGAAGAAGCCGGCGATGGTCATCACCGCCGGGTCGCTGAACCCCGACAGTCCCTCTTTGACGTCGAGCACGCGGGTTAAGGTCAGCCCGAGCAGCATCAATACCGCCACCAGATCAATCGACAGCGCTTCGGTAACGAACAAGATGACTGCAATGATGAGGACGGCGAGAACGATTGCGATTGCCACTCGGTCGGTCAACCTCTCTTGATGGTTTCAAACAGACTGCCGCCATTCAGGCGGCGCGATGCGCCCCGGCCTTCAGGTCATCAATCGCGCGGATGAGATCGTCGAACTCGACAGGCTTGGTCAGAAAGCCGTCAGCGCCCAGAGTGACCGCCGACTTCGCCGCGTGGTCTTCGTCGCCGGTGACGACGAGGATGGGCACATCGGCGAGCGGCCCATCGTTACGAATCATCTTTATGACCGCCTTGCCGTCAATGCCCGGCAGATTCAAATCGAGGATGATGACGTCCGGTTGCGTCTCGTGCGCTTTCTTGAGACCGCTTTCGCCATCGCTCGCCGATTGCGCTTCGTAGCCCTCGGCGGCCAGCAGGTGCGCCAGCGCGTCACGCGAGTATTCGTCGTCTTCGATGACCAGAATCATTTCTTTTGATTTCGCCATATCGCTTATCTAAGCCCTCTTAGTGCCCCGGCTGATTGCAAGCTTTTCGTGCAAGCCGCGGACAAGCTACGTTTCTGCTGTTCGTTTTTAACACGCTCGCCCGTGCAATTGCTGCTCGCAGCGTTTAGAAGGGCAAGAGAAGTGCCAGGAGATTAATTGCTCAGATAGAATAGTGGCCTTTGGGTTGAAGTGCGGGTCGGGCGAGCTATCTGTGGCGTAAGCTGGGACAATCTTGATTCACCTGGATGTGGACGAGCTGCGCAAGGTCGGCATTCTTGGCAAGCGCCGTCTGCCAGCGCGCTTCGGCAAATGCGCAGCCGAGCCGGAAGCAGATCGGCGCCAGCTCATTATATGGCTGGCCACAGTCCAACGCGCAGTCGTAGACGCAGACCATCAACGGCGCGCCTTCGTGGGGATTGCTGATTGCAGAGATCATCATGTTTTCGCCCTCTATACCTAATAGACGCAAAAGCGCGCCAGGTTCTTGCAAAAAAATTTCAAACCTGTGAAAAAAGTTGTAAAACTCGGCGGCCTGTCATTTAAAGACGCGGCGCTGCTTGAGTGCGTCGCCGCAGTTCTCTACAATAGGCGTCTTCCTTGTCCTGCGAAGTGAGCCATTATGTTGCGGCACGTCATTCATCGCTGGGAACGCAAACTGTCGCGGAGAGACGTCAATCGCATGGCGATCCCCTTCGACTGGGGACTCGACCATCTGGGCGAGCACCTCGACGCGCCGCCCGCCCGTCGCCATGAAGGCCATTGGCGGGCGGCGCGCGACCTGCTCTTTGCGCTAAATGAGCGGGCGCTCAGCGAAAGCGATCACTTCTTTACCGCACCGCCGGTGCGCGAGTTCACTTTTGACGGCGAATGGTTGAAGTTCCCAAGCCATGTGCGCTCGCCTTATGCCAGGAACAACACGGTGCATGCGCGCTACTTTCCTGTAGCGGCGCGCGGCAACGCGCGAGCGACGAGTGATGCCGAGCGCGCTCGCCGTCGCGCCGTCATCGTGCTGCCGCAATGGAACGCCGACGCCGAAAGCCATGTCGGGCTGTGCGCGTTGCTCAACCGCATCAACGTCGCCGCCCTGCGATTGAGCCTGCCCTATCACGACCGCCGCACGCCGGAAGGTCTGGTGCGCGCCGACTATATGGTCAGCGCCAACGTGGGCCGCACGCTACAAGCCTGCCGGCAGGCGGTGCTCGACGTGCGCGGCACTGTGGACTGGTTGATCGAGCAGGGCTACGAGCGCATCGGCATAACCGGGACGAGCATCGGCTCGTGCATCGCCTTTCTCGCCTTCGTCCATGACGAACGGCTGCGGGTCGGCGCTTATAATCACGTATCGAGCTATTTCGGCGACGTTGTCTGGGAAGGCATCAGCACATCGCATGTGCGGCGCAGCCTAGAAACGGCGCTGACGCGCGACGAGGTGCGGCGCGTCTGGCTGGCCGTCAGCCCGAACGCTTATATTGAGAAGCTGATGCGCAACCCGCGCCACGGTCTGTTTATTTCCGCGCGTTACGACCTGTCGTTCCCGCCGTCGCTGTCGCGCCTGTTGTTCGAAGAGTGCGAGCGCCACGGCCTCGCCTACGAGCGCCGCCTGGTGCCCTGGGGCCACTACACCATGGGCAAAACGCCGTTCAAGTTTTACTTCGGCTATCTCGCCTTGAGCTTCTTCAGCAAGCATCTGTGAGCCGCGCCGGGCGCACGATTATGAATCCGCGCTGAACGGAAGCAAGACAAATCATTGATTGTTTCTCGGTCGTCCGCAGACGAGCGGCCCGCTGCGCATTTTTCCAAAATGCGCAGCGGGCCGCCGCTAGCGTCATGCGTCAAGTCTTGTAGCGACCATGCCAGCGTGTTAGAATTGTACTGTCTCTTGCGAGAAATGTTTGGAGGTAATGCGACACTATGCCGATTTATGAGTATGTCTGCGAAAAGTGCGGCTCGCACCTTGAGGTGATGCAGAAAGTGTCGGACGCGCCGCTCAAGCGCTGCGAAAAGTGTCGCGGCAAGCTGGAGAAGATTTTCTCGCGCACCAGCTTCCAACTGAAAGGCGGCGGCTGGTATGTGACCGACTATCCGGGCAAATCCACACCCAAGTCGGACAAATCGGACAAGGCGGAGAAGTCGCCGAAGTCTGAAAAGAGCAGTAAGAAGGCCGAAAGCGCAACTTCTGCGGATTGAGGGCTAGACGTCCAATGGTTATGACTTCACTCTCTCGACACTCTTCATTTCGCGAAACGGGCCGGTCATTGTTGCCGGCCTTTTGATTTTTGTCCCCGCGCCCTCGTTCGCAAGTCCTAGCCCCCGCATCGTTCTCTCCGTAGCCGCTGATCGTAATAAAAAACAACTTCACTCGCGGCGGCGGCATCCTAATTGCTGAGTGAAACAAACTAAAGGTGGTTGAGACACGTAGAAGGAGTATGAAAGGAGTTAAAGATGGCTAGCTTCCGGGATCCGGCAAAAACATTTTCCCCGATTGAGGTCATCGAGCGGCTCCTCGAAATCACAGACTACTTCGGGCACCAGCCGATTCTGTACATTTCCAGGGACGACGATCTCGCGATGTATCTCGACAGTTTCGGATTTGATGTTTATAGCTTGACGACAGACACCAAGAAGCGATTCGACCTGACGACGCGCAGCGTGCTGGTCATGCCGAACGGCAGCCGCTCGCACGAAAGTATCACGACGCATTAAACGAAGTCTACAACAAACGCCGGAAGCAAAAGACGGACGGCGGGACAAGGAGCAGAAGCGATGGGATAGCCCCCGACGCTTCTGCTTTTTGTTTGTTTGCAAGATTTTCTCAGCCGCGCTTGTGGCCTTTTCGGCTCTCGGATTCAACAAGGGCAGGTTCAAGCAGATCATTGCGCAACAGCTCGACCAACCGCTCGTCGCCGCTGGTGACGACCTTGCGGTTCGCCACCGCCGTGCGCCCGAAGACCGGCAGCGGCGCGAGCTGGGCCGCCTTGCGCGCACGCAGCGCCGTGCGGTAACGCGATTCGCGCGGGTTGATTTCGTAGGCGGCGCGAAAGTGCTCCTGCGCCAGCGTCAGGTCGTCCTGGCGCAGATAGATCAGCCCCAGGTGATAAAGCGCGGCGTCGAACTGCGGGTCCATCTCGACACAGCGGCGCAGGTGGCGCACGGCGATCTCTGTGCGCCCTTCTTCCAGGTAAGCGCGCCCGACGATGTAGTACATCTCCGGCGTCGGCTTAAGCCTTAGCGCCCGCTTCAAGTGCATGATGGCTTCGTGCAGCTTGCCTTCGCTGACCAGAATGCGGCCCATGCCATAGTGCGCCGTGAAGGAGTTCTTCTTGATCTTCAGGGCGCGGCCCAGGTGCCCTTTGGCTGAGTCGAGGTCGCCGTCGTCGCCGCAGATGACGCCGAGCATCAGCAGCGCCAGGCAGTTTTCAGCGCCGCTTGAGACGGCGCGCTCAAGGTAGGCGCGCGCCAGTACCGGCTTGTTGATGCGGAAGAAATGCTCGCCGATGAACGACGCCAACTCTTTGTTCAAGGCGTCGAGCAACAGCGCCTTTTCGAAATAACGAATGCCGCGCTTGGGATTATCGATGAAGAGATCGGCGCCGGTATCGAGCAGGCGTGCGAAGAGATCGAAGTTGTCGCCGTTGAAGCTCTGCAACATGCTCTCGATGCGCTTCTCGAACTGTTCCTGCTCGCTGACCTCCTCATAATGCTCGGCGACGCGGTCGCGCCACAAGGTTTCCAACTCGTTGCCTTCGACAGCGCCGCGCGCCGACAGGTGTTCGACCAGAGCGTCGAGCATGGCGTGGTCATAGAGTCCGCTGGTCGCCTGCCGGTGCAGCAATTCAAGCAACAACTCGATGCGCTCGTGCGCGCCGCGCATCTCGGCTTCGAGCGCGCTGATGCGTTCGAGCAGATGTTCTTCGATGGTCGGGCGCAGCAAACTTTCGATGCCGCCATAGGCAGAGAGCGTTGGCGTCGGCGTGATCACCATCAGCTTCATGCCACAAGCCCCGCAGGTCTCGCGCGAGTAAGGATTCGGATGAGTGCAACGTTGACAGAATATCATTTCAACCAGGCGACTCGCTTTCCCGACTAATAACTTTGGCCCGACCGCCTTGAAACTGGCTCCGGTAGCCAATTCTACGAGTGCATTCGGAGCAGGCCGTTAATATTCGTAAAAGCCCTTTCCGGTCTTGCGACCCAACCAGCCGGCGTCCACATATTTCTTCAGCAGTGGGCACGGTCTGTACTTCGAGTCGTTGAAGCCATCATATAACACATTCATGATGGCGAGGCAAACATCCAGACCGATGAAATCGGCGAGCGTCAGCGGCCCCATCGGGTGATTCATGCCGAGCTTCATGACTTCGTCTATTGCCGCTGCCGTGGCGACGCCTTCATAGAGCGCAAAGATCGCCTCGTTGATCATCGGCATCAAGACGCGGTTCGAGACAAAGCCGGGCGCGTCGTTGACTTCGACTGCCGTCTTGCCCATCGCTTCGGCCAGCTCGCGTGTGGCGTCGTAGGTCGCCTGCGAGGTGGCCAGGCCGCGGATGATCTCGACCAGCTTCATCACCGGCACAGGATTCATGAAGTGCATGCCGATGAAACGTTCCGGGCGCGCGGTGATCGCCGCCAGCCGCGTGATGGAAATCGAGCTGGTGTTGCTGGCCAGAATGGCTTCGGGCCGCAAGAGACGGTCGAGGGTGCGAAAGACTTCCGCCTTGGCGTCGAGGTTTTCGGTTATGGCTTCGATGACGAAGTCGCAGTCGCCGAGATCGCCGAGATCAACCGTGGTGCGCAATCGCGCGACGATCTGTTGTTTGTCGTCGCCCGTGAGCCGCGCTTTGTCTACGTCGCGTTGCAGGCTCTTATCAATCGTCGCCAGCCCGCGCTTAAGAAAATCATCGCTGACATCGCGCATCACTACAGCAAAGCCGGCCCGCGCCGCCACCTGCGCGATACCGTTGCCCATCGTTCCGGCGCCGACGACGCCGATCAGTTTGCTCACCTTGCTCCTCCTGTTAATGAGAATCGTTTGGCGCTCGCCGAGAGTAACGATTATAACCAACCGCTGTGCCCGCCGCCGCATTTTATTTGCCGCCACGGGGCGGCGCAGTCCCGGACTTATCCGAGTTGGGGCTCTGTAACTTGTTGTTCAGCCTTCTAAGCAGTTCCTGGGTGCTCTTCACCTCTGGCGCGTCGGGCGGTGCCAGCGCCAGATACTTCTGATATTCGTCGCGCGCTTCTTCGAAGCGGCCCAACTGACCATAGAGGTCGCCCAGCGACAGGTGAATCGTCGCGTAGCCGGGCGGCAGGCGGCGCAAGGCTTCCTGGTAAAGCGGCAACGCCTCTTCGTACTGCTTGGCCATGGAGTGCAGGAAGGCCGCGTAGAAGTAACCGGTGGCGCGTGGCCATAGCGCCAGCGATTGCTGCGCGCCGTCAATGGCGTTCGGGTAATCACGCTTCTGTGAATAGAGCATGCCAAGATTGAGATTGAGCGTTGCCAGATTGCTGCGGTTGGTTGCTGTCTGAGCGATAGATGACTTTGCCTGCTCCAGTTCATCAATGGCTTTATTGACACCACCCTGTTGCTGCATCAGGAAACTGAGTTTGAGGTGGCCATCAATATATTGCGGGTCCAGCTCGATGGCGCGGCGGGCGCTGGCTTCGGCATCGCGGATGCGGCCCGCAGCAGCCAGCTCAATGGCCAGCGCCGAATGCGCCGCGGCAGAATCGGGCGCGACGGCGACCGCCTGACGATAGACGGCGAGCGAATCGCTCCAGTGGCGGCTGTGCAGAATGTAAGCTGTGCTATAAACCAGAATCAGCGCGGCGGCGAGCGCCGTGACCAACCGTGCAGGCGGCAGCTTGAGCAGAGCGCGCGCGGCTAACCACTCGACGCCCGCGGCCAGCGATAGGCAGAAGCCGAGCGATGGCAGGTAGAGATATCTTTCCTGGACGAGATGCTCGACCTCGAAGCGGTTCATCGCCAGCAGCATCGGCAGCAGCGTCAGCAAGAACCATGCGCCGGCAAAGCGCAACTCGCGTGAGCCATAGCGTGCCACGGTTGCGGCAAGGACGATGACCAGCGCGAGCGGCGCGAGCAGCTTGAAATCCAGAACCGCAGTGACCGGTAGCGTGTAATGTTGATAGCTGTAGCCGAAGGGCCAGAGCAGCAAGCCGAGATACTTGACCGTGGCCAGCGGCATGGTCAGCAGCGCCGCGCCTTGCGGCAGGCGCGTCTCGTCTGCCGCAAAGATGGTGCCGTTCGCCAGGTAACGCATCAACGCATAAACCGCCGTCACTAGCAATAACCCCGCGCCGAGCATTGTGAAGCTCGTGCCGCGCGCTTTGCCTGACGCTGACTGGCGCAGCGGTATCATTTCCAGATAAGCGACGACGAGCGGAAAGGCCAGCGCCGCTTCCATGCTCCACAGCGCCAGCAGATAAAACGCCAGCATCAGCGCGAGTTGATGAGGTTTGCCTGACTTGCGATAGCGCCGGTAAAACGCCAGCGCCGCAAACAGCAGCAGCGCCATCAGCACGCCAGCGCTACCCGATACCCAGGCGACGGCCTCGACATGAACCGGCAGGACGGCAAACAGGCAGGCGGCGACGAGCGCCAGCCGGCGGCGGTCGAACAGCTCGCAGATGACGACATAGGCCATCCCGGTCGCCGCCGTGTGCAGCAGCAGTGCGAGCAAGTGCCAGCCCCAGGGTCTTTCGCCAAACAGCGCGTTACTGAGCATCAGCCAGGCGTTGAACAGCGGACGGTAGTAGGATTGCGTAATGCCGGCGATATCGGCTGGCGCGAACCGCCACACGCCCGCCGTGAAAGCCGCCGGCAGATTGGCGAGACTCTTGAGTAACGGGTTGTTGACGATTTGCGGCGCGTCATCGCAAGCAAAGTCATTGGCCAGCGCGACGAGCGAGGTCAGCAGCGCCAGCGCCAGCGGAATCCACGCCATCCGAGGGCGCAGGAAAGTCCTCAACCGGTTAATCAATGAAAGTGACGGCTGCGCTTCAGGGGCGCGGGCGGCGGCTGATTTCGCCGCCACGCCCGCCACGCCGGAACGTCGAGCGGGTGGATTCTTTTTTTGCATGAAAGCCTGTGTTCAATAAAATGCATTCGCCGGGCTACCGTCTGCGTATTACTCGGTGTGAAGGGAGCTTCCGCGCGGTAAGAGGAATTCTAAGCAACCCGTCGAGGCGCGCGCAAGATGGCTTCACCAGGTAAAGGTTTTCGAGCCGGACAATTTACCCTAAACTTGGGGCAGGCGGCGCTCGTTATTTGCATATGCGCCCGAAGAAGAGATCGCGCCGGGCGGCGCGCAGCGAATTCGCAATGTATGATAACCACAGGAGAGAAAGAGTCATGAAGAGAGTCGTTTTTGTAGCCATCATGCTGGCGCTCGCCGTGAGCGCGGGCGTCCGTTCGTCAGCGGCGCGGGTAGCCGGGCAAGGCGGCGCCGAGTTGCTCAACGCGCTGCCGGATGGCAACGCCGTGCTGTTGATTGACGTGCAGCGCATTACCTCAAGCCAATTGTGGAGTGTGCTTTCGGCGCAGGCGAAGTTCCACGCCGCCTTCGACAAGGTTCAATCGGAGCTGAGCGAAGCCGGCATCAACCTCAGCGACGTGCAAACAGTCGCCGTGTCGTTTGCAAATGGCGAGGCCAACAACCCGGCGGTCGCCGTTTCGGGCCGGCTCAACCAGAGCGCCCTGCTGGCGCGGCTGCGCGCCGACGAAAAGGTGAAGCTGACCTCGGAGACCTACAAGGGCGTCGAGGTGTTCAAAGTCGAATCAGTCAAACAGACGGCGAGCAAGCCGAATGACGCGGGCGGCTTCGCTTTTCTCGATGCTACTACGGCGGTCGCCGGCACGCCCACTTCGGTACGCGCCGCCATAGATGTGAAGACCGGCAGCCGCGCCAGCATCGCGCAGAATGCCAAATTAACCGAAGCGCTGGCGACGACAACCGGCGCGGTGCGCTTCGCTCTGGAGATGTCATCAATTGCCGGCAAGCTGCCGACCGGGCAGATGGGCGATTTCAGCTCGATCAAGATGATCTTTGGCGGCGTTGACGTCACCAACGGCGTTGACCTCAACGCCACGCTGCGCAACGACACCGTCGAGCATGCGCGTGCCCTGACCACTCAGCTCACTGGCTTGCTGGAGATGGCGCGCGGCTTCCTCGGCGCGTCAAACGATCCAAAGATGGCGCCGCTTGTCACGGCGCTCAAGTCGATCACCATCACCGGCAACGACATTGACGTGCGCGTTACCGGCAATGTGCCGATGGAAGTGCTGGCTCAGATTCTGCGTTAATCATTCATCGGGATGATTAGTCGAATGAGGGCCCGCCGCGATCCACTCGCGGCGGGCCATTGATTTTTGACAGACAAGGCAGAAAGTTCGGCCCGCGTGCGCGGGTTTGCCTGCGCCCCTCAGGTCGTGCCGTTCGCTTCGTTCCTTGTAGAGCCGAGCAACTGGCGGATGCCGCGGATCAACGAGTCGAAATCTATCGGCTTGGTCGCCGCATGGTCGGCGCCGGCGGCAATCGCCTCTTTGGCGACCGCCGGGCCATAAGCGGTGATCGCCATGATCGGCACGCGGGTAAATTCGACTTCGCCGCGCAGCAGGCGAATCATCTCGATGCCGTTAAGAATCGGCATATGGATGTCTGTGATGATGATGTCCGGGCGCTCGGCCTTTGCCGTGTCGAAGCCGGCGCGCCCATCCGCCGCCGTGACGACGTTAAAGGACTCCATCTCTAACAACTTGGTCATCATTTCAAGCGTGTCGTTGCTGTCGTCTACTACCAGTATTTTTTCGGTCACGTGCGCAAATCCTCTCTACCGGCATGATGGGGGGAGTAATCAAATGTAGAGCTGAGTCGGGCGAACCGTTGAAGCGAGAATGCGGCAGCGGCAGGTGTGCAGCCAATCGGTTCAGGAGCGAATAGACCTTTGCCACAGCGCGAATCGGCAGGGCGCTGGCGTCGGTAATTGATCCGCTGTAATCCGTCCGTGCGGCGGACGTGATCCAGGTTGCCCACTTTGCTTCCTCAATGTCCAAAGTGTCAACCTCAGGGGCGCGTTGGATTATAGGACATGCGCCGGGGGCTGTCTACTGTACAATTGCCGGCGAGGCCGTAATGCCTCAGCGACGCGCAGAGAGGAGAAGTGGTGGCAACAAAACATGCGGCCTGAGGACTTACGGTTGATCGCCGGGCGGAGCGAGAGCCCCGGCGCTATCACCGACTCAGGAACCTATTAATCGGATTTATTCTTGATGGCGTTTTCGAAATCGATTCCCAGGATCGAGCCTGCGGTATTAACCGTGTCGGGAGTCCATTTACCCGCCCAGGCCTCCTGTACGATGCCGTCGTTTCCGACAATTATGGTTGCAGGTGTCCCTAGTAGCTTATAGTTGCTACGGACACTCTCTGGTACGAAAGCCACGGGTAAAGAGCCACAGCCCAGAGAATGAAGGTAGGCGCTGACCGTCGCCTTGTTTTCCGATTCCGGAACAAGACCGATTACGTCAAATTGTTGAGTGTCAGCCCGGTTTAGGATCTCTCGCCAATAAGCAAACTGCTCATGACAGTAAGGTCAGGCCGGCGCGAAAAATAAGAATACCCGCCTGCGCCCGCTGCCGGTATAGTTGATGCTAAACATTTCCCCGCGCAGCCCCGGGGCGTTAAAGGCCGGCAACCTGTCCCCGCGCTTTACAAGGTTGGGCTTCTCGTTGCCGAGTTTCGCGCGCAGTTCCCGATTCTGCCTCAGCAGCAGGATGTTAGAGAGAGCCAGTCCGACCAGTGCGAGCCACAGCAGCAGGCCGGGCAATTTCTTCCAATAGGTTTGCGGCTCTTTGGTAGTCTGGGACGCACTCATCATGTTTTCACCGGTGGATGGCTTTGCCTGCTGCAGACATGTCTGCCTGTACGGCGTGCGGCCTAGTCTCTGTTGCCCTGACGCAAGGCTCACCGGACGGAACTGTGAGAAAGGGCGATAAGTGGGCATCCGCCGGTCATCCCCACCCCGCTTCGACGCCCTTCTGAGCGGTTCGCCTGCGCGCTAATTACAATAAAACGGGGCAGGGCAGTCACAGATTTTGCAGTTTAGCTGCTCGCCATCGGCATAAAACGACTGACAGCTCTGGTTGTCATCAGCATAACAATACGCCCCGCAGCAGGTGATGTTGTATGATGAGCAGTTACTCCCGGGGAAGCCACAATGGGCCGTACAACATTCCCACGCGTAGGCAGTGACAGGGTTGAGGACCACCCAAGCGCTCGTGGCGAACAAACCTAAGCAAGCGGAGAGAATAACACTTAAGCCAGCCTTTTTGAGTCGTCTCATGGTCAGTCTTCACTCCTTTCAGAAAGTGTACCTCACTCCGCCACAGCCGAAAGGCAGAGTGAGAAGGACTACGAAAACCCAGATATTCAAAAGACGCCGTTAACTTAATATTAATTCCACAAACGGGTGGCGATTATATCCCTGCCGGTTCGCCGTGTCAAGCGTGAGCGAGTCCCGCGGCCTGACGCGTAAACCCCGACAAAAGGCGGCTTTGGGATTGGCGCGAGCCACGTCGCTATCCGATGGCGGCGGCGCTGTGATAAAATTGCAGTATGCTGCTCACGCGCCTTGAAGCCACCGGCTTTCGCAATCTCGATGGCCTGGGTGAGTTTGGCCCCGGACTCAACATCTTTTACGGCGACAACGCGCAGGGCAAGACCAACTGGCTCGAAGCCATCTACATCCTCGGCAGCACGAAATCCTTTCGCACCTCGCAACTGCGCGAGTGCGTGCGCTTTGACGCGCCACAAGCCTTGCTGCGCGGCACCATCGTGCGCGGCTCGACGAGCAAGCAGATTCAACTGGCGCTCACCGACGCCACGAAAGAGCTGTACGTCAACGGCAAGCGCGAAGTGGTAACGCGCTATCTCGGCAACCTCGACGTCTTCGTCTTCTCCCTCGAAGAGATGGACGTGATTCGCGGCGAACCCTTAGAGCGCCGGCGCTTTCTCGACCGCGGCATCGTCACCACAACGCCCGGCTACCTGAACACCATTGCGCAGTACAACCACATTCTCAAGCAAAAGAACAAGCTGCTCGGCGCCGCCGCGGAAAGCGAGCAGCCGGTGGCCTTTGTCGCCCAGGTCGAAGCCTGGAATGAAGAGCTGATCGAATATGGCGCGGCGCTCCACAACGCGCGCCTCGATTACGTCGAGCGCTTGAATCGAGTGCTGGCCGAGAACGATTACGGGCGGGCGATCTTTGCCGCCGAGCGCCTCAGTGTACGCTATCGCTCGCAGCTCGAAGGCAAAGGTGATCTGGATAACTTTGCGCAACTCTTCCGCGAGCGCCTGGGGGCGCGCTTACAGGCCGAGCTTGCCGCCGGGCGCGCGCTGATCGGGCCGCACCGCGACGATTTAGAGATACTTGCAGACGAGCGCGAAGTCAGCCGTTTCGGCAGCGCCGGTCAGCAGCGAAGTGCCTTACTTTTGCTTGATTTAGCGCAAGTTTCGATTTATAATAGAGTGTACGAAGAAAGCCCCGTTTTGCTCATAGATGACATTGACGCCGAGCTGGACCGTGGGCGCATCGAGGCATTGATTTCTAGTCTCGAAGGGCGCGCGCAAACCTTCGTCAGCACGTCGCGTCGGGCGATAGCCAACCGCTATCGTGACCGCGCAGCCGCCTTTTATGTCGAAGGCGGGCGGGCGCGGCGCGAGCCGACCGGTGACCGCTCCACCGTCAATGCTGTCTCTGCCGCAGGTAGCGCGCCGGGAGCATTTGAAGAGCTCGAACGCACCGTGCGTGAAATGACCAAAGAACGCGAAGAGGCCCGCGGGCCGGCAGACGACAGAGGAGATTATGAGCAGAGCAGTAAAGCAAGTTACCAATAAGGAGAAGCGTGTGACCAAACAAGCACAGGATTACGGCGCGGCATCGATCACCGTCCTTGAAGGGCGTGATGCGGTGCGCAAACGCCCGGCGATGTATATCGGCTCGACCAGCGAGCTTGGACTGCATCACCTTGTCTACGAAGTCGTGGACAACTCGATTGACGAAGCCCTCGCCGGCTACTGCGACCGCGTCGAAGTATTTATTCACATCGATAATTCGATCACCGTTATCGACAACGGGCGCGGCATCCCCGTCGACATCCACAAGCAGGAGAAGGTCTCTGCCGCTGAAGTCGTGCTGACCAAGCTGCACGCCGGCGGCAAGTTCGACACCAATGCTTACAAGGTGTCGGGCGGCTTGCATGGTGTCGGCGTCTCGGTGGTGAATTTTCTGTCGGAATGGCTGCGCCTCGAAATCTGGCGCGACGGCAACACCTACGAACAGGAGTATGGGCGCGGCATCCCACAAGAAAAATTGAAGCTCACGGGCAAGACGCGCCGCCGCGGCACGAAAGTCTCCTTTAAGCCCGACACTGAAATCTTTGACGTGACGACCTTCAACTTTGATACGCTGTCGCAGCGGCTGCGTGAGAAGGCGTTTTTGAATTCCGGCATCCGCATCACCATCATCGATGAGCGCAGCGAGCCGCCGAAGGCGCACGACTTCTTCTACCGCGGCGGCATCGCCGAATTCGTCAAGCACTTGAACAAGAGCAAGACTGTGCTGCACACCCAGCCCATCCATTTTGAGAGAGAAGGAACCGAGAGCGACCCGACCGGGATAGAGGTGGCGATCCAGTACAACGACAGTTACAACGAGATCGTTCATTCGTTTGCCAACAACATCAACACCGTAGATGGCGGCACTCACCTGACCGGCTTTCGCGCGGCGCTGACGCGCACGATCAACAACTATGCGAAGTCGGCGGGCCTGTTCAAGAAGGACGACGAGAAGCTGGCGCCCGAAGACGTGCGCGAGGGCCTGGTCGCCGTCGTCAGCGTCAAGCTGCCGCAGCCGCAGTTTGAAGGGCAGACCAAGGGCAAGCTGAACTCGGACGTTAAGGGCATCGTCGAAGCCTTTGTCAACGAGAACCTCGGTCGTTACTTTGAAGAGAACCCGTCGGTGGCGCGCAAGATCATCGCCAAAGCGATTGAAGCGGCGCGCGCCCGCGAGGCGGCGCGCAAGGCGCGCGACCTGACGCGACGCAAGGGCGCCTTAGACAGCGCCGCGCTGCCCGGCAAGCTGGCCGACTGCTCCGAAAAAGACCCGGCGCTGTGCGAGCTGTTCATCGTCGAAGGCGATTCGGCAGGCGGCTCGGCCAAGCAGGGACGCGACCGTCGAACGCAGGCGATCCTGCCGCTCAAGGGCAAGATCCTCAACGTCGAGAAGGCGCGCTACGACAAGATGCTGTCGCACTCGGAGATTCGCACGATGATCACGGCTATGGGCACAGGGATCGGCAAGAACGATTTCGACGTGTCGAAGCTGCGCTATGATCGCATCATCCTGCTGTGCGACGCCGACGTGGACGGCTCGCACATCCGCACGCTGCTGTTGACGTTCTTCTACCGGCAGATGCCCGAGTTGATTGATCGCGGCCACGTCTACATCGCGCAGCCGCCGCTGTTCAAGATCAAGAAGGGACGCAGCGAACAGTACCTGCGCGACGAGCGCGACCTGCAAAAGTTCTTGATGAAGAAGGCGACCGAAAACGTCACCGTGACGGTGAAGGCGACCGGCACTCAACTGAAAGGCGCCGAGCTGCGCAAGGCGCTCGAGAAGCTGTCGGATTTGAACGCTTATCTCGACAAGCTCGAACGGCGGCTGCATGACCGCAAGCTGGTCGAAATCGTGGTCGAGGCGTTCGGCGAAGTGATGGCGTCGAAAGAAGGCGGCCTGAAACTGCACGAAGTCTTCGAGAAAGAGAAGCTCTTGCAACGCGTCGCGGCGGCGCTCGAAAAAGAGAGCTACGACACCGAGCTTGGCACAGACGAAGAGCATGGCACCTTTGAAGTCGTCGTGCTGCGGTCGCGCGGCAACGGGCGCATTGTCATTGACTGGGAGCTGGCGACGCACGTTGAGTTTCAGAAGGCGGTGCAGTTGCTCAGCGACTTGCAGGCCATCAGCCGTGCGCCATTCGTGATTGCCGAAAACGACAATGAAACGACGGTCGATTCGCGCGTGGCGTTGCTCGACCACATCATGGCGGCGGCGAAGAAAGACATTTCGATTCAGCGCTACAAGGGGCTGGGCGAGATGAACCCCGATCAGTTGTGGGAGACGACGCTCAGGCCCGACACGCGGACGATTTTGAACGTCCAGGTGAACGACGCGGTCGAGACCGACGAAATGTTTACAGTGCTGATGGGCGATGCGGTCGAGCCGCGCCGCCGCTTCATCGAAGACAACGCCCTCGACGTGCGCAACCTCGACATCTAATCCGTCAGCGCGGTTGCTGCTCAAACCTGAAAGGCCGGGGATAACACCCCGGCCTTTTCTTTTCGTCCACTCGACAGGCGGCATTGACACTTCAAGCGAACTGCGACGACCATAAAGTAAGGAGGTTGTGGACTGCAACGACCATCAAGCAGGGAGGTCAGAGATCGAACATGGGTAAACGCAACACCGCGACTGTTCTGACACGCAATCAACCGACAGAGAATGCGCGGCGCTGCCGTCGCAAGTTCCTGCGCTTCTTTCCGCAAGGCTTTCGTGATGCAACCTACATCGCCTGGGAGCGCGGCTACAAGTGGCAGGCGCACGAGCAGTGGAATGAAGCGCTCAACCGCGCCGCCTATCGGGCGCTGCTCGAAGCGGGCCGATTCGCCGAGATTGCCGCGCATGCCGTACGCATCGAGTCGCGCACGAACCTGCTCTTCTCATTTGAAAAGATGGCGCTGCGCGATGCGGTGAAACCGGCGGCAGGCGCTCGCGCCTTTGCTGAAGGTTTCTATGATTTTCTCTACGGCGCGGGCGGCGCAGAGCGCAAGTTCGAGCGCTGGTGCGAAGTCGTCGCCGCGCTGCCGCGCCGGCAGACGCGGGTTCTCACCTGGCCGCTGGTGACGGTCTTTGGGTTCATTGCGCGGCCCGATCAGCACATCTTCTTAAAGCCGATGGTGACGCGCCGTGCGGCACGCGAATACGGCTTCGACTTCCATTACCAGTCCCGGCCTTCGTGGGAGACTTATGCGAGCCTGCTGGAGTTTGCCGAAACGGTGCGCGCCGACGTTAGGGACTTAGAACCGCTGGATATGATTGACCTTCAATCGTTTATGTGGGTGCAAGGCTCGGACGAGTACGACGAATAACCGGGAATCGCTCCGCATTCATCTATCTCTGATTGCATTTGATGCTGCGCGCTGTCGATGCCGAACAAACGCAGGCAGCGGAGGGCACGAAGCACGTTGCTTATCATCCCTTGATTGCTGTTTGTGGCCTCGCTGACGCGAGACGTTAGCGCGCTTAAATATCGAATTTTTTATCTATTCTGGCTTCCGCGGGTCAGCGCTTTTTCTTCTGCGCGAGGCGGCGCTGCGTAAAAGGCGATGACGCTGCGGGCCATCTCGATCACTTTGTCACGCAAGGCGGCGGGCGCGATCACTTCAACCTGCGGGCCGAAGCTCAAGGCGTACTCAATTGCCATTTCTTCGACATCGAAACGTAGCTGTACTTCAGACCAGCCGTCGGCGTCCGGTTCGCTCGTCTGCTCAATGCGGGCGAAGCGGCCCGCGAAGGCGAGTCGTGGCAAAACCTCTGCTGACACGCGCAGCCGCGCTTCATAACGCGGCAGGTTGGCTTTGAAGCTCGCCGTAGACGCTTCCCAGTACGCCGCCAGATCAAAGTCCTTCGGGCGCTCGCACGCTTCATCCAACAACGTCGCTTGCGTCACACGCGACACGCGGTAACTGCGCGGCACGCCTTCAGCCACCGCGACCAGATACCAGGCGCTGCCTTTCGCCACCAGCCCCAGCGGGTCAACGACGCGCTCGACCGCTTCACAGTGCGGCCCGCGCTCGTAAACGACTTGCAGTCGCCGCCCTTGCCAGACTGCTTGCTGAATCACTGGCAAGCTCGCAATCGACTCATTGGCGCGGTGCCAGCCGCTCAGGTCAACGTGGATGCGCTGCCGCGCGTATTCAGCGTTGTCGCGGTGCGTGGCCGGCAGCGCCGCCAGCAATTTGATCAACGCCGCGTCCGCCACCTTGCCCAGTCCGAGGTCGGCCAGCAACCGCGCCGGCTGAATCAGAAAGAGCGCCTGCGCTTCGTCTTTGCTCAAGCCCGTCAGGTTGGTGCGGTACTCTTCCATGAGCGACCAGCCGCCATGGCTGCCGCGCTCGGCGATCACAGGCACGCCTGCCATGCCGAGCGCTTCCATGTCGCGGTGAATCGTCCGCTGGCTGACTTCCAAACGCGCCGCCAGCTCGCGCGCCGTCACGCGCCGGTGAACCTGAAGCAACAACATGATCGAAAGCAGCCGATCCGCGCGCATCGCTCATCACCTCTTCACATCAATTCGCAACGCCGACCACTTTATCACAGAAATATGACAAAGGATGTCAGCTTTGCAGGCGCATGCTCTTTTTGTACTGACCAGCAGGAGAGTCTTTCAGCGACAAGTAAGGAGGCGTGTATGCGATATGGAATCGTGCTTTCACTGGGCAACGCGTGCGACCTGGTTGATCTGGCTTGCGAGGCCGAGGCCGCCGGCTGGGACGGCGTCTTTGTGGCCGACGCGATGGCTATGGGCAGCGATCATTTTCCTGATATGCCGTGGTTCGACCCGTGGGTGGTGCTGGCCGCCATCGCCGTGCGCACAGAGCGCATCCGCATCGGCACATTGCTGACGCCGCCATCGCGCCGCCGCCCGTGGAAGCTGGCGCGCGAAGTGGCGACGCTCGATCACCTGTCGAAGGGGCGAATGATCTTATCGGTCGGTCTCGGCGCGGCTGATGACGACGGCGGCTTTTTCAAAGTCGGCGAGGCGACGGATTTGAAGACCCGCGCCCGCTTGCTCGATGAAAGCCTCGATATTCTCGCGGGCCTCTGGAGCGGCCAGCCGTTCAGCTATGCCGGCGAGCATTATCACATCGACAAGATGTCTATGCTGCCGCCGCCTGTGCAAGAGCCGCGGGTGCCTGTTTGGGTCGTTGGTGTCTGGCCGAAAGAAAAATCCATGCGGCGGGCGTTGCAATGGGACGGTCTGATCGCGCAACGTTATGGCGGTTCACCTGCCGACGGCAGCCTGACCGTAGACGAAATCCGCACGATCAAGGCTTACGTTGATGAGCACCGCACGGCGACGACGCCATTCGACATCCTCGCAGGAGGCTCGACCGGCAACAAGAGCCGCAAGCGGGCCGTCGAAACCGTGCGTCCTTATATCGAAGCCGGCGCAACCTGGTGGATGGAAGAAGCGTGGGCCAGTAGTGAAGCGAAATTGCGAGCCCGCGTTCGCCAGGGGCCGCCGCGGGTGGAATGACTTTGATTGAGGATTGGATTATCCGACAACTTGAAGGTCGGATTATCTGACAATGATGGCGTGTGTGCCGCGCGTCATCACGCCCCCGATGATTGCCGCGTCGGTGTAGGTCTCGCGCAGCCGCGCCAGCATCGTTTCGGCGCGCGCCGCATCAATGGCGATTAACAGGCCGCCGGCAGTCTGCGGATCGAAGAGCAGGCTGGCCATCGGCTTGTTGAGGCTTTCGCTCAAGTCAATGTTGCCGCCGACGTACTGCCGATTGGTGCGGTCGCCGCTGGTCAACAATCCCTGCTCGGCGAGCTCGTAAGCGCCGTGGATGAGCGGCACACGCATCGCTTCGATCTCGATGGTCACGTTGCTGCCGCTAGCCATCTCCCAGGCGTGGCCGAGCAGGCCGAAGCCTGTCACGTCGGTTGCGCCTTTGACGCCAAACTCGCGCATCACTTCGGCGCCGCGACGGCTCGCCTGTAACATCGTCGCAAGCGACGCGGCGGCAACCTCTGGCGGCGCTTTCTCGAATTTGATGCCGGTCGAAATGACGCCCGTGCCGATGGGCTTGGTCAGGATCAGCGCATCACCCGGTCGCGCGCCGCGATTGGTCATTACCTGTCGCGGATCAATCGTGCCGGTCACCGCGTAGCCGAACATGATCTGCGAGTTATCGACGCTGTGACCGCCGAGCAAGGCGACACCGTTTTCCGTCAGCACATCCAATCCGCCGCGCATGATTTCGGCGAGAATCTGAAAGTCGACGCCTTTCTTTGGAAAGCAAGTGACAGCGAGCGCAGTCAGCGGCGTGCCGCCCATCGCCCAGACATCGTTGATTGAGTTGAGCGCCGCGATGCGCCCGTAATCATACGGGTCGTCAACGATGGGCGTGAAGAAATCAACCGTCTGCACCAGCGCCAGATCGTCGCGCAGCAGGTAGACTCCGGCGTCGTCGGCAGTCTCGATGCCAACCAGCACGTTTGCAGATCGTGGAATGTTCAGCCCGCTCAGAACCTGAGCGAGTTCGCTCGGCGCGAGCTTAGCCGCTCAACCCGCGCACGAGACCATCTCGGTCAATCGCATACCTGCTCCTTTAGAATCATTGCGCCTCACTTGCATTGTAGAAACAAATCGCGCCACGTGCCATTGCGCTCGCAAAATTACCGACGTAGGTCTTGACAGCAGGTGGTACAATATTGGGCAGACAGCACCCGAAACGCCGTCTCAAGCCCGAGCAGCCCTCAACAGGATTCCGTTGGCGATAAGGTTGACCCCGAACCCGTCTATACGTTAGCCCCGCGAATCTCGGAGGTCGTCGTGAGCTTTTTCGGACATGGGTCTGCGGTTATTTCCATCAAAGAGATCAAACGTTCTTTTCCCGACGAGTGGGTAGCCGTCGCGGTGCTGGAGACCGACGACGATGGCTTTGCCGAAAAAGGCGAAGTCCTGGCGCATGCCGCAGACGAGCGCTTCGTCTGGTCGGCGACGCGGCTCGGCGATAGCGAGAACCCGGTCTACGTCTTCTTCACCGGCGCGCGGCGCACACGGACAGCACGCCACTGAATCTCACCTTTAAGCACTGGCTACGATCTTCGTGAACAGGTCGAGCGTGATGTTGCGGCCCGTGACAATGGCGGCGACGCGCTGACCTTGTAAGCGCGCATCATTGAGCGCCGCGATGCTGACGGCGGCAGACCCTTCGATCATCAGGTGGTCTTCGCGGGCGACACGAGCGATGGTGCGACGGATCGCAGCTTCATCAACGATGATCATGTCGTCAACCAAATTGCGAGTGATCGGGAAGGTCATCGAGCCCGGCTCGATGTTACCGGCCAGGCCATCAGCGACCGTCTCTTCTTCAACAATCTCGACAATCTGACCTGCGGCAAGCGCGGCGCTCATCGTCGGCGTCGTCGCCGGCTCTGCGCCGTAGACTTTGACGTGCGGATGGAGGGACTTGACGGCAATCGCCACGCCGGCGATCAATCCGCCGCCGCCGACCGGAACGACGATGGCTTCAACGTCGGGCGCGTCTTCGAGTATTTCAAGCGCCACAGTGCCTTGCCCGGCGATCACCTGCGGATCGTTGTAAGGCGAAATGAAGACGGCGGCGGATTCGCGTTCCATGCGGCGCGCGGCGCGCTCGGCTTCGTCGTAAGTTTCGCCACACTCGACCAGCGTCACCGGGTAACGGCGAATGGCTTCGACCTTGGCGCGCGACGCCGAGCGCGGCACAACGATGCGGGCGTCGAGCTTGAGCACGGCGGCACAGTACGCCACCGCCAGCCCGTGATTGCCCGCCGACACCGTCAGTACGCCGCGCCGGCGCTCTGCTTCGGTCAGCCCGGAGAGCCTGGCCATTGCGCCGCGCAGCTTGAACGAGCCGGTCAGTTGCCAGCATTCGAGCTTCAATAGCACCTCTGCGCTCAGCTCGCTTGATAGCCAGCCGGAGCGTTCAAGCGGCGTGCGCCGCACGCTCGCCTTGATGCGCTCGGCGGCGCGGCGTATGTCATCGAGAGTCACTTGATCGGTCATCTCGTCTTTTCCAGTACGGCGGCAAAGAAACCGTCGGCCCCGTCGCGATGCGGGAATGTTCGCGCGAAGCCTTCGCCGGTCAGCAGTGTGGTAGGCTCTGTCGGCGCAAGGATGCGGAACGGCGCGCCCCTTTCAAGAAAGCGGTGAATCACCGCTTCGTTCTCTTCGCGCTCTATCGAGCAGGTTGAATAGACCAGCCGTCCGCCTTGCTTGAGCGTGACGGTTGCCTGCCGCAGCAAGCTGAGTTGCACGCCGGCGAGCCGCTCAAGGTCGCTTGCGGCGAGCCGCCACTTAATCTCAGGGTTGCGCCGCAAGGTGCCTGTGCCCGAGCACGGGGCGTCAATCAGAACGCGATCAAACAACGGCGCGGCGTCGAGCAGCGGCAGCTCGCGTGTCGCGTCGAGCGCCACCGGCGCGATTGATTCGATGCCCAGTCGTTTGCAGGTCGCCGCGAGGGTCGCCAATCGGTGCGGGTGAATGTCGCAAGCCATCACCCAGCCGCTCGCGCCGGCGAGCGCCGCCAAGTGAGACGACTTCGAGCCGGGCGCAGCGCACAGGTCGAGAATGCGCTCGCCGCTTTGCGGATCGAGCAGCAACGACACCATCTGCGACGCTTCGTCCTGAATGTAAATCTCGCCACTTTCCGCTGCCTGTGCCAGCGCCGCAGCCTGCCCGGCTTCGACCACGAAAGCGCCGCGGGCGATGCTCGATGGGCGCAAGCGCAGTCCTGTGCTTTCCAGAGCGGCAATGATTTCATCAACCGCGGCGCGCCGCGTGTTGATGCGAAAAGCGAGAGGCGGCGGCTGATTATTGGCGAGGGCAAGATGGCGCGCTTCCTCTTCGCCGAAAGCAGCGATCCACCTTTCGAGCAGCCAGCGCGGGTGCGAAGTCTCGACCGCGAATCGCTCAAGCGGCTCATCGATGCTTGCGCCCGGCAACTCGTCCAACTGGCGCGCAGCGCGGCGCAAGACGGCGTTGATCATCGGCGCAGCGCTCGCGGCACGGGCGCGCTTCACAAGGTTGACCGATTCATTGACCGCCGCCGACGCCGGCACGCGCGACAGGAAGCGCAATTGATAAAGCCCCAGGCGCAGGGCAATCAACACCGCCAGATCAAGCTTCTTGAGAGACCGCCCACTGTAACGCTCAATAAAGTAATCCAGCGCACTTTGCCAGCGCAGCACGCCAAGCGTCAGCTCCTGTGCCAATCGGCGGTCATCGCCCGCGAGCGTGGTCTGCGGCAGCGCGGCGATGAGCGGCGCGGCGTAAGCGTCTTCGGCATAGACGCGCCGCAAGATGTCGAAGGCGGCGCGGCGCGCGGGGCTGACGGCAGGTCGGCTGGCTTGGCGATTCACGCGATGTCACTCAGGCCACTGACGCAGGCGCGTGGCGTCGGGATGTTCTCAGCGCCGCTCACTTCACGCCGACGGGATGAATTCGTCGTCCTGCTGGCGGCGACGCTCGGATGCGAGAAAGTCATAATAGCCACAGCGCTTGCTGTCGGGGTATTCGCGGCAGACGCCTGGTCGGGCGTGGTAGATCGTGCAGCGGCGCTCTTCGAGGTCGAGGAACTGGCAAACCCGCTTAAAGATGTGATCCTTTTGATGGCGCAAGACGCGGTCGCCGTACGCAATCTTGGTGTAACGGCGCTCGGCCTCTTCGTAGGTGACGTCGAAATGGCGTGCGAGCCGCGCAACATCACGGCGGGTGACTTCGATGCGGTCATAGCTACAGCAATAAGCGGGACACTTCAAACAGTTGAAGAGGACGCGCAGCTCGCGGCCATTTTTCTTCGCGCCTTTATTCGGAACCCCAGTGGTCATAGATCGCGTGCCTTTGAAATTAAGAATGAGTGTTGATGCGGCCTGTATTCTAGCATGCGCAATCGGCGGCGTGAAAATTATCGCTGCTTAAGCGCGTCATTGAGACAATGAGATCGCCGACGAGATGACCGCGCCGTCCATAATCGCTGACCGCGCCCTTCATAATTGAAAGAGCCACCCGCCGGGGTGGCTCTTTGGTTCAGCTCAAAGTGTGGATGGTCGCCCGCCGCCTAAGATTAGGTTTCGTCCCATTCCTCTTCTTCTTCTTCGACAGCAGCCACGTCTAGTTCGATGGGATCGAGCCCGACAACTTCCAACTTCGTGCCGCAGTCATCACACTCGACCGTGTCGCCCTTATCGGTGTCTTCGTCCACCTGTACCTCGGCCTCGCATTCGGGGCACGTTCCTCTTGGCATCGCCTTTCTTCCTCCGTAATCGTCGCGCGTGCCTTCCACGACCGCGCTGATTGGTACAACCTAAAAAATCTAAACCTAAACGCAGCGGATTTGCAAGAACACCCGCCGTAAGGGGGCGCGGAGATGCGGCGACACGGCGACGCGGCGAGGGAGAGCGGCGGCGGCTTTGCTCGACCATCCCTCTTTCTCCACATCTCCGCGTCGCCGCGTCGTCTTATTTCTCCTTCGCTAGATGTGGTTCAAGGTTTTCGAGGTGGTGGCGCGCCGTCTCGGCTTCCTTGCTCTGCGGATAACGGCGAATGATCTCGCGGTAGCCCTGGCCATCATAAGCGTAGCGCGTTTGCGCGCCGTCGAAGCGGAAGGCGATATGCAAACGGCTGTAGCGATCAAGGCCGGGATCGCTCAGGTAATAATCTTCAGCCTGTGTGACGGCTTGTTTGTCATCAAGCGTCTTCAGGCGGCGGCGCGCATGCTGGCTGAGCGTCGTGGCGGCGCGCTCGGCCTCTTCGCCCATAAGCAGTAGGGCGCGCGGCGCCAGGCGCGAATGGCCTAAGCGCTCAAGGAAAAGCCGGCAGAGCGCCAGGCGATCCAGGCCGTCGGCAGTCTCTTCAATGACGCGGATCATGCGCTCGTCTTCGCCGGCGCGGCCCGGCAGCATCACCGCGTCTTGATGAATCCAGCCACGCGTTCGCCGCGTCACCGCGACGCGATAAAAAGCGGGCGGGCCGCTCCTCGCAGACATGACGTAGACCGCCCGCCCGATGCGCAGGCGTTTTAGGACCGGGGCGTGCAAGTTGGCTTCCTGGCGCAACGCCGAGAGTCTTTCGTCAATCACGAAGGCTTTGATAAAAGGCGCGCGGCTGACTTGCGGTTGGCCGGCGCGATGCTGTGCCGACGACGGCGCGGTAAGCGCGATGAGCAAGCTGAGCGAAATTCCGAGGGCAAGTGATAAGCGGTTGCGTTGCATATTCAGACCTCCTGCAAAGTTACTCTGTTATGAAAAGACGCAAGCCGATGGCAAATCATGCGGAAAATGCGAGGCCCGGCAAAAGAATTATCGTCACGACGCGGGCGGCCTGGGCGGCGCGGCTTTATGCATTGAAACGCTTGAAACCTGCCCCGTCTGTGCTAGACTAGCGCGTGCCAATCAGTTTTAGGCCCCTAGAAATCACACAGTTATTCGAGTGAAGTTTCATCGCTCTAAGATCGCTGAATGCTCTTGGGATTGGAGAATGAGATGGCAGACGAAAAGCCGTTCAACATCACGACTACCGAGCGCCGTGGCCAGGATCGCCGCGCCGGCGAAGACCGTCGCCAGGCCGACATCGGCCCGCCGCCCGGCATAGCAGACCGCCGCAGCGGGCGTGACCGCCGCCTCTTCGACCGCCGCGCACAGGGCAGCACTACCGGGCAACTGCTGATCGAAGTGGGCCGCTTTGCCGCCGAAAACATGACCTTTCGACAGAAAGGCAACAAAGCCGCCGCGCGCCGCGCCCGCAAACATCTGTCGTTGATTATGAAACTGGCCAAACAGCGCCGCGCCGAAATTTCTGCCGAAATCAAAGGGCTGGCGCCCGGTGATGCGGAAGCCGGCGACGACGGCGATGATAACGATAATGATAGCGACGAATAGTCGCTGGCGCTGAACGCGCCACGGCGAGGCTACCCTGGCAGCTTTTCCGCCCGGGGCGCCATTTCGAGTTGATGGCGCAGGTCGTAGTACTCTTCGAGAAGGCGGTTGAGTGTCACGATGAAGGGAATCTGCATGGCCGCCGCATCGTCGGCGCGGCGTTCCATCTCGGCGGCCTCCGGCGTACCGGGGGCGACCGAATCGAGCTTTTCCATGATTTCGTGAACGTTCTCGCCGCGCGGATGGCGGTGATAGCAGAAGCTAATCAGCGACAGCGTCATGCCGTCAATGATCGATTGCACTTGATCCAGATCGTTGAGTGAGAAGCGGCGCATCATAAACGATTCCGGCGGCGCTTCGGTCGCTCTGGCAAATTCAATCACTCTTTGTTGCAGGTCTTCGGTTGGCCCAGCGCTCATACCTCTCATGAGTAACGCTGAGGCCCGCGCTTGTCAACCAGCGCGTAAAGAAAGACCGCCGCCGTACACCGGCTCACTTCCGCTTCTACTGACTCGTGCTTCCCCAAATGGTGAAGCGCGATGTCTGTTGACACCCGCACGATCACGGACGCCGCGAGGCGTACGGCAGAAGCGGCGACCCGCGTTGTTGCGCGGCGGCGTCCCGCCTTCCGCTCGGCGCTGAGCGTCAGCCGTCAGCCCTTCCTTTATCTTACCGCCGCGCTCGCAACCGGCATGCTTCTCGACCGCTGGCTCGAAGCGCCGCGCTGGCTGATTGCGCCGCCCGCCCTCGCTGCAATGGCGGGAGCGGCGGGACTGATTTTAGTAAAGAAAGCTACACAGGCAACGCTGGCGTTGTTCATTGGCCTTGCCCTCGCTGGTGCGTGGTTATCATTACAGGAGCGGCAGAGCGTCGAAGCAATGCGCTTGCGCCTGTTGTTTGCCGCCGGTGTCATCCGGGCCGAAGACCCGGTTGAATTGATCGGTGTGCTTGCCCGACCGCCGGAGCCCGCGCCCGACGCCTTCTTCCTCGACCTTGAAGCCGAAAGCTTGCGGTCGCAGGGCGTCACAACCAAAGCGTTAGGGACGGTTCGATTGTTCATCTCGCCCGGCGACGCGGTGGCCGCAGATGAATTCAAACAGCTCGCGCTCGACACCGGCGCGCGGCTGCGTGTGCTGGTGCGGCTTGAACGGGCAAACCGCTACAGCAATCCTGGCTCACCCGATTTCAACGACTTCCTCGAACGGCGCGGCTACGATTTGAAGGGCACGATCAAGAGTCCGCTGCTCATCGAATCGCTCGGCAGGGCGAAGACCAATCGCGCCCTCGCTTGGCTTTACCGCCTGCGGATTAAATTGATGGAGGCGATAGACGCGCGCTTCCTCGCACCGACGAGCGGCACTTTAAAAGCCATGCTCGCGGGCAATCGCTACTTTCTCGATGCCGAGGTCAGCGAGCGCCTGCGGCAGAGCGCCACTTTTCACACGCTGGTCATCGCCGGCCTGCACATGGGCATTCTGGCGTGGGCGCTGCTCCGTGTGCGCTGGGATTTTTGGCGAAGCCGTCGGCACGCGGCAGCAGGTCATAGCGTGGCGCGAGCGCTGGCGGCGATCATTCTGTTGTGGGCTTACGCGGCAATGGTCGGACTAGCGCCGCCGGTGGTGCGCGCCACCAGTATGCTGACGATAGGCATTATCGGGCCGTTGCTCTTTCGCCGCGCCGCTTCGATCAACACCGTATCGTTGGCGGCGTTTGTGATGCTGGCCTTGAAACCAGCAGTGGTGGCCGATCCGGCGTTTCAGCTCAGCTTCGTGGCGGTCGCCGCTATCGTCGCGCTCGCCCTGCCGCTGATTGATCGCCTCAAGCAGATCGGCGAGTGGCGGCCACAGGCGCGCTCGCCGCATCCACCTGTTTGTCCGCCGATGGTTCGCGCCCTGGCCGAGATATTGTTTTGGGACGAGCGCGAGTTCCGACGCGAGAGCCGCCGCTCGCCGATTCGTTACCGCCTGGACAAATCACCCGTCGCGCGGCGACTGAATTGGCTGCGCTTGCAACCGCTGGCGCGCGTCGTGGCGCAACTGGTCATCACCTCGACGGCCATTCAACTGGCGACCCTGCCATTGATGGCAGTCTATTTCAACCGCGTCTCGCCCATCGGCATTCTCTTGAACGTCACCGCAGGGTTGCTGACGGCGGTGCTGATGCTCGGCGGCCTTGCGGTGCTAGTGATTGCGCCGTTGAGCGCGCCGCTGGCCGCAGTCGTCGCCGCTGTGGTCAACGCCGCACACACGCTGCTGGTGCATTCGGTCGTGCCTTTCGCGCCCCTGACGTTTGCGACCTTTCGCGTCGCGCACTATGAAGACTGGCATGCGTTGATCTATGCGCTCTACTTCGTGCCCCTCGCGGGGCTTGCCGTATGCCTGGATCGCTGGCGGCCCGTAGACGAGTTCTACGCCGTCGAACGCGCCGGAACGAACGACGCGGCGACGCGGCGACGTGTCCCCGTGTCGCTTTGCCTGGTCGCGCTGTTGGCCTCGACGGCGGCCATCCTTCGGCCTGTGCCCATAGCGCCGACGGGCAAGCTGACAGTCTACTTCCTTGATGTCGGACAGGGCGATGCGGCGCTCGTCGTCTTCCCGCACGGCACGATGATGCTGGTTGATGCGGGCGGCGAGCTGCAAGTCGGCAGAGTAACGAACGCCACAAAACCAGAAGCCGCCGCTCAAACACCGCAAGCCGCGCCGGCAGCAGATCGGCAGGCGAGTGATGACGTGGATGCGGCGGGCGAGCCATCGTTTAATGACGATGGCTTTGCGGTTGGCGAAGCGGTCGTTTCGCGCTTCCTCTGGTCGCAGCGCCGAACCGTTGTGGATTATGCGCTGGCGACGCATGCTGACGCCGATCACATGGCTGGCTTCAGCCAGGTGATGAAGAACTTTCGCATCGGCCAGTGTTTGATCGGCCACCGCCCATCGAGTGATCTTGAGTACGAGCAGTTCGCGCGCAATGTCAGAGAGCAACGGATTCCGCTCGGTGCGCTTGCCGCAGGGCAACGCTTCGATATCGATGGCGTGACGGTCGAAGTGCTATGGCCGCCGCGCGCCACGGCGGCGGCAGTCACTTCAGCTAACAATGACTCGGTGGTGCTACGCCTGGTCTACGGCGACCGCGCCATCTTGATGACCGGCGACATCGAAGCGCCGGCGGAAGCGACGCTGGTTGCGGCAAGTCCCGACCTGCGCGCCGACGTTTTGAAAGTCCCGCATCATGGCTCGAAGACTTCTTCGACCGACACTTTCTTGGATCGCGTGCGCCCGCGCTGTGCCATCATCTCGGTTGGCGAGCGCAGCCGTTTTGGCCATCCCCACGCGGCGGTCGTCGAGCGTTACCGGTCGCGTGGCATTCGATTGCTTGAAACCGGACGTGATGGCATGGTGATGGTCGAGACGGACGGCGTCAGCCTCAACATCTCGACTTTTAACAGCAACCGCTGATGGCTGACTGCTCTGCCGCAATTTTCAGTCTTTAAGGGGAGTTGCGCTACGCTCGCTCTCATTTTGGACGAATAGCATACGTGCAAATCGGGCGATGCATTTTATAAGTACAAGCCACGTTGCCGTCACTAGAGGCGGTTGGCGGGATGAAAGATCATTCGTCTAAGAAATGCCCATGGCTTGTGAAGAATAGAAACGGAGGTGTGGCAGCCTTGCGCGTTCGACTCCCTCAACCCCACCAAAAGTAACGCCGAGTCAGCCGTTTTGTTACCGAATCCTACTTGGCATAAGGCTTGCCGAGTACGTTGCCGTGATGACGAGAAGACGCAAGACGGTTCAACCAGGCAAGTCGGTACAACTGCTTTGTCGGTGAACTAAAGGGGGAAAGAAATGGTAGCACAACTCAATTATTACACAGAGAGTTTAAGGGCCGTCAGCGACGCTGACTATACGCGGCTCGATCACAACACGAAATCAGACGAGTCGGTAAATTTCGAGCAGCAACTACGCTCGCGGGTCATCGGCCAGGATCCTGCGGTGCAGGCGCTAGCGCAGTTGTATCAAGTTTATCAAGCCGGCTTGAACATGCCTGGCCGGCCCATCGGCACACTGTTGTTTTTGGGGCCGACCGGCACCGGTAAAACAAAATCGGTCGAAGCCGCCGCCGAGATTCTTTTCGGCAGCCCGACCGCTTTCATTCGCGTCGATTGCGCAGAGTTTCAGCACTCACACGAGATCGCCAAGCTGATCGGCTCGCCTCCAGGCTATCTCGGCCACCGCGAGACGCCGCCCATCCTGACGCAGGAGCATATCAACAGCTACCACACCGAGCGCGTCAAGCTGACGCTGGTGCTGTTTGACGAGATCGAGAAGGCGAGCGATGCGCTCTGGCAGTTGCTGCTCGGCGTGCTCGACAAGGCGACGCTGACCTTGGGCGACAACCGGCGCGTAGACTTTTCGCGCACCATCGTCGTGATGACTTCGAACCTTGGAGCGCGCGAGATGGAGAAGCTCTCGGAAGCGAAGCTCGGCTTCAGCGTGCCGTGCATCACGCCCGCCGACGTGACCAATAATCACTTGAGCAAGCTCGGCGTCGAGGCGGCGCGTCGCAAGTTCTCGCCGGAGTTCATGAACCGCATCGATAAGATCGTGGTCTTCAAACAACTCTCCGAGTCCTGTTTGCAACAGATTCTTGAGCTGGAATTGCAGGCCGTGCAGCGTCGCGTGCTGGCGACCGGCGCCGGGCGCTTCATCCTGCGCTACACCGAGCGCGCCAAGCAATTCTTGCTCAACGAAGGCACCGACGCGCGTTATGGCGCCCGCCCGCTCAAGCGCACGATTGAGCGCAATGTCATTTTGCCGCTGTCGAACCTGATCGCCACGCGGCAGATCGGCGAGGGCGACGTGATCCTCGTAGACCTGGCGGCAGACGAGAATGTGCTGGTCTTCCTGAAGCAGAACGTCACCAGCATCTTTTCGAGCCGTTACGATTCGCCGTTTGGACGCCGGACGACCCAGCAGAGTAAAATTGCTTAAAGCAATCCGGCGACGCCCGCCGGATTGCTTAGAAAACCGAGGGACGATGAGAATTAAGAAACCGATGACGGGCGGGGAGGTCCGGCAGAAGCTGCTGATCGTTGATGACGACAGCTATTGGGCCGAGGCCCTGCGGCTGTTCCTTTGCGACAAGTATGATGTCGAGGTGGTGAACTCAGCCGTCGAAGCGTTGGATAAGATTCAATCTGACATGCCCGACGCGGTCATCGTTGACCTGGTGATGCCGGTGATGGACGGCTTCGGTCTGATGCGCCGTCTAAGCGATGGCGCAGGCGCGCCCGTGCCGATGATCCTACTGACCGGCTGGAAGACCGCCGAAGTCGAGCAGTGCGCTGCCTCTTTCGGCTGCGCGGCGGTGCTTGGCAAGCCGGTCGAACCTGGAATTCTTGAAGAGGTGGTGGCGGCTGTCGTTCAGCATCAGCCACTTGCCCGCTTGGCCTAATCTTTCCCCTATTGCCGAGTCAAAGAGCTGCCTGCGTGAAGCGCTTCACGCAGGCAGCTCTTTTCTTTTTGCTTGCCCCACCACATGGCGCAATCTCAAGCCATCTGAGAAAGTAGAATCCTGGCAATCTGAAAATCGTAGTATCGAGATGGCTCTCGAACTTGCTTCGGCCCGAACTCTAAAATATCGGAGGATGATTGTGAACGCTATAACACGCTCTGCTCTCGCTATTGTCTTGCTCGCCGCGCTGCTTGCGCCGCAGGCCATTGCCCAGCAGCCGACCGCCGACACGCAACAGGCGGCGGCGCGGCTCGCGGGCTCGATTCTTGTCGGTGGCCACGGCATGAAATACCTCGAAGACCTCACGGATAAATTCGGTGGACGGCTGACGGGATCGCCCGCCTATAACCGCTCCGCCGAGTGGGCCGCGGCGCAGTTCCGCGCCGCAGGCATCAAGAACGTCAAGCTCGAATCCTTCACGATTCCCAATGGCTGGGAGCGCGGCTACGCTCGTGGTCGCATGACGGCTCCGGTCGAACGCCACCTCTTCATCGAATCGCTCGGCTGGGCACCTTCGACGCCGGCAGGCGGTGTGCGCGGCGATCTCGTCAAAGTCAGCGACATCGATCAAGACAAGATCAAAGCCCAGGCCGACCGCCTCAAAGGCCATATCGCCATACTCGATCTGGCAGCGATCTTCGCGCACGGGCTGGCTGGCTTCGGCAAGATTCCGGCGGCCTTTCAGGCGTTCAAGGAAGCGGGTGCGGTCGCCGTCGTCGTCGGCGATTTTGAGAATAACAATGTGCTGAACGCTTTTTCGTTCGATTGGGGCGCGCACACCAACCCGCTGCCCGTAGCGCAGATCGGCATGGAAGACGCCCGCCTCATTGACCGCTTGCTCGCAAGCGGCGCGGTGACTATCGAGTTCGAGTATCAGAATAAAGTCAGCGGCCCGACGGAGGTCAACAACGTCATCGCCGAAATTCCGGGACGCGACAACGGCGCTGAATGGCTGATTATCGGCGCGCACCTCGATTCGTGGGATTACGGCACAGGCGCGCAGGACAATGGCAGCGGCGCGGCGATGGTGCTGGAAGCGGCGCGCGCCATTGTGGCCATGCCGCAGCCGCCGCGTCGTACGATCCGCTTCGCGCTCTGGGGCGGTGAAGAGCAGGGACTGTTAGGCTCTGCCGCTTATGTGCGCGCGCATCAAGCCGAGATGGCCCGCTGCGTCGCCGTCTTGAACACCGATAACGGCGCCGGCCACCCGAAAGGCTGGAAGGTCGAGGGCCGCAAAGATGTCGAAGACGCCATGCGTGACATCAGCAAGGCGCTGCTCGCAGACCTCAGCGGCGGCGGCCTGTCCGAGGAGGCGAGCTTTGACACAGACCACGGCCACTTCATGCTCGAAGGCGTCCCGGCGCTCGACCTCTGGGTGGAAATGGAAGGCTACGGTAAGATACACCACAAAGCCAGCGACACGATTGACAAGGTCAACGCCCACAGCCTGGCGCTGGGGACGGCTATCGTCGCCGTGACGGCCTATGCCATCGCCGAGCGCGAGCAGCGGCTGGCGCCGCGCCTCGAACACGCCGCGGTCGGTAATCTCGTCAAGAAGACCAACCTCGAAGGCTTCCTCAAAGCCATCGGCGTCTGGAATTAAGG
>JBJMGU010000126.1:0-27914 GCA_045807765.1 Blastocatellia bacterium
AATCTCTTTAACGCTGATCTCGCGGATCATCGACGCGCCCGAATCAAGCTTGGGGTCGCTGGTGTACAAACCATCCACGTCTTTGACCAGCGTCAGCGAGGCGCAACCAAAGCATTCGGCGAGCAGAAAGACGCCGGCGTCTGTGCGGTGCGGCGGAATGCGACCGGTAGCCGGGGGATGCTCCCAGAGAGAAAAAGGCGGCACCCCATTGAAGATGACGCCGGGCGCGCTCTTAATGAAAAGCGGCAACAGGTGGCCGAATATCTCAGGCGGGATGGCGACAACACCGTAAGGGGCGAGCAGTGTGCCGAGGATGTGCGCATTGGCCAGGGCGTCGGCAGCCGCCAGTTGCGCCAGCACGCCGGTCGGCAAGCCGAGATCAATGCCGATAGAGAAAACGTGGCGGCTGCGCGCGCCTCCACCTGTGCCAATGATCAAACGCTTCGTCGCCAGACATTCGACCAGGGCTTCGACAACCGGATAGACGACATCGCGCCCGGCGTCGAGAACCGACCGCCCGCCGATCTTCAGCACATGGGCATCAGGGAGCATACGGAAGACGGGTGTCTCAGTGCTTCGCTGCACCTCTTTATCAAGCAGGCTTTCGCGCATCAGCAGCGATTGGAGATGTTGCCGCCCATCGGTTGGCTTTAACGTTTCGCTCAATGATCTCCCCTTTCAATTATTTAATCTGCGGTGATGATGGTGCCGACGTGCTCGCCGCCGAGGGCCCGCGTCAGGTTGCCGGGCTTCAGGCCGTTCACAACTTGAATCGAGCGGCGATAGGTCGCCCGCGGCAGCAGTTCGAGAATGCTGCGCTCGATGACTACGTCTTGCAGATCAAGCTCTGCCAGCTCGGCCACCGTGATCTTCGGTATAAAGCGGGCGTGGCGATCTTTCTTCGGATCGGCGGTGTAGAGCCCGTCTTCGTCTTTGACGAAGATCATGGATTTCGCGCCGAAGACTTCGCTCACTAGATAGGTGCCGGTGTCTGTGCGGTGCGGCGGGATGCGCCCCAGCGCCGGGTTCTGATGCCAGTAAATGTAAGGCGGCATACCAAAGAAGACGACGGCCCCGCGCTCGGCCAGATAATGCGGCAACTGTGCGAACTGCGCCGGCTCAATGAATGGTATGCCATGCTTGGCGAGAAGATAGTTGAGCATTCGGGCGTTCTGCATGCTGACGAAGGTGCCCAGCACGCTCAGCACGCCGGTTGGCAATCCAAGATCGAGGCCGACGCTGTAAGCGTGGCGCGCTCGTGTGCCCGCGCCCGTGCCGATGATCATTTTATGCCGACCGAGGTTGGCGACAATCTCCTCAATCAACGGAAAGACGGCGGCGCGGCCCCGATCAATGAAGCTCTGGCCGCCGACTTTGATCACATTGGCTTCGGGCAAAATCTGGACGGCCGGCGGCTCGCCGGTCTTTGCCATCAGTCGCTCGTCATCGAGCGATCCAACCAGTAACGATTTGCCAAGCTCTGTAAGAATTTCGTTTTGCATAGATGATTGCTCTTCAACCCTGTGGGTGGTTCCCTTGATAGCTGTCCTGGCCTGATGATGGCGGCAAGCGCAAAGCCTTTAACACGTAAGCCTCTTCCGAGGCCAGCGGCTCGTCGAGATTGCCAAACACTTCCCTTGCCCAGTCTGCCAATTCGTCAAGCACCTGATCGCGCAATCGTGCGGCGAGCGGAAGCCCGCCCAGTTTTTGAATCGAGCGCCACGACGCCAGCGATTGGCGCGGGCTGCTGGATGACGGCCACGACGCCACAGTCACCGCCGGCAAGGGTTGAGCGCCGCGCCGGCAACACGCTTCGATAAGCCGCCGGTCGCCTTGCCCGCCTCGGCGAGTTTCATATCCACGGCGGCGCAAGCGCTCATTCATCTCTCGCGCCATGCGCGCACGAACACTGTCGGGGTGACGTTCGACGCGTCCGATGATCAAGGTAGCGCCTTCGGGCGAAGCAACGCGCAGGGCTTGTTCGGCGACATGCTCATGATTGAGCAGATGCAATACCCGCGAGCCGAAGATTGCCCGCGTCATGCCATCTGCTACAGGCCAGGCCATGTTTGCGTCCGCCTGAAGCAGCCCGCCTCTGGCACCCGTTTCCTTTGAACGACGAGCGAATTCCAGAAGCATTCCGGCAGACAAATCAAAACCGACATAGCGCGCTTTTTCGCCGAGCCATAGACCAATCTGGCCGGTGCCGGCGCCGATTTCAATCACCAGGTCGTCCGGTGCAACCTCGCCAAGCTCAATCACCTTGCAAGCGATCTTTCGGCAAACCTCGGCAGGCAAGCCGGCGCGCCGGTCAAAGGCGGCAGCCTGCGTATCGAACAACTCAGGGCTGGCATTGGCAGTTGGAACAGACAATGGCCCTTCGTCTTTGCGCATGACCGTAATCGCCATTTCCGAATCTTTCTGAATCTCTAGTTACAGCCTCAAGATGGGGGCTGAGTATAGCATCGCAATTCAGCGGGCGCAATGACCGGTTGTGTTGTTAAGCCAATTACAGTTCCGATGGAGCGCTGCCGCCTCGATGCGGTTGCGAAAAGGCCGCGCAATCCATTAGGCTCGCAGAGTCATTTAGCAAATCGAGCTGACGCAGTCCCTTGCGCGAGACCCAAGATGAATGTAATCGAAACCTCAGCGCTCACCCGGAAATATGGCAAGCTCACGGCGGTTGATGCCCTGACAATCGCGATAGAGCCGGGCGAGGCGCTCGGACTACTGGGGCCGAATGGCGCCGGCAAGACGACCGTCATCAAAATGTTGACTACACTGCTGCCGCCGACATCAGGCAACGCATTAATCGCCGGGCTGGATGTGTTGAAACAGGCAGGCGCCGTGCGGCGCTTGATCGGCTATGTTCCCCAGCTCGTCTCGGTTGATGGCTCGCTCACCGGCTACGAAAACCTGCTGATTTTCGCCAAACTCTACGACATTCCGCCGCGACTTCGAGAGGCGCGATTGTCAGAAGCATTACAAATGGTTGGACTGACCGAGGCCGCCGACAAACTGGTCAGGCAATACTCAGGTGGCATGATCCGCCGTCTTGAGATTGCTCAATCCACGCTGCACCGCCCGCGTCTGCTATTTCTTGACGAGCCGACGGGAGGTCTCGACCCCTTGGCGCGTCAATCGGTGTGGCAGCACATCGAGCGTTTGCGCGACGATTATGGCACGACGATTTTTTTGACGACGCACGACATGGAAGAAGCAGATCGCCTCTGCAATCGCATCGCCATCATGCATCAGGGCAAGGTGGTGATCATTGATACGCCGGCTCGCCTTAAAGCCGCCATCGGAAAATCGCAGGCGACGCTGGGCGAGGTCTTCATTCACTTTGCAGGCGACAGCCTGGAATCAGGGAGCAGCTATCGTGAGACTTCAAGAGGAAGGCGCGCGGCCCGGCGACTGGGATAGCGTCGCTATGGCGGCTCGTCTGAGTCCGACTGCCAGCCTCACCGGCTTCGTCAATAAGACGTTGGCGATTGCCGAGCTTGAGGTGCGCAAGCTGCGCCACGACTTCACCGAACTGCTCACACGCGCGGCGCAGCCGGTCTTATGGTTCGTCTTATTCGGTGAAGTCCTGACCCGCGCCCGCGCCATTCCAACCGGCGAAGTTGCTTATCGCGATTTTCTCGCTCCCGGCATACTCGCTCAGAGCGTCCTGTTCGTAGCCATCTTCTACGGCATCAGCATCATCTGGGAGCGTGATCTCGGCATCACTAATAAATTTCTCGTCAGCCCGACTCCGCGAGCCGCGCTCGTTTTAGGCAAAGCATTGTCGGCGGGTGTGCGCGCGCTGTCGCAAGCATTGATCATTTATGCACTGGCGCTCTTGCTCGGCGTCAAGTTGAACTGGCACCCACTGGCCTTAGCCGGCGTGCTTGCCGTGGTCTTTATCGGCTCGGCGCTATTCTCTACTTTTTCGCTCATCATCGCCTGTCTGGTGAAGACACGCGAGCGTTTCATGGGCATCGGCCAGGTTTTGACCATGCCCTTGTTCTTTGCGAGCAACGCCATCTATCCCATTGAGCTGATGCCCGGATGGCTGCGGGTTATTTCGGCAGTCAACCCGCTGACCTACGAAGTAGACGCGCTGCGCGCTCTGATGATTCGCGGTTGGCAAAGCGAGTTCGGCCTCGGCCTCGATTTCGGCATCCTGCTCGGCCTGACGTTTGTGCTGGTGCTTATCGGCGCGCGGCTCTATCCGCGAGTCGTTCTCTGACTTCGCAAGGCAGCTCGGCTTGTTTCGGCCTTCGAGTGCTGTGCTATACTTTCCATCGCATGGGCGACAAGAACGACAGCGTGCTTGACAAGGCCGAGCAGCTCGCCCGGCGCGTGCTTGAGCGGCTCGGCTCGACCGTTGACAGCAAGCTCGGAGGCCGCGCCGATGAGGCGTTGAGTCATCGCGAAGTCAGCAGTTTAACGGCACGCATTGAACGCGAAATCGAAGCCAGTCTGCGACCCGACTCCGAAGGCGTCAGGCGCGTCGCCCCCAATCGCATCCGCGTCGGCTTTACCTACGAGCGCGCCACAGAGATCAGCCCGGAATACCTCGACGCCCTCGGCAAAGAGCTGAAGGCCGCGACCTACGAATTCATCGTCAACCGCCGCTACACCACGCTGGCGCCTTACACGGTCGAAGCGACCAGTGACCTGTTCGCCAAAGCGACATCCGTCAGAGGGTACTTTGACGGTGACCCTGCGCCCGAAGCGGGCTCGTCCACCTCTCCGGCGAAGCCCACCTCTGCCTCGCACAACGAAAAGACCCTGGAACTAAAAGACAGCGGCGGGCGCAGCTATCGCGTCACGCTCAAAGCCGATGCCGCGCCCGCGACCATCGGTCGGACGGCGGGCAATGCCTTACAACTTGACCACAAGAGCGTTTCCCGCCTGCATTGCTCGCTGGCCTTAAAGCCCGGCGGTCAGATCGTCGTCGCCGACCTCGGCAGCGCCAACGGCACGACCGTCAACGGTCAGGCGCTCGCCGCCACCGAAGCTCGCCCATTGAACCCCGGCGACGTGCTCGGCGTAGGAGATTTGCGACTGTCTTTGATCGAAGTAGACTGATGACTGCTCAATTGTTTGCCTAGCGTGGACGCCTGATTTTACCGGACTATCTAAACGGGTTGCGCGCTTTGCCGCGTCAGAGGATCAGCCTGCATGTGGATTCCACGTCTCCTTACGATTATCTTCACTGCCCTCTTACTGCTTATTGCCGTGCTGCTTATGTTAGCCGCATGGCGCCACCGCTCTCCACCCATCAGCGACCTGGGCGCGATGCCCGAAGACATTCGCGAATTTGGCCCGGCGGCGACCAATCGCTGGCTCGTCGCCTTGCGCTACGTTCTGCTGCTGTTGCTTGCCACGGTCTTCGGCTTTCATGCCTACTGGGTATTCAAGGCCGATGCGAAGGACAGTGTTTTCGCCAGGGCCAAGCGCAACGACGCGCGCAACCTGCGGCTCGCTGAAGCCGGCCTAAAAGGTTGGGTCTTTGACCGCAGCGGCAAGCTCGAAAACGCCTTGATCCGTTATCGCAATGACGCCGGCGTCATCACTCGCGATTACCCGCTCGGCGCCGCGGCGGTTCACCTGACAGGATATTCGGATTTTATTTTCGGCGCCGGCGGCATGGAGTACGCCTACCGCGACTGGCTGACCGAGCCCGTAAGCACCTACAACAAGATGAGCTCGCCAACGCCGGTGGGCCAGGACTTGAAGGTCACGATTGATGCCGCCTTGCAGCGCGAGACCTACAGCCTGGTGCAAGCCACGGGCAAACGCGCTGCCGCCATTGTCATGCTGTTGCCCAACAACGAGGTCTTATCAATGGCGAGCGCACCGAGCTTCGAGCCGCGCTCGATCAACGACGCCAGCACCTGGCAGCGTATGAGTGATCAGGCCGAAAATGCGCCGCTCATTTCGCCGCTGGTCAACCGCGCACTCGGCACATTGGTTACGGGCGGCGCCGCCTCGTATTATGCGCCCGGCTCGACTTTCAAAACCTTCATCGCCGCCGTCGCCATCGATAGCGGCGTCACACAGGAGCAGTTCACCTGCACTGCCGAAGGCTTCACGCCGCCCGGATCAGGGCGTGCGATCCGCGACTTCGAGGGTGAAGTTCACGGAACCCTCGGCCTCGCCGATGCCTTCAAGGTGTCTTGCAACCAGTACTTCGCGCAGCTCGGATTAAAACTCGGCAAAGATCGGATTGCCGGCTATGCCAAGCGCATGATGATGCAGATCGCGCCCGAAGAAAGCCTCCCGCGAATGAATAATTTGTGGGAGATTTTGCACGGCAGGCAGGATCGCTTTGACTTTGTCTTCGCGCCGCCAATGACCAAGATGAATCTATCTGCGAAGGCAACGGCATACGATGTCGCTTTGCAGAGCTTTGGGCAGGGATACGACGACCTGACGGTGATGGGCATGGCGCTGATCGCCTCGGCGGTTGCCGGCGCAGACGGCAATTTCGTCGCCCCCACATTTGAGCCCGGCGCGCCGCGCAAGGTCTTAAGTCAATTCGTTACGCCACAGACCGCGGCTCAAGTCCGCGCATTGATGCGCCAGGTCGTCGAAGGCGGAACCGCTTCGGGCGCGTTTGCGGCGCTGCGCGGGCGAATCACTGCCGGCGGCAAGACCGGCACCGCCGACCGGGTCGTCCCGGTTTATGACAATCAAGGCCACCGGGTTCTTGATTATGTCGAAAAGGATGGCGACAAGCACTACAAAACCGAAGGGCTGACCGATTCATGGTTCGTCGGCTTCGCGCCTGCGGATAACCCGCAAATCGTCTATGCCGTGGTCGTCGAAAACGGTGGCCAGGGCGCCAAGGCTGCCGCGCCCATCGCCGTGAAGCTAATCGATAAAGCCGCGCAGCTTGGATACGTCACCGCTGGCGCTGCCCCTGCGCCGCCCGCCGCCACACGGCCCGCACAACGAACAAGTCACTGAAGGGATAGGCATGCAGACAACATCTCCGAAATTGAATCGTACAAGTCCGTCTTTGCACTTGATACTGATCGCCGCAATCTTCGTGGCATGCATCATCGGCTACGTCGCGGTCATCTGGTCGGGCCGCCTGCACGGCTATGACCCGAGCAAGACGGTGGCGGCGCGTGACCTGGCGCTTTTCATCCCCATCGTCGCGCTCTTCTTCTGGCTGACCCGCAGACAGCGCCACCGCGGCGAGATGCTGTTGCTGACCGCCTCGATCTTCCTGTTTGCCGCCGGCCTGTTGATGCAATTCAGACTTTTCTCTGATCCGGAGTACGGCGCGCGCGGCGCCGACCGCGTCAAGGCGCGCGAGTATAAAGCGCAGACGGTGCGATTGCTGAATGTCGAGACCGGTTATGACGACCCCAAGAAGACGGCGCTCTTCGGGTCGCCGGACAAGGTTCCCGAGAAACCTGCGGTTAACACGTTGCCGGTCTATGAGCGCAGCTTCTTCGACATTATTAAATCGGTGAATACCTGGATTCCTATCTTCGGATTGCTCGCCTTTGCCGTCGGCTACCGTCTGTTTCGCAATGATCGAGTGCTGCTGTGGTTTCAAAGCCATGCGCTGATCATTGGTATGGCGACGATGATTCCCTTCGCAGTGGTCGCGTTTCTGAGCGACGAAGGTAAGTTCTTGGGGCAGACAACCCCCTGGGAAGGCGTCAAGGTTTTCTTCCTTCTGAGCTTTGCAGGCATACTTGCCGACTCCTATCGCCACCTGCGGCGGACGCGCTGGGGGTTGCCGCCGGCGCGCTATCTGCTGCCTTTTCTGTTGATCGCGGCGATGCCTGTGGTGCCTTTCTTTGCGCTGTCAGACTTCGGGCAGATGCTGGTCTTCTTCGGGGTTTACCTGATGCTCTATGTCGTAGCGGTGCGCAAGAGCCTGCAACTCGCCTACGCCTTCGTTGTCGTCGCCAGTGTCTTTGTGCTGTTCTTCGGCGCATCGAAGATCGCTTCGGGCGCAGGGATACCGGGACGCGTCTACTTCCGTTTTTATCAGTGGGTGCATACCTGGGAACCGCCGGCACCCGAAACATGGTGGTGGAAGCGCGATTATGAGCGCTACCTGAAGGCCAAAAACCTGCCCAACCCGAGCGACCCGCAAGAGGTCGCTCAGCGCAATCAAGAGGCATGGAATGACAAAGTGCTTCAACAATCTCAGGGCCTGTTCGGCATCAACGAAGGCCAGGTAGTCGGCGAAGGGCTGGGACTGGGTTACCCTGAAACGGTGCCCATCTCGGACTCGGATTTCATCTACGCGGCGCTGGGCGAAGAGACTGGATTATTAGGAGGGCTGGCCGTTTTGCTGGCGCTCGCCGTTTTCGTCATCGCGGGAACGGCTATCAGCATCGGCGCAGGCGATATGTACACCAAGTTGCTGGCCGCTGGCTTCACAGCTTTTATCGGCTTCCAGGCCATCGTCAACGTCGGCGGGGTGCTGCGCTTCCTGCCGATGACCGGTATCACGCTGCCCTTTGTCAGCCACGGCGGCTGGTCGCTCATCACGTCATTCGCCATGCTCGGCATTCTGCTGGCGCTCTTGCACCGCAACGCCGTGGCGCGCCCGGTGACAGAACCTCAGCCGCAGTTTGTTCCAGTTCGATAGCTAATTTGCGACAGGCTAACGCATCACAGCGCATTCCTGTCTCATTTTGAAGACTTAGTGAATAGGTTGAAGTTTGCCGGTCTAAGCGAAGATTCGATATTATTTCAATACTTAGGCCGTGGAACCGGGTTGATTCCGGCAACGGCACGTCGGTTGCTCAAGTAAAAGACAGCATTAAGAGCATCACCCACCCATTGATGCTCGACAGATACAACCTGAGGGGCCAAGAGGCATCGGATTATTCCGGTGCCTTTTTCTTTTGTCCAAAAACTTCTCGAAACGGAATTCAACGCCGAGGCGTGTCACACAGGGCGCGCGTTTTTGCTTTATAGCAGGAAGAATTCAGGGTGGCCGACTCAGCGCAAGGGGCGGAGTTTGGATGGATGCAGGCTCTTGGTCTTCATCTGAATCTTATCGTCATGAGGCATTAGCAACAATCGCCGGGCATCGAAGGTCGTCACCCCTGCCGGCGCATAGATCAGACGATACCAGTTCTTGCGCAGGTCGTCGGCAATGCTCTTGGCGGCATCTTCGGCTTTATCAAATGGGAAGATTGAGCCGCCGGTCGCCGCGGTCATCTGCTCCAATGCCGCCGGCGGTTTCGGCTTATCGCGCATCAACGCGCCGTGCGTCCGGTCGCTAACTTGCAAAGCATAGAGGACGATGTTTTCATCCTGTAAGGCGCGCAAGGCGTCGGCAAACTTTGTCTTGCTTTCACTGTCATAGCCGTCGCTAATCAGGATGATGGCGCGTTTCTCTAGCCCGGACTTCGCCGCTGCGGCCAGCGAATCCGACACCGCAATCAACGCGTCATAAAGGTTCGGCACGCCCTTGCGGATAATCTTTGCCGATGCAGCCTGCAAGGCTTTGAGGTCGGGTGTCAGGTCTTCGACGATTTCAGCCGTCTCGTTATAACCGACGATCATCATCTGATCGTCCGCAAAAAGCTCATCTACAACCGCCTCGGCAGCTTTCTGCAAGGCTGGCAGTTCGGCGCGCAACGAGGCGCTGCTGTCGATCATCAGGACGATGCGCGAGCCGGTGTCCAATTTCGCAAAGCTCTCGACCTCCTGCGGGTTGCCGCCATCATAGAGATCAAAGTCTTCGCGCGTCACCGTGCGCCCTTCAGGCGCATGGACGATCACGTTTAGTGTCACCGTCCGTCGCGAGGAAACGTTGCCTTTGCCGGACTGCGCTTCGACAATGATCGCAGTCGGGGCCAGAACCAGAGCAATTAATGGTGCGAGGAATGTGTAACGGATCGCGCGCATTGTGAGACTCCCTGCCAAGCGAAAGGTCAAAAAACATTGCGGCATCGAGGTGACCGGCAGCTTTCGCTCTCTGTGATTATTCCAGAAGCCCGGCGCGCCACGCAACAATAATGACAGGCGAGGAATTGACTTTACTCGCCATTCGTCAAATCGGTTGGATCGGTGGTGATCAGTCGAGGGACGGCGCGCATAATCAGTTCACCGAGCTGGCGACCGGCGCGCCCGCCGACCTCCATGACCTCTTCATGATTGATTTCTTGATTGGTCATCCCGGCAGCAACGTTGGTGATACAGGAAATGGCTAACAGGTTGATCTGGCAGTGTCGGGCGACAATCGCTTCGGGAACCGTAGACATGCCGAGCGCGTCACCGCCGAATTTCGTAAATAGCCTGACTTCGGCAGGGGTTTCATACGACGGGCCGCGCAGACCCAGATAAACACCTTCCGCAAGGTTGAGGCCCATCTCGCCCGCTACCTCGTGAGCGATCTGGATGTATTCCGGCGTATACACACTCGTCATGTCAGGGAAGCGCGGACCAAAGCGCGCATCATTCGCGCCACGCAATGGATTGTCGCCCATCATATTAATGTGATCGGTGATGACCATCAGTGACCCTGGCCCAAGGTGCGGAGCGGTGCCGCCCGCCGCGTTCGTCAGCACCAGTGTCTTGATGCCCATTACGGCGAAGACGCGCACGGGAAAGGTCACTTCTTCCATGGTGTAGCCTTCATAAAAATGAAAGCGACCACGCATGGCAATGACATCAACGCCGCCGAGAGAACCAGCGATCAGTTTTCCGGCATGGCCCTCGACCGTTGAGCGCATGAAGAATGGAATCTCATCATAAGGAATCTCAACGGCGTCTTCGATGGCATCAGCGACACCGCCGAGGCCGGACCCGAGGACAATCGCGGCGCGCGGCGTACGCGTCAGTATTTTTGCGCTGATATATCGCGCCGCCTCAGTTGCTCTGTCGTAAAGTGGTATGGACATTGTTCTGCACAAAGAAGCAGCGCGCAAGGGAGAAGTGAAGGTTAGCTGTTCACTCCTTTTCTCCCCTGCCCTGCTGCTCCTTTTCCTTTCTAGCGGGTTTCTTTGACATAAGGCTCGCCGATAGCGCGCGGCGGGATGGCGCGCCCGATGAACCCGGCTAGCACCACCAGCGTCAGCACGTACGGGATGATCTGAATGAACTGGACGGGAATATTGACGACCCCTTGCATGCGAATAGCGACGGCGTCGGCTAGCCCGAATAACAGGCAAGCCAGGAAGGCGCCCACCGGATGCCACTTGCCGAAGATCAGCGCCGCCAACGCAATGAAACCCCGCCCGGCAGTCATATTGCGTGTGAAGAGTGAATTCTGACCGATGGACAGGTAAGCGCCGCCCAGTCCCGCCAGCACGCCACTCAACAGCACGCCTGCATAGCGCATTCCCGCAACGCTCACGCCTGCGGTGTCGGCGGCCTCAGGATTTTCGCCGACAGCCCGCAAGCGCAAGCCAAAGCGCGTCCGAAACAGCACGTAATAAGTGACGGGCACAGCCAGCAGCGCGATATAAACGATGGGTTTATGGCCTGATAACAACTGGCTCAAGACGGGGATGCGGTCAATGCCGGGAAGGTTCCAATCCGGCAGCGTCTGCTCACGAGGCAATTGTGGCGTCGAGCCTGTAGATTCGAACAAGGCGCCGGAGACCAGTGCCGGCACACCGATAAATAGAATGTTGATGGCGGTGCCGACAACCACCTGATTAGCACGGAATTGAATCGAAGCGACCGCATGGATGCCGGCCACCAGCAACCCGGCAATCATCGCCGTGAGCATCCCGATCCAGGGGTTGTGCGTGAATACTGTGACCGCCGCCGCCGTGAACGCACCCGCCAGCATGATGCCTTCAAGCGCGATGTTGATGACGCCGCTGCGCTCAGAATACAAGCCGCCTAGCGCCGCCAGTATCAGCGGCGTCGCCAGCCGGATCATCGATGCCAGCAATGAAAGATTGATGATGTTTCGCATAAGCTCTCAGGAGTCAGGAGTCGGAAGTCAGGAGTCAGAATAAGCGTGGAGGCGCGACAAGTGTATTCACAGCCACCGACTTCCTCTTTCATTCTGACTCCTGACTCCTGACTCCTGACTTCTTCTGGTCACACTTTTCCGCGCATCAGCCGTCGAGCGCCGCCACGAAAGACCGCTTCGCAGGCGACAAAGAGAATGATGATCGCTTGCAGAATCACCACCCAGTCTTTCGATATCTTATCAGTGAAGATATCGATGAACAGCTTGGAGCGGTCGAGCGCGCCAAACAGCAATGCCGCAAAGAAAACCCCGACCGGATGATTGCGCCCAAGCAGCGCCACGGCGATGCCTGTGAAGCCTAAGCCGGCAGAGAAGCCGTCGTAATAACGATAGCGGTATCCAAGCACTTCGTTGATGCCGACCATACCTGCAAGCATTCCCGATAGCGCCATCGCCAGAACCGTGTTTCGCGCAACCGAGATGCCGCCATATTCTGCCGCCGAAGGATTGATGCCCACGGCCCGCAGCTCATAGCCCCATTTGGTCTTCCAAAGAAAAACGTAAACCAGCACGCACGCAAGGATCGCCAGAAAGAAAGCGAGATTAAGAGGCAAGCGCTCAGGGAAGTTGATGCCCAGAGGCGCGAGCAACGCATGCATTCTCGGAATGTGCGGGCCGACGAGCGCGCCGTCTTTGATCTCGGCAATCGGCAGGGTTTCTAGGATCGGGTCGCCCTGCCGGCGGTAATAGTACTGCGTCAGGTAGCTGACAATCGCCACCGCGATGAAGTTCATCATGATGGTGGTGATGACTTCGTGAGCCCCGAAGCGCGCTTTGAGCAGGCCGGGGATGCCGCCCCAGATGCCGCCCACGGCGATGGCCGCAAGCGCCGCCAGCATAACGACAATCCAGGCCGGCCACGTCGGCAGCATCAAGCCAACCCAGGCGGTGGCGAACGCCGCCGCCGTCAGTTGGCCTTCTGCGCCAATGTTGAGCAGCCCGCACTTGAAAGCAACAGCCACTGCCAGCCCTGTGAAGATCAGCGGCGTCGCGTTGAATAAGGTATAAGCGATGCCGTCGGTCGAGCCGAAAACGCTCGAAAAGAACAACTCATAAACCAGCAGCGGGCTATCGCCGACCAGCCAGACGATAATGCCGCCGACCAAAAACGCCGCGACGACGGCGATAAGCGGAAAGAGGAGTTCTTGAAAAAGTTTCTTCATGGTTTCTACTGGGGGCCGGGGGTCGGGGGTCGGGGGTCGGCTGAGGGCTGTTCGGAACCGGCCTCTGGCCCCCGGCCCCCAGCCCCCGGTTTTCCGCCGGTCATCATCAAGCCGATCTCTTCTTCGCCGACCGTCTTCGGGTCAACCTCGCCGACAATGCGGCCCTCGTAAACGACGATGACTCGGTCGCTCAGGCTCATAACTTCCTCAAGCTCGGCTGAGACCAGCAGCACGGCGCAGCCCGCATCGCGCAATTCGATGAGCTTGCGGTGAATGAACTCTGTCGCGCCGATGTCAACGCCGCGCGTCGGCTGCGAGACCAGCAGCAGCTTCGGCTTAATGTCAAACTCGCGCGCGACGATGAGCTTCTGCTGATTGCCGCCCGATAACGCCCCCGCAGGCAGCGCGATATTCGGCGGGCGCACGTCGAATTCTTTCACCATGCGGGCGGCGCGGTCGTTGATGACTTTTTGATTTAATAACACGGCACCAGAAATCGGCGCGTCGCCGTGAACACCCAAAATCGAATTGCCTGCCAGATCGAACGATAACAGCAAGCCGCGCCGTTGGCGGTCTTCAGGGATATGAGCGATGCCGTGCCGCTTGCGCTCGCGCGGATCGAGCGCGTTGATCTGTTGACTATCGAACAGCACACTGCCGCTGGTTGGCGAGCGCAGGCCGGCAAGTATCTCAATCAGCTCCGTCTGACCGTTGCCTTCGACGCCGGCAATGCCGAGCGTTTCTCCGGCGCGCACTTCAAACGAGAGGTCTTCGAGCGCCATGCCGCCGTCAGCGTTTCTCAATGTGAGGTTCTTTACACTGAGCACGACATCGCGAGGGCGGGCTTCGTCCTTCTTGACGCGCAGCAGCACTTCGCGTCCGACCATCATGCGCGCCAACCCTGCGGCGCTGGCTTCCGTAGTCGGCAAGTTGCCAACGACTTCACCGTCGCGCATCACCGTGATGTTGTCGGAAAGCGCCAGCACCTCCTGAAGCTTGTGTGTGATGATGATAATGGTCTTGCCCTGCTCGCGCAGGCCGCGCAGGATGGCGAACATCTCGCCAACTTCCTGCGGCGTCAACACCGCCGTCGGCTCATCAAGGATCAAGATGCGCGCGCCGCGGTAAAGCGTCTTGAGAATTTCGACGCGCTGCTGCTGGCCAACCGACAGCGCACCAACGCGTGCGTCGGGATCAATGCGCAGGCCATACTGCTCTGAGATTTCGCGGACATGCTGCCGTGCGCGCTTATAATCAATCGCGACACCGGCGGTCGGCTCGGCTCCGAGGATGATGTTTTCGGTGACGCTCAACGGCTCGACGAGCATGAAATGCTGATGCACCATGCCGAGTCCTAGAGCGATGGCATCCGCCGGTGTGCGGATGGCGCGCGGCTGGCCGTCAATGAGGATTTCGCCTTCGTCGGGATTATAGAAGCCATACAGAATATTCATCGCCGTAGACTTGCCGGCGCCGTTCTCGCCGATGATGGCGTGAATCGAGCCGTCGCGCACGGCAATATTCAGATTGCGATTGGCGACGACTTCACCAAACCGTTTGGTGATGCCACGCATCTCGACGGCGTACTTGATGGCTTCGCTCATAACTTGTCGGGTACTGAAAGCGCCGCCGCCGAAGGCCGCAGGCGGAAGCGAAACGAGGCGGCGAAATGATAACCAATTCGTGCCGCGTTGCAAAGTCGGTGAGCGAGCAACGGCTCAGAAAAAAGCCTGAGCCGGGTGGCTCAGGCCATAAGCGATCTATCTTACAAATCAATCTTGCGACGGCGTGTTACTCGTTGTTGCGCCCTGTGCGTGAGCGGCGCGCGTCTTCGGCCATCATGCGCGCCTTGGGGATTTCGGAAACCGCCCGCTGCACCTGATTGTCAGTTTCGAGCAGCACTTGATAAGCCGTCTCTGTCCCGTAAGCCGCCGTCACCAGCTCATAGCGAATCCAGCGCTTCAGGAAATCGCCCTCGCGGTCAATGCGCGAAAGGTCAGCTTTCAAATCTTTGCGCTCGGTCATAAAGGTTTTGAAAGCGGCGAGCAGCTTGTCGCTGACTTGAAACTCGCTTGCAGGCAAGCGATGGTGATGATCCGCCGGCTTATCGATCTTGTATTCCTGGAAGCCGGGCAACTGGCCTGCGACCAGCACGCGGGCAAACTCGAAGACCGGCTCGAACCATGCGCGCTGCATCTCCAGCTCTTTCGGGCTCTGTCGAACTTTTTCGACCACATCGGGATCGATGCCGCCGCCGCCATAGACGGTGCGCCCGGTATCGGTCTTCTTCTCTTCGGTGTGCTGCACGGCTTCTTTGTCGCCGCGTTTCAGGTAGTAATCATAAAACGAGCGCCCGCTGTAATCGCGCTGAATCAAGCGCCCGCTCGGCGTGTAATAGTGACCGGTGGTCAGAATAAGCGCCGAGCCGTCTTTGAGCGGGAACGGATTCTGCACCAGCCCTTTGCCGAAGCTGTTCTCGCCAACCAGCCGGGCGCGGTCATGGTCTTGCAGCGCGCCGGCGACGATCTCTGCTGCCGAAGCGGTCTCGCGGCTGATCAGCACGACGATGGGATAATCATCGGGCGCCGAGTTGGTCGCCGTGTAATCGCGGTTCGGGAAGATCGCCGGGCGACCGCGCATCGAAAGAATCTTCTGGCCTTGATAGAGGAAGAGATTCGAGACACGCCACGCCTGATCAACCAGACCACCGTGATTGAGTCGCAGGTCGAAGACCAGCGAGGTCATTCCCTGCTGACGCAAATCGATGACGGCTTTGCGCACTTCTTCAAATGTCGTGGTGTTGAAGCCGCGATCCAGGTTGATGTAGCCCGTGCCGTTTGCGAGCATGAACGCGTTCGATAGCGATGGCAGCGGCACAGCGCCGCGCGTCAGCTTGAATTCAAGCGGCCCGACGCCGAGGCGATCCACTTTGACGACCACCTGAGTGCCATCCGGGCCGATCAGCTTGTTGCGCACCTGTGATTGATTCAAACCTTCGGTAGACTCGCCGTTGATGGCAATAATGAGATCGCCGTAGCGCAGGCCGGCGTGGTACGAAGCCGTCCCTTCGGTGGGCGCCCAGATGTAGACCTTGCCGTTGCGCTGAACGATGGCCGAGCCGATGCCGAAATAGCGACTGCGCTGGTCGTTCTGAAACTCTTCCCACTGCTTGGCGTCAAAATACATCGAGTGCGGGTCGAGCGTGCGCAGCATGCCGTTGATCGATGCCTTCGCAGCGCGGTCGTATTCTACTGTCGAAGCCGACTTTTCTTGCGCCAGCAGGAGGGCTTCCGCAAAATCGTTCGCAATGCGCTTGCGCGCCTCGCCTTCGTCGAGCGATTGCGCGGAGCGCTGCATGGGGTGCGCACCGGCGAAGGTCAAAGGTAAAATCAGCGCCAGCGCCAACAGCAAGTATTTATTCTTCATCCAAGCCCGTCCTTGTTTTCCTGAGATGCAAGAGCAGCCGGGGACAGCCAGTTTCTCTCCGCCCGAGAAGCCGTACGGCCCGAAGTGCCTCTGTGAATTGTACTCGAAGCCGGTAAAAGAAAACAACACCCCGGCGAAATTGAACAGGGCGATGCAAAGTCGCTGTAGGGGCAGGGCAAGTCCGCGGCCCGGATAGGCCGCAGGCCAATGACTCTTCATTGGACTTCGTTCGATTCGGGCCGCGGACAAGCTCGCACCGCGCGAAGCCCATCTTGCGCCATCGCCCTACATCAAAGCACCCTTGTTCGCCCAGCGAAATTGAATGCGCCAGGTGCTTCTGCTAAGTTAGTGACGAGGGACAATATTCTGAGCACCGGAGATTTTACATGGCGAAAGACATCTTGATTCTCGGCGGCGCGCGCACGCCGATGGGCGAATATGGCGGCGCGCTGCGCGATCTGTCGGCTATCGAGCTTGGCGCGATTGCGGCGCGAGCGGCGATTGAACGGAGCGGCACCTCGCCCGAACAGATTGACCACGCAGTTATCGGCAACGCTTTGCAGACTTCGGGCGATGCCATCTACGGCGCGCGCCACGTAGCGCTCAAAGCCGGCGTGCCGATTGACAAGCCGGCGCTGACGGTCAACCGCCTGTGCGGCTCAGGCATTCAATCGATCATCAGCGGCGCGCAGATGATCCAGCTCGGCGAGGCCCAGACGGTGCTTGCCGGCGGCATGGAATCGATGAGCCAGGCCCCGCACGTTCTGCGCGGCGCGCGCTGGGGGCTCAAGCTCGGCGAAGGCAAGCTCGAAGATTCGCTGATGGTCGCGTTGCTCGATACGCACTGCGGCTATTACATGGCGCAGACGGCTGAAAACCTGGCGCGCAAGCACGACCTTACCCGTCAAGCGCAAGACGAGTATGCGCTGCAAAGCCAGCAACGCGCCGCCGCCGCATGGGAGGCAGGCCGCTTTAGTGATGAAGTGGTCGCCGTCGAAATCCAGACTCGCAAAGGCGTGACATCCTTTGAGCGCGACGATCACTTGCGCCCCGACACGACGATTGAAGGGCTGGCCAGGCTCAGGCCGGCGTTTTCAAAAGACGGCTTCGTCACCGCCGGCAATGCTTCGGGGATTGTTGACGGCGCGGCCTGTGTCGTCATCGCCGACGCCGAGACCGCCAATAAGCTCGAAGCCAGGCCATTGGGCCGCATTGTCTCGTGGGGCATCGCCGGCGTTCCGCCAGAGATTATGGGGATTGGCCCGGTGCCGGCCTCGCAGAAGGCGCTCGCGAAGGCCGGCTTGAAGCTCGAAGAGATCGATCTTGTCGAAGTCAACGAAGCCTTTGCCGGCCAGTACCTCGCCGTCGAGCGCGAACTGGGGCTCGACCGCGAGCGCACGAACGTCAACGGCGGCGCCATTGCGCTCGGCCACCCGCTTGGCGCGTCGGGGACGCGGCTGGTGCTGACCGTTCTGCACGAGCTTCGCCGCCGACAAAAGCGCTATGGCCTGGCGACCGCCTGCATCGGCGGCGGCCAGGGCATCGCGATGATCGTCGAAGCCTTTTGACCTCTCAACTACGATGGCGGCAGAACGAAAAAAACTGGTGATGTGTCAGTCGTGTCGGGCGCTGGTGCCGGCATCCGAGAAGCACTGCCCAATGTGCGGCAGAGAGTCTGTGCCGGCGCGCACCTTTCTGCACGCTTCGACCGGCGGCCACTTTATCTCGATCATCATCCTGACGATCAACATCGTGCTGTTCGTGCTAATGGCCCTTGTCGAAATGCGCAATGGCGCCGGCGCCGAAGCCTTTATGCAGAGCGCCAGCGGCTCTGTGCTGGGCGGCATCGGTGCGCTCTATCCGGGGGCGCTCGCTAACGGTGAGTGGTGGCGGCTGGTGACCTGGAACTTTCTGCACATCGGTCTGGTGCATCTGCTGTTTAATAGCATCGCGCTTTATCAGGTCGGCCCGCAGGTCGAAGAGATTTTCGGCTCGGCGAAATTCATCTTCATCTATTTGGTCACAGGAGTTGTCGCCGGGCTCGCTTCGATGATCATTAGTCCGAGCTTCACCGCAGGGGCCTCAGGCGCGCTCTTCGGCTTGATCGGGTTGATGGCGGCTTATGGTTATCGCCTCGGCGGCGTCTTTGGCAAAGCCTTGATGAGATCGATGTTGATTTGGGCAGCATTCGGCTTTGCCGTCGGCATGATGCCTGGGATCAACAACATTGCGCACGGCGGCGGCTTCGTCGCCGGTGTCGCCCTCGCTTTTGTCATACCCGCCGAATCAACGATGACCGTAAGTAGCGCGCGGCTGTGGAATGCGGTGATGATCGCCTGCATGCTCATCGTCGCCGCGAGCTTTGCGATGGCGGGCCGCAGTTTCAATCAGGCGCAGGAGATCGCCGCCGACGGGCGCAACGTCATCACGCTATCTCGGCACATGCGAAACGCCGTGCAGGTAATGAACGAATCCCAACAGGCGGTCACGTCGAAAAAAGACCCGCAGCAAATCTCAGATGGATTGCGCAGCGCGGCGCGCGACATACTAAGCGTGCCGCGGATTGACGACCGCAGCGAAGAGATTAAACAGCAAGTCGCCGACCTGCTGACCAAGCGAGCCGAGGCATTCGCGGCGGCGGCAAAAGATCAAAAGGCGCTGCCGCGAGCTGTGCTTGCGGAATGGGATTCGACCGAACGCGCCTTCGACGCATACTTCGAGTGGGAAGATAGCGTGCTTAGCAAATACCAGCTCGAAAAGCGTCGTTAAGGCACCCGGCTCAATTCTCTTTCAAAGGAATCCCCTTCCCTGTTTTCTAAAACTCACACTGGAGGCTAACCAATCATGGCTATTCATAAAGTCGCGGTTCTCGGCTGCGGGCTGATGGGCTCGGGCATCGCTCAGGTCTGCGCCCAGGCGGGACGCGAAGTGACGGTTATCGAAGTCGCTGACGAATATCTCAAGAAAGGGCTCGGCGGCATCGAAAAACAACTTGGCAAGCTGGTTGAAAAAGGTAAGCTTGCCTCCGGCGAGCGCGACGCCACACTGGGGCGCTTGCGCGGCTCGACTCAATTTGAAGACGCGGCGGACGCCGACCTCATCATTGAAGCGATCATCGAAAACATCGCTGAGAAGAACCGCACCTACTCGGCGCTCGATGCGATCTGCAAACCGGAGACGATCTTTGCGACCAATACGTCGAGCCTGTCGGTGACCCAGATGATGACGGCGACTGGCCCTGAGCGCCAGCGGCGCTTCATTGGAATGCATTTCTTCAACCCTGTGCCGGTGATGAAGCTGGTCGAAGTCGTGCGGACGATCCTGACCGATCCGGGCATATTTGAAGAAGCCACCGCTTTCGCGCGCGACATCGGCAAAGTGCCGGTGCAGACTTCGGATCGCTCAGGCTTCATCGTCAACCGCTTGCTTGTGCCCTACCTGCTTGACGCTATTCGCGGGCTCGAAGAAGGCATCGGCTCGATTGTTGACATAGACAATGGCATGAAGCTCGGTTGCGGTCATCCGATGGGGCCGCTGACGCTGCTCGATTTCGTCGGTCTGGATACGACCTACTATATCGCCAACATTATGTTTGACGAATTCAAAGAGAAACGCTTCGCGCCGCCGCCGCTCTTAAAGCGCATGGTGCTGGCAGGACTTTATGGCAGAAAGAGTGGACGCGGCTTTTACGATTACAAGGACGCGCAGAACCCCCAGCCGATGCAGCTACTCTGAGCCCTCGCGTAACTCGGCGGCAATCACCGTAGCGGTCTCGCGCGCCAGCTCAATCTCGTCGGGCCGGTAAGAGATGGCGCCGACGACCGCGTGGCCGCCGCCGTTATAACGCTCGCAGATCGAAGCCAGATTGTGTCGGCGCGGCGAAGGGCTCCAGGGATTGAAGCCCACAGAGACTTTCGAGCGCGACGGCGACAGGCTGACGCCCACCGAATAGACGCTTTGCGGGAAGAGATAGTAGGGGATGAATTTGCTGTAGCCTTCGGCGTCCTCATTGCTCAGATCGAAATAGATGACCCCACGGTCGAAATGGGCTTGCTCGCTGATCAGGTCGATCATGCGGCGGTGGCGCTCATGAAGCGGCTGGAAAGCCGCGGCGACCAGCGGGTCTTCGATGAGCGCGGCAAGCGGCTCGCGCTGCATGCCTTGAATGATGCGATCCATCACGGCGCGGTCGCGGCTCGCTTCGATGACCAGCATCAAGCGCAAGGCCGGCGCCGCCAGCTCGACCGCCGTACGGGCGTCTTCGTACTGCGCGCCGTCTATGATGTCGGCCCACTCGATCAATTCCGCGAGGTCGCCGGCACGGAAGCCGTACTTATGGGCGACGGTGTCGGCGATAAATTTGGTACAGGACTTGTACGCCGGGTTATAGAACTTTGACGGCCAGATGCCGCCGACGTAATGCTTCTCGTCATGAGGCGACAGGAAGGCGCTCTGGTGATGGTCGAACCACCAGGTCAGACGTTCCGTCGGGCTGTACTTGAAATCCACGATAGCGTTTTCGTCGCCATCGAACAGCTCTTCTTCGATGAACTTCTGATTCGGCTTGTGAGATAACCCGGTAAAGCCGATTTCGGCCTGCGGGTTGATGATCTCGCTGAAAAAGCGCGAGAAGACGGCGGCGGAGGCAAAACCGTCAAAGCAATGATCGTGATGCAATATGCGTAATCTCATCGGGTATCGAGGTGGCCTTTCTGCCATTTATTTAGCCATTCAATTTACCATCCCGATAGCGAAATCGTGAAGCGAAAGAAGGCAACAGTCGCCGGCTGACCGGCGACCGCCGCAAGTTTGCTATTGATAGTCGCCCATCATCTGACGGTAGTGGTAAAATAAAAACAGCAGTTAGAAAGCAATTATCAACATCCAATAATTGAAGGTTAATCATGGCAGCTGTACCCTTGAAACAAATACTCAAAGCGCGAACCGTCGAAGGCGATATCTATGATCGGCTCGAAGGCGACCGCGTTCGCTGTTATGCCTGCGGGCATCGTTGTTTGATTCTGCCGGGGCTCGATGGGATCTGCCGAGTACGTTACAACGAAGGCGGGCGCTTGATGGTGCCGACCGGCTACGTCGCGGCGCTGGCCTGCGACCCGACAGAAAAGAAGCCGTTTTTTCATGCTTATCCAGGCTCGCTGGCGCTGACGTTCGGCATGCTCGGTTGCGATTACCATTGCAGCTACTGTCAGAACTGGCTGACATCGCAATCCTTGCGTGATCCGAATGCCACTGCGCCGCCGCGTGACGTGACGCCGGAGCAGTTGGTCGAGGCGGCGCAGCGCTATCAGGCGCGGCTTGTAGTGTCGAGCTACAACGAGCCGCTGATTACCAGCGAGTGGGCCGTCGAGGTATTCAAGCAAGCGAAACCAGCCGGCTTCGTTTGCGGCTATGTCTCAAACGGCAATGCAACCCCTGAAGTGCTCGACTACATTCGTCCGTGGACGGAGCTTTATAAAATAGACCTCAAGGGCTTCAATGACCGCAACTATCGCAAGCTCGGCGGGCTGCTCGAAAATGTCCTCAACACCATCAAGCTGGTCTACGAGCGCGGCTTCTGGCTGGAGATCGTGACGTTGATCATTCCCGGCTTCAATGATTCGGATGATGAGCTAAAGGCCGCCGCCGATTTCATTGCAGGGGTTTCGCCCGACATTCCCTGGCACGTCACGGCGTTTCATCAAGATTACAAGATGACCGGGCCTGACAATACTTCAGTCGAAACATTGATCCGCGCCGCCGAGATCGGCTATGGGGCGGGCTTGAGATTCGTTTATGCCGGGAACCTGCCGGGGCGCGTCGGCGGGTATGAGAACACCTATTGTCCCGGTTGCAAGGCGATGCTGATTGAGCGCTATGGTTTTCGCATCCTGAAGACCCGACTCCGCGACGGCGCATGCCCCGATTGCCACGCGAAGATTCCCGGTCGCTGGGACTAATCGGCTGCCGAATCATTCGGCTGGGCGTGCGGCTTGTAAACCACCTGCACGATGGTGCGGCGCGTTGTATCGGCGAGCGCGTCTTGACTGCGCGCGACCGGTGCCGGGCCGCCTTCTTCGGCAATCAGCCGCTCGACGAAGTCATCCTGAAGGCGGCGGTAGGAATGTACACCGCCGTCTGAGTTGAATATCCCGAACAGCAATGGGCCGCCCGACTTGGTGTAGGCGATGCCGACCAGCGTGCTGACACCGTTATCGAGTGACACGAGCGTGCCGGTCTTGGCGACGACCGCGCCGCGCGCCGCGTCGCTTACAAAGCGCGCCTTCAACGTCCCTGAATCGATACCCGCGACCGGCATCACGTCTTCCGTCTTCAGCGAGTAGGTGCCAAGCAGGCCAATCAGTGCGCGCAGCACTTGCAGTGCCGCGCGCGGCGTGATGCGGTTGAACTCAAGCCCCGAAGTCCGCCCAACATAGATGTCGCTGTCGCGCAGCCCGACTTGCGCAATCAGAAACGACTGCACAGCGGGCGGGCCGCCGACCGATTCACCGACGACTTCGGCGATGGCATTGCTGCTATGGGCATTCTGATAAAACAGGATGTGCAGCAATGGCTCTGAGTAGTGTGTAACGAGCGGCGTCCCAGACTTATCGGCAAACACCGTCTGCCCGTCTATGTGAATGCCTGCGGCTTGCAGCGCCGCGCGCAGCTTAGCCGCAGAAGTTTCGCGCGACAGGTTCGAGTGATAGCCGGTGGCGAAAAAGTAAAAAGGGCCGGCGATGCGCAGTGCGCCGCTGACGCGACCGACGCCCAGCCGTGTCAACTCGGCGGCAACATCCTGCGCGTCTTGAGCCGCGAACATCGGGTCCGCCGCGCCTTCGACGACCAGGTCGCCGTTGAGCTTATGCGCGCCTGCGTCTATCGTCCCATCGGCAAGAAAGTTGGTGCGGTAGCGATAATCCGGGCCGAGCTTCGCCAGCGCCGTGAGCGTCGTCGCCAGTTTCATCACTGACGCCGGGTTGAAGGCGATGTCGGCGTTGTGGTTGGCAAGCGTCGTGCGCCCGTCGAGCGATTGAATCAACACACCCTGATCGTTGAGGCTGCCGCCGTGCGACTTGATGGTTTCTTTATACTCGTCGAGCGCGCGCACGGGCTGGACTTCGGCGCTCGACGCCGACGCCGGCGCATTGAGGTCGCCACTGAGCGCGACGCGCGACTCGCGCACGGGCGTTGCCAATAGAATTAAGATGAGCGGCAGGAAAATGATTCGCTTCAAGGCTTCAGCATCCCCTCTGAAGTTCGGCTTTCGGGCTTGTCGCGTCCTCAAATCTCAGCTTTGATTATACAAATCGAATGCCAAAGAGGCTACGGCGCATTCGGGCAGGGGCGAGTCGCCGGCGGCGGCACAGGCCAGCGCCGTAAAGATCAAATGGCGTGTCGGCCAGCGATCTTTACTTCGACGGTGGATTAAAGACCGAATCGTTGACTGTCACGTTATGGCGCATCTCTTTGATGCGGATGACAACATTGGTTTCGCCGTCTTGTTGACGATAAGTGAATGGCAATTTGATTCCGTCAAGCGTTCGGTAATCAGTGTAATAGGTCGTTGTTGTCTTCGATTGGCGCGTTTCGTCAGTGCGCAACAACAGGCCGCTTTGCATGTCGAAGTAAAGTTTCTGGTCGGTGCTATCTTCACCTTTAGCGTCAATGACGAAAGCGTCCTTGCCCTCGACCTTTTCTTTGCCGCTCAACGTCATGCTCGAATATCCTGTGCGTAGATTCAGTTCGCGATAAAAATCGGCATCGCGTTTCATCGAAGCCAGCTCGGTGCCGGTAATCTGTTTGACGTTGCCATCGTTGTCGGTCTCCCATCCGGTGCTGCCATTGAAGCCCCTGCGAGTGGCTACGAGTCCCGGCACCGACGCGACAAACAGATACTTGTTCGGGGCTTTCCAGTAAAACTCCGCCGTGCCGCTGACGCCAGCCGAGGGAACTTCAAATGTTCCAGTGGCGACCCGGCTCGACACCGCTTTGATCGCCGCTTCGCCGCCTAGCGCATTCACGTAATTCGTTAGAATCTTATCAACGACATTGCCGGTCGCCGACGTATCGCTCGCGGACGTGTTGGCGTTGGCGTTTGATGACGGCGTCGTGTTTGCCGCGCTCGAATTGGAGTTGTCCGGATAGGTTTTGGTCGTTGGCGGATAGCTGCTGGTGCTATTGGTAGTGCCCGATGAGCTGCTGTTGTCTGCCATGTATCCGATGATGGCTAAGGCGACGACGCCGAGAACTAAAACGCCAACTATGCTGAGAACGATCCACAGGCCGGTTCGCGATTTGCGCGGCGCGGCGACATAAGACGGCGCGGCGCCGCCCCATTGCGGCTGCGCATTCGGCCAGCTTGGCTGGCCGGATGGTTGCGCGTTAGGCCAGCTCGGCTGTGGCGATGTTTGAGCGTTCGGCCAGCTCGGTTGCGTAGGCTGAGGTGGTGGGGCCTGCGGCCAGCTACTCTGTTGCGGCGGCGGCCAGTTCGATGGTTGTTGAGGTGGCGGCGGCCAGCTCGCCTGCGGTTGTTGCGGTGGTGGCCAGCTCGGCTGGCCGGGCGGCTGCGCATTCGGCCAGCTCGGCTGTGGCGGCGAAGGATACTGACCGCCGGGTTGCGTCGGCATGGGCGCGACAGGCGTGCTTTGCTGCCCGCTGAACGGCGCCGTCCCGCCCGCACCCGGCGACTGAGGCGGCTGGGCCACAATGGTGGGCGGCGGACTCGTCGGTCTGCCGGCGGGCGCCGTGGCGTGGCTGGCATCGCGCCACATCTTGCGCATCACTTCTGCTGACGCCGGACGCTGCTCGCGCATCAATGACAAAGCCTGTTTTAAGACCTGCGCGATGGCCGGCTTGACCTGCGGATTGATCTCATTGGCCGGGCGCAGAGGGTCGGGCTGCTGATTGGCCATAGCGATAGCGCGCGTCAAGGCGCTGGGCGGCGGCGCGTTCGTCAGCATGTGATTGAGCGTCGCAGCGAGCGCGTAGAGGTCGCTACGCGCATCGGTGCCCTCGGCCTTGATCTGTTCGAGTGGCGCATAATCCGGCGTATAACCGTAAATACTCTGGCCGGCAGCAAACTGTAGGGTCTGTTCGGGCAGCCCTTTGGCCAAGCCAAAGTCGAGCAGGATAATCTGGCCCTGATCGGTGAGCTTGAGGTTCTGCGGCTTGATGTCACGGTGAATAATGGGCGGGTGCTGGCTGTGCAGGTAAGCCAGCGCGCCGAGCAACTGCTCGCCCCACTCGACGACCTGATCGGCGTCGAATGGCCCGCCGCGCTTTTCCAGCATCGTCATGAGATCGTTGCCGGCAATGTACTCCATCACCAGGAACTGGCCGTTGCTTTCCGTGAAATGATCGCTGACTTTTGGCAGCGCCGGGTGACGCAGGCTCGCCAGCAAACGAGCTTCGCGCTCGAACGCCTTGAGCATCATCTCGTCGGTAAAGAAGGTCTGTTTGAGTGCGACCGTGTGGCCGAGCCGCTGATCTGTGGCTTGATAGACCGCGCCCATGCCGCCCTGCCCGAGCAGCCGCCCGATGAGATAACGGTTCTGTAGCAATGTATCCGGTGTCAGCATCTCTGTCCCCTTCCCCTATTGAACAACCTGCCTGACGGAGTATATAGCATAAGCGCCGAATCAGCCACATGACGACGAACGGCTGACAACCGCCATCCTATGGCTCTACCATCGATCAAACTTTAATAAAGATTCGCTTGCGATAAAGCACGTGCATCGGCCAGTACATCAACAGGACGAAGGCGATGGCGTAGGCCAGCGAGCCGTTAAGTGGCCCGGCCCAGGAGGCGAAGAAGCGCTCGTAGTAATAGCTCTGAAGCGGCGTGTAAGCGACGCTGCCGTCCGGTTGCAGCGCGGATTCTTTAATCAGGCCGAAGAGGCGCGCCACCAGCCCCGATAAGGCAAAGACGGCCAGCGCATTCATACCAAAGACGACGAGGGGAAAGACCGCGCGCCGGTAGCCGCGTACATCCACAAGCCAGTAACAAAGCGCCAGAAACAGCATCGCCCAACCCGCAGTGAAGACGACGTACGAGCTGGTCCAAAGGTTCTTGTTAATCGGAAACCAGATATTCATCACCTGGCCAATAATGATGCCTGCCATGCCGCCGGCAATCAGGCCATAAACTTTCTGCCGCGCCGGTCGCGTCCCCCTGATCCAGTGGCCGACAAGAACGCCGAGCAGAACCGTAGCAATCGCTGGAATTGTACTGAGCAAGCCTTCCGGGTCCCAGAATTTCGACTGGCTCCAGAGGTGCCCTTTTAGCAAAGAGTAATCGATATAAGCGGCAAGGTTGGCTTCTTTGTCCAGGTTGCCGCCGCGCTCGATCACCGCCTGCAAGTAATCGGCAGGAACCGGTATGGCTTTCATCAGCACCCAGTAAAGCGCGAGTAATACGGCGGCAGTCACCGCCTGACCTCGGGCCGATGTGAAAACAAAGATCAGCGTGGCGCAAAGGAAGCAGACCGCGATGCGTGCCAATACGCCGGGAATTCGGACGCGCGAAAGGTGGAAAAACGGGAAGCTCGCCAAAAAGAAGCCGATGGCATAAATCTTCAGCGCACGTTTCGCCGCGGCGGTGACGATGCGACGGCGCGTTTCGCCGCGGTCGAGCTTGGCGCCGATGGAAAACGTGATGGCGACGCCCACGATAAACAGAAAGAAGGGAAAGATCAAATCCGTCGGCGTCCAGCCGTTCCATTCCGCATGTTCTAGCGGTGGGTAAACATGGCTCCAACTGCCGGGATTATTGACAAGGATCATCGCAGCGACAGTCAAGCCGCGAAAGACGTCAAGCGACACAAGCCGTGCAGTCGCCGGCAGTTTGTGGGACTTTTGAGTTAGGTGATCGATGACGGCAGCAGTCATCAGACTTTCCTCCGATTGAAGTCCAGCCAGCAGCGCGACCTTGAGTGTCAGATCGAAGCGGCGATCATTATACGCCAGCAATGGTTAACAGTCACCTCAAGGGTGAGAGAATCGCTAAAGTACCCTATAAAGCCACAGGCACGCTGCTTGACAGATGTCCGCTCATCACTTAGGATAAGTTTTTGGTTGGGGCTGTAGCTCAGTTGGCAGAGCGCGTGGCTCGCATTCACGAGGCCAGGGGTTCGAATCCCCTCAGCTCCATTCCCTCTTAATTTCCCTCTTGAATTCAGAAACAGCATCCTCACACATCGTATTAATCTCCTTCTTTAAGCCTACATTGTATTTTTTGCCGCAGCGATTTAGTACAACTACAAAAATTCTTGCTCGACGCCGTTTCATTATGTCGGATTCAATTTAGTTTTCAGGTTGCTCAAAACCTTTTCTGCCAACTGATTTGTCCTTTATTCCCAGTG
>JBJMGU010000127.1:0-11328 GCA_045807765.1 Blastocatellia bacterium
CGGAAGGTGTTCTCCAAGAGCTTGGCGGCCTCGGCGACGCGCGCGCTGGTCACCGGGTGGACGCCCTCGACGATGGTTTGATAGAGCGCCACGGCGACCTCGGTAGACTTCCGACTGACGCCGCCGACGACTTTCGGGATGTTGTGGGTCTGGTACTTGGGGTTGCCGGGATCAACCCGTTCGGGCGAAAAGGCGAGAAAGAAATCTTCATCGAGCTTGAGGCCGGTCTCTTCGAGCATGGGCAGCAAGACTTCGTCGGTGGTGCCGGGATAGGTGGTAGACTCAAGGACGATGAGTTGCGGCGAATGCAGGAAGGTCTTGACCTGATCGCTGGCGGCGAGGATGAAAGAGATGTCGGGTTCTTTGGTTTTGCGCAGCGGCGTCGGCACACAGATGACGACGGCATCACAAAGGGCGAGTTTCGAGAAATCGGTGGTGGCGGCAAGCAAGCCTTCTTGGACCAGGGCGGCGACCTCTTTGGAGGGGACGTCGGGGATGTGGGAAAGGCCGGCGTTGATGAGATCGGTGCGGGCGGCATCGACATCAAAGCCGATGGCGCGCAAGCCGCTGCGGCCGAAGGCGGCGGCCAGGGGGAGGCCGACATAACCGAGACCGATGACGCCGACTGTGGCCTGCCGCTCGCTGATCTTGTTGATTAACTCATTATTCACTCGCATGACTCCCTGGATATCACCTATAAGTGCCAGTTCACTCAGGTATGAAAAAAGAGGTCAAATCTGCGCAGAGACGATGGCGAACGAATCTCTGCCGATCCGCTTGCGGGTTGCGCGAATGAATCGCGCGGCGGCTAACGTGGGCACTCCTCAATTGCTCTGAGCACCGCGCGCCGCGACCATCGCCAAAGACTTGACGGCTTCGACTGCCACGACTGTCAGCGGCGCGGCGCGGCGGCGGCGGGCGCGTTCTCTTTTTTGCAGCAAGCTGGCGCTTTCGGCCTTCAGGGCTGCCAACCGATTGTTGAGTATGCCGTTGAGCAGAATGTAATCATCTCTACTGAGATTTAAATTCTGCACAAATGAGTCGAAGATACCGCGATAATGGCTGACCAACGAATCTGAGATGTTCATCCGCCGGGCAATCTCGCTTTGTGAAGGCGACGCCGGATCGAAATAACAACTCCAGGCGATGTGGACGAGCTTATGGAAGCGTTGCGGCTTGTTGCGCACGGCGTTGCGCATCCGCTGCAAGAGCATCTCGGCCATGAGTTCGACATGCTGCCGGGCCTCTTTTGCGAGCAGCAAGTCGAGCGGCGTCGGGCGGTCGTCAGGCAATTGCAGGCTCGGTGGCAAGGCCCGTTCATCGTCGATCATCAGGACGGCGTCCAGTGAAACGGTGCGGGAATCTTCGACTGCCAGCTTCGACATCACCAGGGCGCGCATGGGGCGGATTGCCAGCGGCGTGTCGATGGCGGTGAAGATGTCGACGATCAACTGCATTAGCGCATCGTTGGAGATAATCACCTGTGAGCCGCCGCGCCCCATGCGCCGCAGGTCTCGGCAATGGCACGGCACGTCTTTGATCCGCTCCAGGAGGTCTCCTTCGTAGCCTATGTATTTGTCCGCCGGCCAGCGGCTCAAGCCATAGACTTGCAGCACCATCTTGCGACTGGCCCGTGCCCCATCATCGGCTGCGCCGCCGTCGCTGTAGGTGGGAGTTGAATAGAGGCGGAATTCGCTCCGCGTCTTGATGAGGTCGCTGATGCGCCTCGCCAAGCGGTAGGCTTCCGGGTAACGCTGGCGGTGGAGCACCGAGATATAGTTCGGCACCTCGATGCGGTTCAACTCCTGCTCAATGTGCTCGCTGGTGTACTGGTTGTCGAGATAGTATTGCCAGCGATTCTTTTCGAGCAGGCGCAGATACAGGTCCTGCGTCAGGTCGCTGTAGATTTCTTGGGGACGGATGCTCGTCAGCTCGTCGTGCGTGTACACCAACCGTGTGGCCGAATGTTTCGCAATCAATCTGTAGAGCTTGCCCCATAATGCTTCATCATCCTTCGCTACAAGAACGTCAATCCAGTCTCGTTGCTTGGTTCCCACTCTCTTATCCCCCTCACCCGTGTTCGAAAGACTTATCACGATTCCCCCGCGATTCGTAATAAATCCGTTCAATCCCCATCACTGCCGACCGACTTTCGTACTTGAGATCGTGCCTCTAGTCGTCAATATCGCTGAGCGAGCGATGGTCACATTTAATTCGTGAAGAACTTATGCAATCATACTTCCGCAACCTGCCCAACGTTGATGATTCCAAAAACATTTTTGCGATTTTTAAATTGCCTCGATGCCCAATGCGGGTGACATAGCTTCGGCTATACGCAATTTGTTTGTAGAGAATGTGTTATTGAGGCGAGAGGAAAAAATTGCCAGGCGGCGGGCGCAGACGAGACGATAACTAACCAGAGAAGCCTCTGCGAGAAAGGTTGAGATCAGACAAGTCGGGCGACTTTATTTGTGCATAACTACCCCACGCAGAGGTCAGCTATGCGAGCCTTCGGCAACCGCCAACCGGCGCGCCGATGGCCAACTGCTCAACTCCATCGGATCGGTGGTCGTGGTTTCGTTCGTTGTCAGATCGAGTGTATCAATTACTTCTTCGATAATGGCGCGAGTGATTGTTTTCATGCCATCGGCATAGCCCACGAGCAGCGCGTTGTCGCAAACGTTGTTGACCACGCGCGGGATGCCGAGCGAGACCGCACTGATGAGATCAAGCGCCTCCGCATTGAAAATGTCCATGCGCTTTGCGCCGGCGACCTTCAGGCGCAGGCGGATATACTTGATCACTTCGACCGGGGTCAGCGGCTTGATGGTCGAGCGCAGCGAGACGCGCTGCTTGAGCTGCCGGAGGTTCGGCTGATTCAAGGTTTCGCGCAACTCGGGCTGGCCGCAGAGGATGATCTGCAACAGCTTCTCGGTATTGGTTTCGAGGTTGGCCAGCAGGCGGATCTCTTCGAGCAGCACCGGCGACAGGCCATGCGCTTCGTCGGCGATCAACACCGTGCGCAGGCCGCGCGAATGACGATGCGCAAGAAAACCTGCCAGCGTGTTCAGCACCTGCGTTTTCGATGCCGTCGGCGCAAGGCCGAGCCGCAGCCCTTGAATCAACAACTCGTAGAACTCCGGAACATTGAGAAAAGGATTGACCATATAGACCGTGAGAATCTCGTGGCCGAGGTGCTGCATCATCGAGCGCAACGTCGTCGTCTTGCCGGTGCCGACTTCGCCGGTGACCACCACCAGACCTTTGTATTGATCGATGCAGTAACGCAGGTTGGCCGTGACTTCCAGGTAGCTGTCTGTCTTGTAGATGTACTTGGGATTCGGCGTCAGGCCGAAGGGAATCTCTGTGAAACCATAAAACTCTTTGTACATCCGTGTCTCTCCTTTTCGTGCTCGATTGCGTCTTTCGTCAAGATTAATTTGACTATAGTGCGGGCATTCGCCGGCTGATGCCCGATCGCTTATCGCTGCCGTTCTTGAAAGTACAGAGGGCGGCGCCAGGCGCGCTTCCTGCGCTTGACTGGCGGCGCTTTGCGCTTACGATTTTCATTCTTGTAATTGACGGCGCGCGCGACCGGCGTGCCGGCGCCTTTCGCATCCGCCGGGCGATAATAATCCGCGTGGCGTCGTTGCCCTTGCTGAGATGATGGTCTGCGCGGCTGGCGGCGGGCGGTCGCAAGCCGACGGCCCAGGCTGGTTGTCCGAGCGCTTGAGGCAACATTGACGGCGGCATCTGTGCGCGCAGGCGAACTGCTTGCGGGCGGCGCGCCGACAGGATAATTTGTCTGGGTTTGCGAACCCGTCTGAGTCAGCGGCTTTGCTTCGCCGCTAGCGGCTTCGGATTGCGGGCCGACGATCTCGGACTTACCCGGGACGGCTCCGACTAAGGATGGCGACAGCGCGTGTAACGGTCCGAAGGGTGCAGCTGCTTCGTTCGGTTTCGTCGACGACATCTCATGGGGTTCATACAGATGTAGCGTGGCAGAAACCAGGATGGCGCTCAACACGATCTTCAGTAACCGCCGCCGCGTATTATTGGGGAGAATCGGTCGGAACCTTTCTCGCCTCCACCTCATCGATCCTGCGAGTTGCTTCAGCCTGTCCCGCATGCGCCGAACGCCGGACGGCTTGGCGGGCAATTCGTCAGCAATGACGGTCGGCAAAATTACGGTCGGCAGGTCGAATGGGTCGCGCTCCATGCTTGCAGTAGATGAAACAGCCAGAGCGTCGGCTGGCGCTGTGCTCCACTCGCGGCTGTCGGCTGCCACATCAACCTCATGGCGACTGCGCACGCCGCACGACTTCTCTTTGCTGCCGGAAGACGGCGCGGCATTGACTGCGGGTGTTGCTCCCGATGTGACGGTTGGCGGCGCTTGGACGAAGGCTTGTTCAACTGGGCCGCTCATCACCGCATCGCTAACCAGAGCAGTGGCGCGCCACTCATCCTCAAAATCCATGCCCTCAAGATCGAAAACGAAACCAATCTCATCAGTGGCGCGGGCGCTTTCGTCTCTGACCGCCGGCGACCGGTCGGCCAGCATACTGTCAGAAACCGTGTCATCAAACATGAGATCATCAGAATCGGACGCATCCGAGATGGTTGTATCGGCGAAGCTCTGCTTGCCGACGCCGCCGGCGTCCGTAGCGATAATCCGCCGTAGTTCGGCAGACACTTCAATGCGCGAGGGGCGACCTGCCGGGTCTTTTACAAGCAAGCGCATCACTAAATTGGAGAGCGCCGCCGTCACATCGGCGCGAAAGACCTGTGGCGGCTCAGGCCACCGGTAAAGATGTTTGTGCTTGATGGTCGTCGGATCGTTGCCCTCGAAGGGTACGCGGTCGGTCAGCATCTCGTAGAGCACCACGCCCAGCGCGTACAGGTCGCTGCGCTCGCCAGCCGGCTCGCCGCGCGCTTCTTCGGGACTGAGGTATTGCGCGGCAATGCAGGATACCGCCTCGTCAATAAAGACTTTGCCCTCATCGCTGACAAAGACGTTTTCGGGCTGCAAGCCAACTTGCCGCGCGCCGCTCCGGCGGTTGTCGTCCAAGGCTTCAAGGATGCCGAGGGCGATTTCGGCGGCACGAGGGCAATCGAACCACGAATTGAGATCGAGGACGTACCGCAGTGATACGCGCGGCGACGCGACCTCTTGATCGGTCTGGCTCAGCGCCTGCGCCCTGACGGCAGCGGCCTCCTTGAATATTAAGGAACTCGCTTTCATTTGAGCATCAGCCGATCTCCGGCTGCCAATGTCTTAACAGTGGAAAGAATCTGCGCGCCGTTGTGCGGATAGGGGAGCGCGGCAGTCGAGCATCTGGCGGCAATGCCAGACATCGCGGCGGGCGGATGTCGGTCGCATGAACTGGGGTCACTACACAGTTCCTCCGTGCGCGTCTCTTTTTCTGATACCGAAAAAAGCTGGCAGATTGCAAAATTGTCACGGCTCGACCAATCCTTCTGGTGCTGCTCAGGTCAGCCACGGTGCCGCATCACTTTTTTCCCGCAGCGAGCAGCCGCTGCGCCTGCGTCCTGACGAAAGCGGCGAATTCCCTAGCGTTGCCGCGCGGTTGCGACGACACGTATTGACGGCGGCGCTGCTTGACGAAGCCGAAAAAAAACCACAGCCGCGATTCGCGGGCGAAGGCTTGCGCCATCTGCCCGCAAGCCATGTGCTTGAGCCAGGCGCTGGCATCTACCGCTGCTTGCCTGTAGAGGTGCGCGGGCACATCGAACAGGCGACCCGCCGCACTCTGCTCGAATACAGCCGAGCGGCTGATGGCGTAGAACTTTCCATGTCCGCGATGCCAGCGGCGATGATAGCGGCGCGTCATGCGGGTGCGGGGCACATCGGCCCAAACCACAATCTCCGGCGCGTAAAGGCCGCGAAAGCCGGCGTGCGCCAGGCGCTCGAGCAACTCTTGATCCTCCATCGAGCCGATGCCGTCGCGGACGCGCTGCAATTCCGTGCGAAAGCCGCCGACCGCTTCAAGTGCCCGGCGACGGATCGCCAGGTTCGCGGAGATCAGGCCGCGCGTCGTCTCTGCGTCCACAACGAAAAGCTCGTCGCCATAATCCTGCGCGGCGATGGGCGCCCAATTGTCGGGTAGCAGCCAGGCCGGCGGCGCGACCTCCCAGCGCGGCAGCACCTTGCCGCCGACGTAATCGATGTCGCGATGCGCATCAAATCGCTGCTTGATCTTCAGCAGCCAGTCGCGCGCAACCATCACATCATCGTCAAAAAAAGCCAGCCACGGCGCGCGCGCGGCGGCGATGGCGGCATTGCGCGCGTAAGAGACGCCTTGCCGGTGCTCCGAGAGGTAACGCACGGCGCAACGGCTCGCTGCCGCGTAGCCTTCCACCACCTGACGCGTATCGTCCGTTGAGTTGTTATCAACGACGATGACTTCGTAGCGCAACCCGTCGGCCTGCTGCGCGACGATGTGCGACAAGGCTTCCGCCAGCAGGCGGCTGCGATTGTAGGTGCAGACGATGGCCGAAATGTCTACGTCGTTGTCGATCATTGTCGGGCGGTGAGCCATAAGTCATGCGGCGCGATAGAAGTGATGACCATAGAAAAAGCCGGCCAGGTCCCACACGGCCAGTTCATCGGAGAATTGCGCTGCCGGCTCGCGGCGGCCTTTAACCGTGCGCGCGCCGATGCGTAACAGACCGCGCGCCGCTGCGCCATAAAGCCAGCGCGGCACGCCCAGCAGGCGCACTTCCGGCGCGCGTTGTGTCTTGTTCAACACACCTCGCGAGACGCCGCGCCAAAAACACCAGCGGCGAAAATAGCGCTTCGTCAATCGCTCAGGCGGCACATGGTGATAAATAATCAGGTCCGGCAGATAGATACCGCGAGCGCCGGCGGCTAACAATCGCGCGTACATGTCTTCGTCTTCGCCGGCGAGCAGCCGAGTGCCGGTGCGACTCAGTGAGGTTTTGTAGAGCCCGATGCGGTCAAGGATGGCGCGCGTCATTACACAGTTGCCGCCCATGAGGATGCCGGGATAGTCCGGGCCATAGGCGACCGCCTGTTTGCCTCCATCGATCCAGCCGATGACGCCGACATAACTCATCGGCAGCCAGTCGGGTACGCTCGCCGCCCAGCGCGGCACGTATGGCCCTCCGATGAAATCAAGCTCGCTTTGTGAAAAGGCAGCTTGAACACGCGCGTACCAACCGCCATCAACCTCTTCGTCATCATCGATCATGCCGACGAGGTCGCCATCGCCGGCACGTATTCCGGCGTTGAGCGCCGCCGAGCGCCCTTGCTGCCGCTCAAAGAGATAAGCCAGCCGACCCGCGAACGGCGCGCGCCATCGCTCGACCACTTCTGAGGTCTGATCTGTGCAGTTATTGTTGACGACGATGACGCGCACCTCGAAATCCGGTGGCGTAGTGGCTTGCCACAAGCTGCGAAGCGTGTGATCAAGCAAGTTGGCGCGATTATAGGTAGGAATAATGACGTCCAGGCGCATTGACCTTTTACAGCCTCGCGTGCAGTCGTGATCGTCTCATCATGTCCGCCCACACTCCTATAATCTTTTCATACAGCTAATGCCGCGGCGCTTCCAAAATCAGCAATCGCCAACTCCGGCTATTCCCTTAGCGGCAGTATTGCGAAAGTCTTGCGACAGTCGATCATCATTGCCTCGCGCTAGCGGACATGATATAAACTGACTTCCTCAATAATTCGAATTGACGGGTTTGGTAATTCAGAAAGAGCCTGCACAAAACGGGCAATGACTAAGACCCTGCATCAATGGGTCAAGATTGAAAGCCCCAATTCCTCACACGCCTGGTCATTTAGCCCCTAAGCGCGACCAGAGATTGAGGCCGCCAACCTTCGGCGACAAGCCATCAAGAAGGTAATGCGGTCACTCAGCGCGCCATGCGAGTAATGGTTGTACACTTGCCGGCGACGCCACATTGAAATAAACAGAACAGGCAAACGAACGTTGCCGCCGAACTGATACATACGGCGCGACGCTGATCCTTTTTATAGCCCTCACCTCCGCGGTGTGCGTGTGTCTTCGTTGCGACGACGCGGCCACCCGGCAGGGTTGTTGTGTATCAATCAAGGTTTTCTGGAGGTTTAGATGATCGGTACGCTTCGTAAAGTTATGTTTAAGTATTCCCCCCTTCTGCTCGTAGCCGTGGTCGCGCTGCTCAGGTTGACAGCCACGCAAGCGGCCGCGAGCGACATCGTGCTTTACGCTTCCGAAGCGACAACGAGGGCCGGAAATTGGGCGGTGGTCGCTGATTCCACGGCTGCCGGCGGCGCGCGAATGGCTAATGCTGATCTCGGCGGGGCCAAGCTGGCCACCGCGCTGGTAGCACCCGCCAGTTACTTCGAGATGAGCTTCAACGCTCAAAGCAATGTCCCTTACCGTCTGTGGGTTCGCGGCAAGGCGCAGAACGATTCGCCGTACAACGACTCGTTCTTTGTGCAGTTCTCCGGCAGCGTCACCTCCACAGGCTCGGCGGTTTACCGCATCGGCACGACCGACGGCACCTGTATCAACCTTGAAGAGGCGAGCGGCTATGGCCTCAGCGGCTGGGGCTGGCAAGACAATGGCTGGGGCATGGGCGTCATGGGGCCGGTCATCTATTTTGCCTCGACTGGCACACAAACTTTGCGCCTTCAGCCACGCGAGGATGGCTTTTCGATAGACCAGATCGTGTTGTCGCCTGCGACCTACCTCAACACCTCGCCCGGCGCGCTTAAGAATGACACAACGATCCTGTCAAAGAGCGGCGGCACTGGTGCCAACCCTGCGCCGACGGTCAGCGGTATTTCACCAAATTCGGGACCGATTGCCGGCGGCACGTCAGTGACGATCAGTGGGAGCAACTTTGCGAGCGGTGCGAGCGTGACGATTGGCGGCACGGCAGCAAGCAATGTGGTGGCCAGTAGCAGCACGACGGTCACGGCAACTGCCCCAGCGCATGTGGCTGGTGTAGTCAGCGTCGCGGTAACCAACCCGGACGGACAGAGTGCGCCGCTCGCCAATGGCTTCACCTACCAGTCGCCTCTGCCGGCGCCGGCGCCGACGGTCAGCGGGATCAGTCCGAACAGTGGAACGACTTCAGGGGGCACGTCAGTGACGATCAGCGGCACGAATTTCGTGAGCGGAGCGAGCGTGACGATGGGCGGCACGGCAGCGAGCAATGTGGTGGTGAGCAGCAGCACGACGATGACGGCGGTGACGGGGGCGCATGCGGCTGGGGCGGTCAATGTCGTGGTGAGCAACGCGGACGGCCAGAGCGGGACGCTAGCCGGCGGCTTTACTTACACGGCACCGACGACGAGCGCATCAACCATCGTGATCTGGGCGTCGAATGTCGCCTCCAGCAGCCTGAATGGCGCGTTCTCGAAAGACTTTGACGCCACCGCCGCCGGGACTACCGTGCTGCATAACCCAGACGCCGGACTCCCCAAGCTCGGCGCGCCGCTTGCCAACCCTGCGGCTTATTTCGAGGTAAGCTTTAACGCGCAGGCGAACACGCCTTATCATCTATGGGTTCGTAGCAAGGCGGATGCTAACTCACCGTACAACGACTCGTTCTTCGTGCAGTTCTCCGGCAGCGTCACCTCCACAGGCTCAGCGGTTTACCGCATCGGCACGACCGACGGCACCTGTATCAACCTTGAAGAGGCGAGCGGCTATGGTCTCAGCGGCTGGGGCTGGCAAGACAATGGCTGGGGCGCCGATGTCATGGGGTCTAATATCTATTTCGCCTCGACTGGTCTCCAGACGCTACGCCTTCAGCCACGCGAGGATGGCTTTTCGATAGACCAGATCGTGTTGTCGCCTGCGACCTACCTCAACACCTCGCCCGGCGCGCTTAAGAATGACACGACGATCCTACCGAGCACGCTCGGCGGGACGCCGCCAGCCAACTTGCCGCCGGCGGTCACCGTCTCAGCCAGCCCTGCGGCGGGCATCGCGCCGCTATCGGTCAACTTCTCTACAACTGCCTCCGACCCGGACGGCTACATCGTCTCCTACAACTGGATCTTCGGGGATGGCCAGACAGCGACACAGGCGACGCCGTCCCACCTCTACAGCGCCGCCGGCAGTTACCTGGCGCGGCTGACAGTCACTGACAACCAGGGCGCGACAGCCAGCGCCAGCGTCGTGGTGACGGCCAACCCGCCGGCATCGAGCGGCGCCACGATTAAGGTGATGACCTGGAACAGCCAGTTCAATAAAGGCACAGACAACGTCGAGGACCTTGATCGGCAGGCAACCTGGATCGTCAACATGGGCGCCGACGTGGTTGGCATGTACGAGATGCCTAACTACGCGGGCGATAACCACGCGCAGCGGATTCGTGACCTGCTGGTGCAGAAGACCGGCGTGAGCTGGTCGTACTACTGGATCGGCAAGTTCGCCGGCTGCACCGAAGGCAATGTGATCTATACCAAAGGGACGATCCTCAGCACTAGCTATGTCTACATGAGCTATCAGCGCTCGGTAGCACAGGCAACCATCAGTATCTATGGCAAGGTGATCAACTTCTTCGTCACCCACCTCGACGACGCCTCGACTACCGCGCGTCTGCAAGAGGTCACCGAGTTGAAGAGCTTCGCCAACAGCTTCGCCGAGCCGCGCATCATCGTCGGCGATTTCAACTTCAGCCCCGACTGGCCGGAGATGGCGGGGATGACCTCGGACTACTACGATGGCTGGAACGAAGCCTTCATCGCCGGCATGGCAAGCGCCTATCCGGATAACCCTGTGGCATGGCAGACGCGCACGCGGCGCGGTCGCATTGATTACGTCTTCTACTCGCACGGCGCCGGCAACCTGACGCTGCGCGCGGCGCAGATACCCGATCAACGCGACCTGAGCAGGCCGGCGATTGAAACGATTGGAACGGCGGATGACCGCGGCGTGCGACCATCCGACCACAACTTTATGACCGCCACTTTCGATTTGCGGTAGCGGTCGCCAATCGGCAGTGCGCGAATTAAAAGGCCGCTTGTCACTGGAGACAAGCGGCCTTCTATTTGTAAAGTGTCGCGTGCTCTGGACACTCGCTAACCGTCGCACTTCTGACGTAGGAGGCAAGTTATACTCGGCTAAGGTTTAGCGGCCTTGAAGTTGTCGAAGATCACCTTGCCTGCCGCACTCGCCTCGGCTTGCCACGTCCCTCCCTTCACCTCCACCAGCACCCCACTCACAGGAATCAGTGCCGTGCTCCACGCCTCCCGGTAGCGTTCTACCCAACTCCCTGGCGCCCCGCCGCTGTCTGCCGCCGTCTCAAAGACCACGCTGCCGGTCGCCTGCTCGTGGCGGA
>JBJMGU010000128.1:0-27743 GCA_045807765.1 Blastocatellia bacterium
GAGATAGGGGAAATACCTGAGACGGCTGGTCGGGTAGCTTTGTGCACGCTGATTGCTTAAGTAAATCCTGCCGAATCCTATGATCCTGCAACCCGCAACCGAGGCGGGTTAGCTGGACAATGCTCAGCCAGGGTGGTCTCGAAGAATTATTAAAGAAAAGGCCCGACCCCTGTCGCTCTGTACGCTGCAGGTATGCCCCTATACCACCAATGTAGCCAGGTGTTACGAAGGAGGTATAACGATGTTTCGTAACGATCAGCAATTGGCTGGATCCATGCGTCATAAGTCCTTAAGGAGGGCGAGACGCTTACAGCAAAAAAGTGTCTTGCCTCGACTCAAGGCGCAACATCAACGGCAGCAAGACTCGCTTATTCAAAAGCAGGCTGTTATCCATCGCGGGCAAGACGATGGCCAGGTATCGGCGCAGCCTGCTTCGGAGATTGGAGTCGGGTTCGGCGAGCAAACCCAGGAGTGGACAGGGGCATTCATGCAGGCGATTTTAGATGCCACCCCGACCAACCTGGCGGTATTGGACGAATCCGGGGCTATTCTTCATGTGAATAAAGCCTGGGCTCGCTATGCCGATCGCTCCGGGTTTATGGCCGACCGACGCGGAATGAATTACATTGACGCCTGGCAAGAGGTGGTCGGGTCTACGGATGAAGCGAATGAGATAGCGAAAGGCATTCAACAGATTCTAGTGGGCAAAGAAACCGTGTTTAAGAAGCAATGTTATTGCGCCGGCCCGCTGACGCCGCGCTGGGCTCTGCTGCGCGCGGCGCGATTCGAACTGGCCGGCGTCAGCAAGGCGCTTCGAGTTCTGGTCGCCCATGAAGATGTCACCTCCCACCTTCAGGCCATTGAGGCCATGCCGGACGGCGAGAAACAGTTGCGAAATGCCCTCAACCGTCATTTCGCATTCGTGGCCGTGTTGGCACCCGATGGTAGGCTCATTGAAATGAACCACGCGCCCCTGGAAGCTGCCGACATAGAGCAGATCGAAAATGACGGCGAAAAGTTCTGGGATTATTCGTGGTGGAACTATGACGCCGAAGCGCGCGCCCGGTTTAGCGAGGCGTGTGAACGGGCCGCGAGCGGGGAGAGGATACGGTGTGATGTCACGGTCAGCCTCGCGGAGGGCCGCAAGGTGAGTCTCGATTTCATGCTCGCGCCGGTCAAAGGCGACGACGGCAAGGTGACGCACCTGGTTGCCTCTGCGGTCGACATCAGCGAGCGCAAAAGCATGGAAGAGGCGTTGCGAGACCTCAGTGGCCGGCTGATTAGCGTCCAGGAGGCGGAACGGCGACGCATCGCCAGAGAGCTTCACGACGACTTGAACCAGCGGATGGCGATTCTCTCTATCGGCTTGCAACAGCTTGATCAGGCAATCCCGAAGCGCCAAAGCGCGCTTCACGCTCGCATCCAGGGCCTGTGGGCAAGCGCCCAGGAGACCTCTGCCGAGATTCATCGCCTGTCTTACCAACTGCACCCTTCCAAGCTAGAGCATCTTGGCTTGATGGCCGCCGTGAAGGACTTCTGTGTTGAAGTCTCAGAACATCAGAGCCTGAAGATCGAGTTCCGGCACCGAGGCTTCCCGGCGGCAGTTCCCAAAGATATTGCGCTATGTGTCTTCCGGGTCGCGCAGGAATCCCTGCAAAATGCTGTCAGACACAGCGGCGCGAGCCAATGTCTGGTCGTGCTGGAGAGAACCGATCAGGCGGTCAACCTTTCCGTTTCAGATAATGGGCGTGGCTTCAACGTAGGATCGGCAAGGGCAGCAGCGGGACTCGGCTTGATCAGCATCAGAGAACGCTTGCGCCTCGTCGGCGGCGAAATCTTCATCAATTCGCAACCTGCGCGAGGCACACATATAGCCGTCTCGGTCCCCATGACGAGTTAAGCCCGAATGCCGGCTGGACGCTAACCAGAGACAGGAAAAAGCTCGCCGCTTGCATCATTAAGGTGTCCCTAAAGATGGCCGCCGATGGCATCCCCTAGCGGTTTGATGAATGGGTGAAAGTATTATGAAACGCACACGCATCATACTCGCCGATGATCACATTCTGCTGTCGGACACCATCAAGAACTTGCTTGAGCCGGAGTTCGAGGTGGTCGCAACCTTTACCGATGGCCATGCGCTGGTCGAGGCAGCCCCGGGGCTAATGCCTGACATCGTCGTCCTTGATATAGGGATGCCGTTGATGAATGGCTTGAATGCGGGCCAGCGGCTCAAACAACTGTTGGCGACGGTCAAGCTGGTATTCCTGACGATGAACCAGGACCCCGAGCTAGCCGCCGAGGCGTTTCGCTGCGGGGCCTCGGGCTATCTGCTCAAGACTTCGGCAGCCACCGAGTTGCTTCATGCGATCCGCGAGGTGCTGCGCGGTAGGTCTTACGTGACTCCGCTGATGACGAAAGATATGGTCGGCTCGTTCATCCAAAAGTTCAAGCACTTGCCGCCGCCGCATGAACTGACGCTGCGTCAAAAAGAGGTGCTCCAGTTGCTGGCTGAAGGGTGCTCGATGAAGGAGGTTGCCTATACGCTCAACATCACCCCACGAACCGTCGCCTTCCACAAGTACACCATGATGGAGCAACTCCAGGTAAAGACCAGCGCGGAATTGATTCAATATGCCATTAGAAATTCCATTGTCGCCACCTAAAACAGTATTCAATTGAATTTAACTGTAGGGGCAATGGCGCAAGAGGCGCTTGGCGCGGCGCGGGCTTGTCCGCCGCCCGGATGGCCTATCGGCCATGACCCGTCATTGCCTGCGGCGATCCGGGCAGCCACGCGGGCTGTCCCTACACCTACACACAATTGAAATCCGCTCTAAAGGCCACTTGCCTGTGATCTTCACTGGCGGCAATGAGGATATCTGTCTGTTCTTCTCTGACCTGTAAGTTTATATAGTTTCCTTCCTAGGTGAATCTACTTATAATAAAGTCACCCAAAGATAAAACGGCATGGTGTCGTCGTCAATGGGCGGCAAAGAGGACGGAGGACGTATGATTCGCCTGCTTGTTGCTGAAAACCATGCGTCCATGCGTGACCGAGTGGTTCGCTTCCTGGAGGTGGAATTCTTGGTGGTCTCTTCTGTAGAGAATGGCCAGGAAGCCATCGACGCGGAATCCCTGACCAGCCCCGACATCGTCATCCTTGATATCTCAATGCCAATAATGAGTGGGATTGAGGCCGCCGCCCAGCTTAAACAACGCTGCTCGAAGGCCAAGGTGATTTTCCTGACCATGCACGAGGAGCCCGAGTGGATACAGGCGGCGCTGGCCACCGGCGCGCTCGGCTATGTGATCAAGCGGCGACTGGCGAGTGACCTGCGGCCAGCCATCAGGGAAGCAATGGCCGGCAGGCGTTTCATCTCACCCTCACTGACCGCCACACTGTGTTGAGATGGCCGCACCGTTAAATGTCTTTGAGCATCAAGCCTCCCTCTACGCGCAACCCGTCGCCTTCACCGGAATTGTCAATAGACTCGCCCGGTTAGGGAAATCCCTTAGCTCGCCTGTAAGAATTAACAGTACCCACTTCGCGTTATATGGAATAGAGTACCAACGTTGATTGAGCAATCATTGTCTCTATCTCCGGCTCTGATCGCAGTCACGGTAGGCCGTCTTGGACAGGCCTTATAATGGGCTCTACCACTTTACAAAAAAGGCAACAAACGTGGGGTTTTCGTGATCTATTGGCTTTACAGACCCGGCAGATGTGAGTAAACTCCACTTGTTTTAGGAGAAAGCATTGAGTCTTATCGAGCGTCAGCCCTCACAATTCAAAGCGGCATATTTCCCGCTCACGTCTTAATACGTAGGGTCCTATTCATTCGAGTGCCCATCCATTCCAGCCATGAGAGCCACTGGAGTCCTTATGCGCTCGTGCTCGGTCACAACTAGGTTCCTGGCGGGCCTGCTCAACTTGATCTTGCTACTGGCGACCTGCGCACAGGCGCGCGCCCAATCTGCCGCCGCACTTCAAGGTAGAGTGATGGACTCGACCGGGGCGGTCGTGGTTGACGCCACCGTCACCGCGCGCAACTCGGCAACCAGCCTGAAACAGGTGGCGCAAACTGACAGCGCAGGCAATTACCAGTTGGCCGTCCTGCCCGTCGGCACGTATCGCGTTGAAGTCCGCGCCTCTGGTTTCCAGACAGAAATCGTCGAGGGCGTGACCATCGAGGTCGGACGGTCGGCGGCGCAAAACTTTCAGCTTCACGCCGGCGACATCACGCAGGAGATGATGGTTAAGCTCGACTCTCAGGCGGTGGAGCGGACAACCATCTCCGTCGGCCAGGTAACCGACCGGCGGCTGGTCCAGGATATCCCGTTAAACGGTCGCTACTTCCTCGATCTCGGACTACTCGTGCCCGGCTCAGTGATTGCGCCGCAAGGCGCGTTCTCGGCGGCGCCAATGCGCGGTCTGGGATCGCTCGCAATCAATACCGCCGGCAACCGCGAGGAAGCCGTAAATTATCTGGTCAATGGCATAACCCTCAACAACCTGACGTTCAGTTCGATCAGCTTCCAGCCTTCAATCAACAGCATTCAAGAGTTCAAGGTCGACAACTCGACCTTCAGCGCCGAATACGGTCAAAGCTCTGGCGCGGTGGTCAACCTCGCGACACGATCGGGCGGCAATCAATTTCACGGCGAGTTGTTCGAGTTTCTTCGCAATGACGCCCTCGACGCCCGCAACTTCTTCACCTTCACTTCCGGTGAGCCCCCGCCCTTTAAGCGCAACCAGTTTGGCGGCAATCTCGGCGGCCCCATCGTCAAAAACAGGGCGTTCTTTTTCTTCTCTTACGAAGGGCTGCGGCAGCGGCAAGGGCTTAACCTCGACAGCCTTGTCTTCAGCGATGCGGAGCGCGCCTCCGCGACCGACCCGGTGATCAAGCGGCTCATTGACCTGATTCCGCATGCCAACCTCGTGGATTCGTCAGGCACTTCTCGCTTTGTGGGGGCGGCCAGTGCGCCGGTCAATTATGACCAGTGGTCGCTCGACATCGGCTACACCCGCGGTACTAACGAGCGGTTCCACGGGTTCTACAACCTTCTGCGCACCGAAAGCAGCGAGCCGGCTCGGGCCGGCAATAGCATTCCCGGTTTCGGCAACTCGGTCCGGGTGCGGCGGCAGATCTTTACGTTGAGCGAGACTCATATTTTTGGCCCCGCCGCCGTTAATGAAGTCCGCTTCGGCTTCAACCGCTTCCGTTCGTCGAGCACGCCGAATGCGCAGGTTAACCCGGCTGACTTCGGTATTCTCAATGGCCATAACGAACCGATCGGACTGCCCCAAATAAACATCGCGGGCGGCAGTCTCAACTTCGGCGGGCCGGCCACTTTCCCATCAGGGCGAGGCGACACGACCTTTGTCATCGCCGACACGCTGACCCGCCTGTTCGGGTCTCACTCGCTCAAAGTGGGCGGTGAGTTCCGACAGTTTCTCAACAATAATTATCGGCTCGGCACCGGCTCATTCAATTTCCCTACGGTCGCCACCTTCCTCGCCGGGCAGGCAAACGCTTTCAGCGTGACGCTGGGCAATCAATCAAGCAGCATCGCCGAGGGCGCGCTCGGCTTCTTTGCGCAAGACAACTTTAAGGCGCGGCCTAACCTGACGCTCGAACTCGGGCTGCGTTACGAATGGAACATGACGCCGACCGAGCGCTATGACCGCTTCATCGTCTTTGACCCCGCGAGCGTCGCGCTGGTGCGTGTCGGCACCGACGTTCGTGAGGTGTACAAGCAGAACAATAAGAATTTTCAGCCGCGCCTGGGTTTTGCCTGGGACCCGTTCAATGACGGCAAGACCTCTGTGCGGGTGGCCTACGCGCTGATGACTGACCAGCCGATGACCAGTGTCGTGCTAAGCACGGCAGCGAATCCACCGCTTGCAACGCCGCTGACCTTCACCGGCTCTGTCCGTCTCGACAATGCCATCAACCTGGCCCGCGCCGCCGGCCTCGCCCCCCAGAGCGTGGATCACCGCTTCGACAACGCCTATGTGCAATCGTGGAACTTCAACGTGCAGCGCGAACTGATGCATGACCTTGCGCTAGGGGTCGGCTATATCGGATCGAAGGGGACACACCTGATTCTGCGGCGCAACATCAATCAGCCGGTTGGTGGAGTGCGCCCCTACCCGACGCTGTCGGGTGCAAGCGACATCCTGCCGGGGACGCCGCTTGGGAACATCACCGAGGTCGAGAGCGCGGGCAACTCAAGCTACAATGCGCTGTGGGTGACGGCGCGGCAGCGGCTAAGACGCGGCCTCGATTTCAACGCCTCCTACACCTGGTCAAAGTCGCTCGACTACAACTCGTTCAGCACCGAGGGGGTCGTCGTGCAGAACAGCTACGACCTCAGGGGCGACCATGGGCTTTCAGATTTTGACGCGCGCCACCGCTTTGTCATCAGCGGTGTGTACGAGCTGCCATTGCGCGGCAATCGGCTCGTCGAAGGATGGCAACTGAATGCGATCATCCAGGCACAGAGCGGTAACCCCTTCGACGTGGTCACCAGCAACAGCACCGTCAACGGCGTGGCGGGGACGCTCAGGCCCGACGTGAGCGGGCCAATCGATATCATCGGCAGCGTAGACCGTTGGTTCGACACCTCTGTGTTTACGCCCGTCGCACGGTTCGGCAATCTGGGCCGCAACGTCGTCATCGGGCCGGGGTTCAACAACACGGATTTTTCCGTCATCAAGACGACGAAGCTCAGCGACCGCGTGAAGGCGCAGTTGAGGGCAGAATTCTTTGACCTGTTCAACCACGCGAACTTCGGGCAGCCGGGCAACCTCGTCGGCACCCCAGGCTTTGGCCGGATCACCAGCACGCGGTTCCCGACTGGCGAATCGGGTTCGTCGCGACAGGTGCAGTTCGCTTTGAAATTGATTTTTTAGCGAGCGCCTTCTGTCGGGAATGAAGACCGAGCGGCTCTGACAGAAACAGCGCAAGCTTTGGGAAGGTGGACGATGATGAGCCTGAGTAACCCAGTTCGAATCGGATTGAAACTTGTTGCGGCGATGGTGTTGCTCGCCGGCCTGGTCATCGTTTTGTCGCCAGCAGCGGCGCGCGCGCAGCGAGCCAGACACCCGAAAGGGGTTCTGGTGCTCTACTGGTACAACAAGGACTTCCCCGGCAATGTCATCTTCGACCAGAATTTTCAGGCAGCTCTGCAATCAGCACCCGGCGGAACCGTCGAATACTATCCCGAATACTTTGAAACCGACCGCTTCCCCGGAGAGAGCTACGAGGGGCTGCTGCGTGATTACCTGCGGCGAAAGTATGCCGACCGCACCATAGATGTCGTTGTCGCCGCCGGCGATCCCCCGCTTGAATTCCTGCTCAAGTACCGCAATGAGCTCTTCCCGCACACGCCGATTGTTTTCGCCGCCGCCAAGGTTCCCGCCGCGGAAGTGCTTGCGGCAGGGCCTGGCATGACCGGGTTCATTATTCTTGGCGCGTACAAAGAAACGCTCGATCTGGCGCTGAAATTACACCCCGACACCGAGAAGGTGTTCGTCGTTAGCGGGACGCTTGCGCATGACAAGAAATATGAGATGCTGTGCCGCGAGCGGCTCAGGGACTACGATAGCGGGGTGGCGATCACTTACCTGACCGACCTGCCGTCCGACGAATTGGTCGCGAAGATGCGGAATCTGCCGAAGCGGTCTGTCGTGCTCTACATCTGGCAACAGGCATATGACGAAGAGGGTGGCCTCTTAGAATCCAAAGATATCCTGACCCTGGTTACCGCTTCGGCGACCGCGCCGGTCTATGGGCTATCGAGCTGGCAGGTCGGCAAGGGGATCGTCGGCGGCCAGGTGCTGACGTTGGAGGCCAGAGGGGCGAAAGCCGCTGAGATTGCCTTGCGAATCGTCAACGGAGCGCGGGCGCAGGAGATTGCCGTGCAGATGGCCCCGCTCGTACCCATGTTCGACTGGCGCGAGCTGAAGCGCTGGGGCATCAGCGAGCGGAGTCTTCCGCCCGAAAGCGTCGTCCGGTTTCGTGTCCCTACTTTTTGGGAACAGAACCAGTGGTATATCTTAGTCGTGCTCGGGGTGGTGGCGATTCAATCAACGCTCATTGTAGTCCTGGTCATAAACCATTCCCGACGGAAAAGGGCCGAAATTGAAAGCAAGCGGTTCGCCTCGCTCGCCGAAGCCCAGCACCAGCGCCTGAACGATGTGGTCTCCCACGCGCCGGGCATCGTCTGGGAATCTCTCATCCAGCCTGACGGCCACACACGGAATGCGACTTTTGTGAGCGAGTATGCCGAAAAGATGCTGGGCTACAGCGTCGAAGAGTGGCTAGCGACACCGGGCTTCTTACCATCCATAACTTACTCCGAAGACCGCGAAAAGACCGCCGCGATCTTCGAAGGCGGCAAGGAGGGCATGGTTCAATTCCGGTTGATGACCAGGGATGGGCGACAGTTATGGGCCGAGGCGCATCTGGTCTGCATCTACGATGAGGCGGGAAGTGTCATCGGCCTGCGCGGTATTATGATGGACATTAGCAAGAGGAAGCAGGCCGAAGAGGCTTTGCTGGCGGCGCAAGAGAGCTTGACGATTGCTGTCGAAGCCGCGCACCTGGGGACATGGGACCTGGATTTGACCAATGATTTTTCGGGACATCGCAATCTTCGCCACGACCAGATTTTCGGTTATGACACGCCGCAGGCGAACTGGGGCCGCGACATTGCCAGGCGTCACATCGTTGAGGATGACCTGGAAGTTTTTGACGCCGCGTTCGCCCGCGCCCTGGTAACAGGAGAGCTTGAATTCGACGCCCGCGTGTGCTGGCCCGACGGCAGCATTCATTGGCTGGCGGCGCGCGGGCGTTTCTATTCTGACGAGAGCGGAAGGCCGACGCGCGGTGCGGGCGTGAACTTCGATATCACCGAGCGTATGGAGGCTCAACAGGCGCTGATGGACTTGAGCGGCAAGCTGATCCGCGCACGCGAGGACGAGGGCGCCCGCATCGCCCGCGAGCTGCACGACGACATCAGCCAGCGCATCGCCCTCATCTCCATCGAGTTGGACCTGCTCAGTCAGAACCCGCCGCCGGCTCAGGCCGAATTCCAGCAGACAGCTCAGGGCATCCTCAAACAGACCCTCGAACTCATGGGCGAGATTCACCGCCTGTCGCACGACCTGCACCCGTCCAAGCTGGCTCACCTCGGAGTCGTCGCCGCGTTGCAGAGTCTCTGCGCCGAACTCTCTCAGGCTTACGGCCTCAATCTCGAATTCTGCGCCGCCGATCTGCCCTCCAACCTGCCCAAAGACATCTCGCTCTGCCTCTACAGGGTCGTGCAAGAGTCTCTAAACAACGTCGTCAAGCACAGCGGCGCAAAGGATGCGCAAGTCGAGCTGCGCGCGACCGAGGCCGAAATCCGGCTGCGAATTTCTGATTCGGGAAGCGGCTTTGACGTCGAGTCAGCAAAGAGCAGGAAAGGCATCGGGCTGATCGGCATGCGCGAGCGTCTCCGCCTGGTCGGCGGCACCATCTCGATTGACTCGCGTATCTCGCAGGGCACGAGGATTGACGTGCGGGTGCCGTTGAAGCGCAGGGAAGTGGGCCATCAAGACCTTTCGCCGAGCGGCAAGGGGCAGGCAGCCTGAGGGCGGCGCTCAGGAGAAGTAACAGCCATGAAATGCATATGCATCATGCTCGCATCGCTACTCTCCAGATTTTGTAGGACAGGCTAAGGGTTGTAACCAAGTCGAAGTGGGAGCAGAGCAGGTCTGCGGGCCAAGTGTAGGGGCCGCGGACAAGCTCTGCCCCTACACGGTAGACTCATTTGAAAACCGCTCTCGATAATCAGGCCACCTGGCTCAGTTCGCCTGGCGGCGCTTATGATTCGTGGAATTGATCGTGACCGGCCCGTTCACCGTTGACATTCGTATGACCGGAGCCGACTCTCCGAATTCGATGACATTCGGTCTGTCCCAGGTTCGCATCGCCTGTTTGCATTGCACGGCCCGGCATTCGACCGGAGAATGTCCCGCAGATTCGACGCGCACAGGGGACTGATAGCCTTCAGGCAGCGTCAACGTTAGTGGGCCATTCTGAGTGGTCGCCTCTAACTCTCCGGACTCCCACTGGCCGCCTTCCAGGTCAACGCCGATGGGGCCATTCTGCGCCTCAAGGTGATACTCTCCGCGGTTACCCGACACATTGATGGGGCCGTTTTGGGCGCGGGCTTTGATCTTCCCAGAGACATCGGTAAATGAAATGGGGCCATTGGTGGTGCGCGCCTGGACGGTTGCCGATAAGCCGTTCAGGCCAATCGGGCCGTTGGTTGATTCCAGATCAAGGCTCGCTCCGTTGGGGGCCTGCACCAGCAGATAACCGATCCATGTTTCGCCGTCCGGCCCTTGCACACTCAGTTGCCCATCGTGAACGGAAAGCAAGAGCTGATCCAGGACGGCCCTGGCGTCGGCAGCCGAGTCGCCGGCAGCGCCCATGCACGCCTTGATGGAATAGTCGCTGCGATCCCACCCCTGGACAAAAATTCCTCCATTATGCGGGGCCTGAATCCGCAGCGTTGAGCCGGAATTCTGCGGCAGGGTCATCGTCTGCTCCGAGCGCAGGACTTCTCCGTCTGGAACGGTCAATCTCATTTGCGAGCAATCGCGAATCTCCTTCTCAGAGCCGGTGGTGATCGAGAACCCCTGATGCTTCCTCCGCTGTCCGGCTTCGGCGCTGTGAGCAACACCAAAACCGGCGAGCGCCACCATAAGCAATGCAATCGTAGTGCTTTTCATATATCTACTCCCTTTCTTAAGGCTGTTGCATGAAACTCATAGCGATTAAGACGCAAGGCGAGAGAAAGTGTTAACGCGCCTGTCCCGGATCAAAGTCCCGTCCGGCGTTAGCTCTCTTTCGCGGCGGCGCTATTGAAATTAATGGGCCACAGTCTCGCCGGTGAGGATGGCGCAGAGTTTGCCGAAATCTATGTTCCCGCCTGAGACGATACAGACCACTTTGCCGCTGCCCGCTTTGCCGGCCAGAGCGCACGCCAACGGACACGCCCCCGCCCCTTCGGCGATGATTCGGTTGCGTTCAGCCAGGAGCCGCACCGCATCGGCGACTGCTTCCAGTTCTGCGACGAGCGAGCCGGCGATCAGTCTCTGTGCGCGTTCGAGCATTTGCGGGAAAACCGTCTTCGAGCCGATGCCGTCCACGAATGAAGGTGAATAGGTGACTGTCTGTGGCGATCCCGCCGCGAGCGCGGCGATGAGCGGAGCTGCCGTCGCTACCTCTGCGGCAAACACCTTGCACTCCGGGCGTATGGCGCGCATCGCGGCTGCGATGCCGCAGGTCAGACCGCCGCCGCCCCACGGCACAACGACAGCGTCAACGTCCGGCAGGTCTTCGATGATTTCGAGGGCGATGGTGCCGTTGCCGGCCATCACATGAGGGTCGTCAAACGCATGAACGAATGGCGCATCGACACCAGGATAGGCGCGTTGCTCAAAGGCTCTCCACCACTCCTCGAAGGTGACCTTGATGACGCGAGCCCCGAGCCGCTCAATCGCTTTGATCTTGGTTTCCGGCGCCGTCTCAGGCGCGACAACGGTGCAGGGGATGCCCATCCGACGCGCCGTCCAGGCGACGCCCTGCGCCATGTTGCCTGCCGACGCCGTGAGCACGCCCTGAGTCAATGTCTCTGTCGCCATATGTCCCATGGCATTAGCGGCGCCGCGGATTTTGAATGAGCCGATGGGCTGAAGGTTTTCGAGCTTGAGATATATCTCAGCCGGCGACTCTTTGATATTGAGTCGGACGAGCGGCGTGCGGATCGCAGCATCAGCAATCCTCAACCGGGCCTCTTGAATATCAGCAAGCGATGGCATCATCATGCGCTCCATCTTACACCAGAGTGCGAGAGAAGTGAGACAACTATCCCGCCCGTCACACCTGCGGGCTGACACGAAGACGAACTTCAGAGTAGAATGTCCCGCGTCATTTCCACACCCCGAACCGTAAAGCCGTGGCGGTGAAGCTGCGCACAAGCGCGGCAATGATTGTTGCTCGTTCAGAAAGAACCAAGATGACTAAGCTAGCCGCCCTGATCTTATCCCTCCTTTCGGCTGCCGTGATGGCTCAGGCTCAGGGGCGCATCTGGGCCATCCAGCTCGAAGAACCGACGGGGATCGAGCGACGCGACCGCGAGGTCGTGCGATTGGTCACTCGCTTTGCCGCGGGCCAGGCTCGCGCCGCGCAACTGCGCGTCGTGGACGATGCGGGACATGAACTGCCGATTCAAGTTGTCGTCGGTGAGGCTCACCCGGACGGCACGATCAAGGCAGCCGAGATTCTTTTCCCGGCCACCTTTATACCCGGCAACCTGCCGCGCTATCGGCTTCTGGCTTTGCCCGTCGCCTCGCCTTCACCAAAGCCCAATGAGCGCGGCGGCGATTACCTGAGCGACATCGTCGTGCGTCGACTGGGCACGAGCCGCATCGAGCTTGGCAATAGCCGCTTCGGCATCATCATCAATTTGGGTAAAGACCAGACGACGCCGGCGATTGTTGAAGCCTACAACCGCACGGCGGGCGACCAGCGCATGCTCAACCTCGTCGAAACGACGCCGGACCTGAAAGAGCCGCTCGCCTTCGGCCTGAGCAGCGCCGGCTGGGGGACAGCGCTCTCAGGCAACGCTCGCTCGGCAGGGTTTAGCGAAGTCAACGTGATCGAGGCAGGGCCGTTGCGAGCGCGTGTGCAACTCAGAGGAGCGCGGCTCGGGGCGAGCGTTGAAGAGTGGGAGTTTGAATGGTGCGCGAACAGCCCGGTCATCGTCTGGCGCACGCGGACTACGGCTAGGGCCGGCACTTATGGCTACTTCTTTTCAGCCATCTCGGCTTCGCCTTACGAACCGTTCACCCACTGGGCCGGCGGAGCCGAAGAGGGCTGGCCTGACGGTTGGGAAACCGACAACCCGCCACACGAGAAAGTCATTCTGCAAAGCCCTGCAACACCGGCGCGCGATTTTAATGACCTGCCCGGCGGCCATGTTCTCTACTATAATCCGCAGGCGAACTATGGCGCGCTCGACTTCATTGAGCTGGACTCGGCGCTTAAATGGTCAGGCGTCGGCGCGCGACAGTTCTACGCCGCGCGGCAGCTTGGTGCTGCCAGGCCGCAGGCGCGGCAGACAGGCATCGCCGCGATCAAACGGCCTGAGGTGATAGAGCGCCAGTCGGAGTGGTCATCACAAATCGCCATCGCCTTCCCTGAGTGGCGCGGCACCGAAACCCTGCTCGAAGCCCGCGCTTGCTATCGCCGTTTCGCACAGCCGATCCTCGCGCACGCGCTCGCGCCCGAACCGCTCGCGCAAGGCCCGGCTTACACGCCCGCCGCGAGGACAGCCATCTATACAGTCGAATCTCTGCCCGCCAAAGAGGAGCTGACGGGCGGCGAGAAGTCCGGCGTGATCGAGCTTTCGCTCGATGGCGCGTGGAAGCTGGCATCGGCGGAAAAAGGCGACGGCGAACGTCAGCGACTCTTTGACGGCGCGACCGATGACGCCGGTTGGCAGACCGTACAGGTGCCCGGTACGGTTCACACACAAATCCTGAAGTACCCGACCTACTACACGCACGAGGCCGAATGGATCAGCTTCAAAGAGTGGTGGTATCGCAAGCGCTTTCGCGTGCCCGCAGCGATGCAGGGCAAACGCATTCGCTTGCAATTCGGCGCGACCGATTACTACGCGGACATCTGGCTCAACGGCAAAAAGCTCGGTCGCCACGAAGGCTACATTGATCCTTACGAGTTTGAAGTCAGCGGTGACTTGAACCGCGACGGCGACAATCTCATCGCGGTGCGCGTCTGGACGCCGGTCGATTATTACTGGCGGCATCGCCCCTACACCGTCAAAGGCTCGTACGGCGCGGTTGATCAGAAGCCTGACAACATCACGCCGCTCGGCATCACGCGCGGCGTGCGCCTGGTTGCCAACCCTTCCGTCGTCATCGAAGAGGTCGTCGTCCGGCCTTCGCTAAATCCAGACGGCTCAGCCGACGTTGACGTGGAAGCGGCTCTCAGAGCCGATCAGGTGGAAGGCAGGCTAGAGCTAACGCTTGCGCCGCGTAATTTCTCAGGCGACGAACGACTGAAGGCAAGCGTAGACCTATCCAGTCTCGCCGACCAGAGCGCGCGGCGCTTTCAGGTCCGGTTCCACTTAAACAAGCCGCAGCTATGGTGGACGTGGGATCACGGCAAGCCGAACCTCTATACGCTGTCGACGCGAGTTCTGGTGGAGGGGCAGGTTTCCGATCAACGCTCACAGGCGGTCGGTGTTCGCGAGATCGAAAAGGTCGGCTGGGTCTTCTACCTCAATGGCCATCGCCTCTACATTCGCGGCACAAACTCTTACTACCTTGAGCTGTTCATGTCCGAGATGAGCCGCGAGAAGTACGCGCGCGACATCAATCTGATGAAGAGCATGAACATCAATATGATTCGTCTGCACTGCCACTTTCAGAACCCGGAGTTCTATGACCTCACGGACGAGCTAGGCATTCTCGTCTGGCAGGATTATCTCGAAGCCTGGTATCCGCATGACACCGAGTTCGCGCTTCAAGCGGCGCGGCTCTATGACAACCACATTCGCATGGTGCGCAATCACCCTTCGCTGGCCATCTGGGCGACCTGTGACGAAGAAGACCCCGAAAATTACCGCGTGCTGACCAAGCATCTGGCCGGTCGCTTGTACGCCACTGATGCGGAGCGCCGCGCCGTCATCCGCAGCACGGGCCGCTATGGCGATGGCCACATCTATTATGGCTGGTACGGCGGCAGCATCTGGGAATACACCAAGACCGAAGAGAAATTCATTTCAGAGCTTGGCGCAACGGCGCTGCCCGATTATGAAACCTTGATACAGTTCCTTCCCGACCACTGGCCCATTGAAGCGCACAAGGATGAGTGGATATTTCGCAAGCTGCAAATCCCGGAAGCGATGCGCGCCTGGGGTCGCCCTGATGGCCTGACGCTTAAGCAGTACATTCCGCGGACGCAAGCTTACGTGGCGCGGCTTCATCAACTGGCCATCGAGCGCATGCGGCGGCGCAAGTATGACGCCGGCGGCATCCTTCACTTTCACGCCATTGATTTCTGGCCGTCGGTGACAATGGCGGCGCTTGATTATTTCCGCAGGCCGACGAAGTCTTACTTCACCGTGCAGCGCAGCTTTCAGATGGTACTGGCGAGCCTGGAATACGACCGCGATACCTGGCGGGTCAGAGAAAATTTTCGCTGCGGCCTGTGGATTATCAACGATCACTGGTACGCCATCCCTGGCGCGCGCGTCCGCTGGAAGATTGTCGATGCGAGCGGCGCGGCAGTCACCGCAGGCGAGCTGGCCGTAAACATCGCGGCGGACGTTTCAGCGAAGCTCGCAGACGTGCGATGGCAGCCGGCGGTCGCGGGGAAGTATGAGCTGCGCGCCGAAGTGATGAGCCGCGATGGCGAGCGGCTGTCGGAAAATCTCTACGAGTTTGAAGTGCAGTAATACCGAAGAAAACTGATGGAACCAAAACAAACAACCGGCGAAGAGCAGTCGGCTCACTTGCTGCGGCGCTTCGGGATGTTGCAGGCGACGGCGCTCAACATGTCGAACATGATCGGCATCGGGCCGTTCATCACTATCCCGCTGCTGATGTCTGCAATGGGCGGGCCACAGGCGATGCTCGGCTGGTTCATCGCCGTCTTAATCGCCATACCCGACGGCATGGTGTGGAGCGAGCTTGGCGCTAGCCTGCCGGGGTCGGGCGGCACCTATGTCTACTTGCGCGAAGGCTATGGCCGCGAGTCTTATGGGCGGCTGATGGCCTTCTTATTCATCTGGCAATTTATCTTGAGCGGCCCGCTAGAGATTGCTTCCGGTTACATCGGCTTCGCCAAATACACCGGCTACATATGGCCGGCGGTGACGCCGCTGCAAACCGCGCTGGTCGCCTCGGTGGTGGGCGCGATCAACATCGCCCTGCTCTATCGCCAGATCACTTCAATCGGCAAGATCACCGTCAGCCTGTGGCTGGGCACGATGGTCACAACCGCCGCGGTGATCGTCACCGGAGCGATGCACTTCGACGCACGGCTAGCCTTTGATTTCCCGCCGGGCGCATTCACTTTTTCGCTTGGCTTTCTGCTCGGCCTGGGCGCGGCCACACGCATCGGCGTCTACGACTACCTCGGCTATTACGATATCTGTTACATCGGCGACGAAGTCCGAAACCCGGGCCGCGTCATCCCCCGCTCGATCATCATCAGCGTGCTGGCCGTAGCGGTGATCTATTTCGCGATCAACCTATCGATCATCGGCATCGTGCCGTGGCGCGAGTTCGTGCCGTACGAGGCGCACCCAAACGCCGACTTCGTCGTCTCGACGTTTATGGAAAAGATATATGGCTCACGGGTGGCGACCGTTTTTACGGCGATGGTGCTGTGGACGGCGTTCGGATCGGTCTTCGCGCTGCTGCTCGGCTACTCGCGCATCCCCTATGCGGCGGCGCAGGACGGTTACTTCTTCAAAGTCTTCGGACGCCTGCACCCGAAGAAAAAATTCCCCTCGGTCTCGCTGATCGTCATCGGTTTGCTGGCGATTGCGTGCAGCTTCTTCTCGCTCGGCGTCGTGATTGACGCGCTGATCACAACAAGGATTCTGATTCAGTTCATCGGCCAGATCTTTGCCGTAGGGTTGCTGCGCAAGCGAGCGCCCGACTTGCCGCGCCCTTACCGCATCTGGCTTTATCCTCTGCCGAGCCTGATCGCGCTGATGGGGTGGGTCTTCATCTTTGCGACTTCAGACCTCTACATCATCCTGTTCGGGCTGGGAACGCTGGTGGCCGGCGTCGTGTTTTTCTTCATCTGGTCATGGCGTACGGCGCGCTGGCCGTTTGCGCCGGCGGCTGAAACTGCCGATCAAGGGAGAAGCTGAGAGATGGCTAAACTGGCAATCGCCGGCGGCCCGCCGGTGCGGACGAAACCGTTTCCGGAGTGGCCGCAGTTTGATGATCGAGAGCGGCGCGCAATAAGCCGTGTGCTGGAAAGCCGCAACTGGGGCGGCTACCCATTCCCGAATCAGCAGGCGGAGCTTTTTGCGCGCCGCTTCGCCGAGCGTCATGGCGCGCGTCATGCGCTGTGCGCGGCGAACGGGACGGTGACGCTTGAAATCGCGCTGAAAGCCGTGGGCATCGCGCCGGGCGATGAAGTGATCGTACCGGCCTACACCTTTGAAGCGACTGCTGCGCCCGTCCTGCGATTGGGCGCGGTGCCGGTCTTCGTAGACGTGCGGCCCGACACCTACTGCCTTGACGCGGCGGCGGCAGACGCGGCCATCACGTCGCGCACGCGGGCGATCATCCCCGTTCATCTGGCGATGAACATGGCCGATATGGACGCGATCAGCGAGCTTGCGGCGCGACACAGCTTGAAGGTCGTCGAAGATTGCGCTCACGCGCACGGCGCGAGATGGCGCAATCAAGGCGCGGGATCAATCGGCGACGCCGGTTCGTTCAGCATGCAGACGACCAAGCTGATGACGGCGGGCGAAGGTGGCGTCGTGACGACCAATGATGATGAAGTCTTTGAGCTTTGCCAGTCTTATGTGAATTGTGGGCGAGCCAGCCAGAGCGACCGCTTCGGCCATCGGTTGTTAGGGTTCAACTATCGGATGACGGAATTTCAAGCCGCCATTCTGCTGGCCCAGCTTGAGCGATTGGATGAGCAGACAGAGCGACGGATGAAGCAGGCATCGCGGCTCGCGGAAGGCTTATCGGGCATCGCGGGCATTGAGTTGCTCAGGCGCGACGAGCGGCTGACGACGCAGGCGATTTATCAATTCGTTTTCAAGATGGATAGGCAAGCCTTCGGCGGCGCATCGCGTGACCGTGTGGTCGCCGCGCTCGAAGCCGAAGGCATTCCTGCCGACGGCTTGTTTTATGAGCCGGTCTACCGCAGCGCGCTCTTTCAGGTTGATCCGCGAGATTTCCCGACGCTTGGCGTGCGCGGCAGTGAAGCCTTGCCGTGGGCCGCGACGCGCTGCCCTGTAGCCGAGCGCGCTGCGTATGAAGAGTCGGTCTGGTTGCCGCATCAACTGTTGCTTGGCAGTTCTGAGGACGTAGATCAGATCGTTGAAGCCGTCGGTAAAATTCAAAGCAACACGGACGAGTTGCTGCGCGCCGAGCATCCCTTGATCGCCGTCAAGCAGATGAATCGCGCCGAGCGTCCCCGACTTGAGATTTAGAGCGGTTTTAGAATTCCAAGCTCCGTAGGAGCGTGATGTTTATAGAACGTCAGTCATCTATTCAGCAAACTCCGTAGGAGCGCAATGTTGACATTGCGCTCCTACGGAGCTTGGTCTTCACTTCTTGCCTCGATCTATAAACATGGCGTGCCTACGGCACTGAGAATTTCAAAATATGCTTTTAGCTACCAATCAGAAACTTGTGATAGCGGCCCAGCCAGTAAGGCAGCAGGAAGAATGCGCCATCGTCTTCGCCGCGCCCATCGGCTGCGTCGTCGAGCTGAAAAGGGTTGCTGTTCCACTTCATCACCCGCCGCTCATCCGGTGGCAACAGCCGCGAGGTTTGCGCTTGGTCATGCCGCTCAGGCGAAGCATCTGTCGGCACGTCGCGCCGGTGCGAGTTCTTTACTGACCACTTGATCAAATCCATCGGGATGCGATAGAGCGTGCGCGTCGCCGCTTCCATCGGCACCACTCTGGCGGGATTGCAAACCGCGTAGATGAACGTCCAAAGCGGGTTGGCTTCGCGCCGGATATTCACCCACCACTGCTCCAATCCTTCACGGTAGACCGCGAGCAGCGATGCATCGGTCTCGTATCGAAAGAGCGGATAGTACGAGAGCATCGCCAGCTCTTCGTCCGAATAGTTTAGCTCCTGGCGTAGCCGCAGGTACGTCGTTGTGTTCTGGTGATAGCCCATCTCGCTGATAAGCTTGCGGTATTCGCGGTCGTAACGCGCGTCGCCGGTCATGTGATAAGCGACCTTCAGGTGTGACAGCAACTCAAGCGACCGCAGCGCCCGCTCTTCGCGGCCATCATCGGTTTCAAAGTACGCCGCATCGTAGCGGCCCCAGCGCGTCGGCCCACCGTGCAAGTCTGTCAGGTTGTAACCGTGATCTATCAGATGATCTGCCATGCGAGCGACCGCCGCGCGCAGCTTGTCTTTTAAGCCGCGGTCGGGGATCAGATCATAGATGACCGAGTAAGCGAAGAAGTGGCCGACGATCTCGTCCGAGCTGGTGTCGGCTTTCCATTCCCATTTGCCATCCGCCGTGAAGTGCCAGATGCCATCTTCGTGTCGCGGCTCGTTTCGCTGCCGCAATGATCGAGCAGGGAAGCCGCTGCGCCCGGTGATCGCTTCCAGCCGCAGCATTGCTTCAACAGATCGGCGCGCTGCCGCAAGCGCCCGCGCATCTTTCGTGACCGCATATCGAAACGCCTCTGCCGCGACGTAGATTGCCGTCCACAGGCCATCATTATCGTTCGGGTACTGATGGCTGGACGTGAGGTTGCCGGGGTCGCGCAGCTCGGAATCAGCGACCAGATTATGACGTTTGTGCCGCTCAGTGATGCGCCGCTCAAAGTACGCGGCCTTGGTGGCGAGGGTGAGGGGATGGAATTCGATATGACTGATGCCCGCAGGCGTTTGCACCCAGACCGACCCGGCTGCGCCCGCCGCAATCGCTGTCACTTGATCAGACGGCAGATAGCGATGACCTGCGAAGTACTGCCACCTCTGCCAGTCGTCGCGGCTGTCTTGATACCTGATTAAGCCATCGTCGCCGCCGGCCCACACCGCGCCGTCGCTCGCAATCGCTATGACGCGCAGGCGGCCTATGGGCAAGCCATCATTAAAAGAAAGCCGCACCCGCGGCGGCGATTCGCGAACCAGCGCGTCGGCTTCGAGTCGCCAGCGCTCGCGACCATGCTGCGCGCTTTGTTGCGGTTGTCTTAGCTGCTCGCGAATACGGGCCGGCACCCGCGCATCATCGCTTGCATAGAACGTGCGGAACTTCTGCGGCGTGGCGCGCAGCTTCACCGCTGCCGGCACAGATAGAGCCGATAAGAGCGCGACGATCAAGCTGAAGGCGAACAACGAAGTCAGGCGGCGCATAAATGAAAGAGCGGCTCACTTGCTCTTCGTCGCAGGCTTGCCCGCCGGCATCGCCCGCGCTTTTTTCGCGTCTTCCCATTTGAACGGCAGCACGTCGGGAACCACGCTCACTTCGGTAGTGAACTTGAACGGCGTCTTGCCGCCGCTCGGATAGACCAGCTCGACGAAGAAGGCGGTATAGCCGCGCGCCGGCTTCTCGACGCGCCCGACGTAGACTCCCGGCCTCGCTTCGCTCAACGCCGTGCGCGTGTAGGCTTTGCCGATGGTGTCAACGCGAAAGTCGCGCGCCTCAGGGTTGGTTGCCTGCCAGAGATTCACCTCCAGCGGCTTATCTTTGACGGTGACGACGAGCGCGCCGCCTTTCTCTTTCACCCATGAAAACTGCGGGCGGCGCACATTGTTCAGCAGCGCTTGATAAAACGCCAGCAGGCTCTCGGCGGCGTCCGTGCCTTCCATGTTGTGCTTGGCGTTCGGCACATAGCGCAGGTACTTTTCGCCTTCGATCCGCGAGTAATAGAACTGCGAATTGTCCGGCAGGAAGAACTGATCGCCCGACGCGTTGACCATATACTTGGGCATCAGCCTGACGCGCTCGCGCTTGAGGTAGTTGTACGGGTCTTCGATAGCGAGGATGTGCTGATATTCGGGCGTGCCGACCTTGTCGGGAAATATCTTATGGCGGACGTAATCTTCGAGCGCCTGCGAGAAGAAGCCATAAGCCTCGTACTGGTGGCGGGTGATCTGCTCTGAATTCAGCGCATCGATGACGACCGGCATGATCGCGCGCACGCGGCGGTCTACGGCAGCCACAAGCCAGGTCGTCCAGCCGCGCTTCGAGCCGCCCGATACGACAAAGTCACGAACCTTGAAACGCCCGCCGCCGTCGCTCGCCATAAACTCTTGAATAGCGTCCAGCGCCCGCACGCCGCTTTTCACCATCGCCAGCCGCACCAGCCACGCGTCGTCGCCGCTCTGCATCTGGCGAACGCGACTGTAAGCGATCAGGTCGTCTTCCGAGCGCCGCTGATCGGGCGAGTCGGAAAAGCTGAGCGGCTGGTTCGGCACCATGCGCAACTCGGCAACGACCGTTTGCGTTTCCACCGCGAAGCGAATCAGGCGCTCGGTCGCACCGCTCGGCATCGGGTCTTTGTTGCTGCCGCCGCCGATGAACAGCAGCGCGGTGTCGTGAGTGATCTGCTCAGGCTTCACGACGATGAGCCAGTGCTTCCAGACCGGGCGGTCAACTTCCGCGGCGCTGCGCCAAGTCTGCGAAGTCAGCTCGATAACACTGCATTTGTAGCCCGGCCCGGCAGTCGTCGCCATCGGCTTCCACGCATACGAGGGGTCAGGCTTGGCGATGTAGCGGTCGAGCGCCGTCTCTTGCGCCGCTGCTGCCGGGCCGCTGAACGCGAGCAGCGCCAACGCGAACAGCAGCAGGCCGAGCCGTCTGCTTGCAAACAGGCAAAGAGAGTTCATGGCTTTATCCTTGTGAGTAATCGTGCCTGAGGCCATCGGCCCCGTTTCAGGTCTAGCTTTATATCATCTTTTGATTTCGAGAAGAAAGCGTCAACCGATTGATGCCATAAATCAGCAGCAACCCGACGAAGAGATAGATGACGGAGTTGGCGCTGATCGAGGCGCTCATGCCGAAGCGCTCAGATGCGGCGGCAATAGCGACGGGGGCGATGCCGCCGCCGAGCCAGCCGACCGAATTCATGAAGCCAACCGCTGAAGCTCGATGTTCGGGACGCACCGTGTCATGCAGCGACGCCCAGATGTTCGCGTCATAGATTCCTTTGAAGTAACCGAAACCGACGAGCGCCAGAATCAGCACAGGCATCGAAAGCGTCCAGCCGGCGACGAAGATGAATGGCACGCCGAGCAGTAAGCCCACGGCCTGCGCCATCATTCTGCCGGCGCGATGCCGCCGCGCTAACCGGTCTGCAAGCACGCCGCCGCTGATGACGCCTGCGACTGAAGCGATCTGCAAATAAGCCGTGCCGCTCAAGCCGGCCATTGCCAGGCTCATGCCGAACTTGCGATAGAGGAAAGACGGCATCCAGGTCAGGAAGATCATCGCCACGAAGTTGGCGCCGACGAAAACCGCGGTGAGCAGGCGCACCATCGGATTGCCGAACAATTCGCGCACGGTCGCCATCACGCTCGCGTTGCCGGTGTGCAGACCGGCGCTCGATTCTTTTGCATCGGTGCTTGATTCTTTTGCAGAGGCCGCCAGGTCGCGCGCCGGCTCGCGCAGCAATAAAAGCAGCAGCAAGCCGTAAAGCACCCCCGCCGAGCCGAAGAGATAAAAGCTGGAGCGCCAGCCATAATACTGTCCCAGGAAGCCGGCGACGCTGCCGCCGGCGATGGTTCCGGCATAGACGCTCGATTGATGCAGCGCCATAGCGCGCGACCGCGTGTCCGTGCCGTGATAATCGCTCAGCAATGACATGGAAGCCGGGAAGTAGAAGGCTTCGCCAAAGCCTTCGAGGGCGCGGAAGATGACCAGGTGCGTGTAGGTGGTCGAGAGCGCCGTCGCCAGCGTAATGAAAGACCAGAAGAGCAGGCCGGCGATGACCAGCGTCTTGCGCCGCAGCCGGTCGCCGACCAGCCCTGCGAGCGGCCCCGCGGCGGCATAGACCCACATGAACGCCGAGCCGACGATGCCCAACTGCACGTCGCTCAGTCCCATCTCTGACTTGAGCAGCGGGAAGACCGAGAAGATCGCCTGGCGGTCGGCGTAGTTAAAAAAGCAGACCGCCCAGAGCAGAGCGACGACCAGCCACTTATAGCTTCTTTGGCTCATGATCGTTCATTGCTTGTCGCCTTCGATCACCCACGCTTCGTTGAAATGGGCATGCTTGATGGCTTTTCGGGCCGGCTGACCTTCGGCGTCTGTCCCCACCGCTTTCTTGTTCAGGTGATAGCTGTAGCTGGCGTGCAGCGAACCATCGCGCGCTTGAATAATCGATGGATAGTGGAAGGCTCCGGCTTCCAGGCTGCGCGGCTCGATTTCGAGATGCCGCGTCCACTTCCATGTCTGTCCTTCGTCGGTCGAGATCGAAACCGCCAGGCTGTTGCGACTAAATTCGGTGTCGTTATAGATCAAGGCCCAGTGGCCGTTTTTGAGCGCGATGATTTCAGCGCCCGACCCCGGATTGGGAATCGCCGTATCGCGGTCGGCACTCCAGGTCTTGCCGCCATCACGCGACTCGCTGGTGTGCAGCCGCTTCGGCGGCGGGCCGTTGTCGCGCATCAGTGTGAACAACGTGCCGTCTTGTTTTTTGACGATGCTCGGCTGGATGTTGCCGGCCCCGACAATCGGCGTGCTGGTCGTCCAGGTTTTGCCCCAGTCGTCGGTGATGGCCATCAGCGAGAACGAGAAGCCGTCGGAATAGAGCGGCACGATCAAACGTTTGCCATCGAGAATGAACGGGTGGGCGCGGGTCATCCAGCCGAGGCGGCGGAATAACTTGTCGGCGGCATTCTTTCGCGTGCGCTCGATGTAAGTGACGGCGGCCTCTCTCAGCTCTTGCGGCAAATCTTTTCGGCTGGCTTCGAGTGCCGCCATCGCTTGATTAACGGTCGCTTCAAACTCCGGCCCCGGCGTGATGTGCAAGACTTCGTTCACGTCCCAGCGCGGCGCGCCCTGCGGTTTCTGGTAGTCCGACGAGATGCGATACTTCATCAAAGCGGTGTACCATTCATTGGCCAGGATGGTCGGCCACAGCAGCCAGAGTCGTTGCTGCGGATCAATGAACATCGTCGGGTTGGTATCGGGATAGCCCAACGTATCGGCCATTGTGAAGCGCGCATCCCACGCCTTTGCGCCTTTGCGCCGCCGCGCCCCTTCGATCTTGACGTCGTCGGCGGTGCGCTCGCCTGAGCCGTGGAACCAGCAGACCAGCAGATCGCCGTTCGGGCATTCGACAATGCACGATGCATGGTTGTGCCAGTGTTCGAGCGGGAAGATCAGCTCGGATTCATAAAAGGCCGGGGCTTCGGGTTGCGGCGATGCGCTTGGCGGCGGCGACGCGCTGGCGAGCAGCACCGGCACGAGCGCAATGATGCAGGCAATCAGAGATTTGCTCATAAGTTTGCTCATCGCTTGATTCGCTTAACGCACGTAGATCGGATTGGAATAGAGCCAGGGGCGCATCTCGCCGTCTGCTTCAAGCCAAGCCTCGACGCGGTAAACGCCCGCCGCTTTCACCTGAAGTGTGATCTCCCGGCTTTCGCCCGTGGCGGCGACTTCGCCGTTTCGCAAGAGCTTCCAATGGCAGGCGACCGGCGCTTCTGCCTTCAGCTCAAGCCCCGGACGCAAGGCAATTTCATCGCCCATGAGCGCCATCGGTTTACCGTCGCTTGCAGAAGCGACAAAGGCAAAGCCGGTCGGGTCACACAACCAGTCATGCGCGACATAAGCGTGGCCCTGTCTGAGCGCCTCGCGCACGGTGGCTTCGGTCAGTTGGCCGGTCAGAATGTGCGTGCTGACGTAGCGAAAGCTGCGCTCGTAGGGATCGAAATCCAGACGAGCGATGAGCTCGCCCGGCTTGTGGCCGCTCGTCATCGCGGCCACCGCCGGCACTTGCGCGCTGGTGATTCGCCTTTTCTCCGGGCGGCTCGTAATGATTCCGACTTCGATGGTCTGTTCATCCACAGCCGTGACCGTGAAGACTTGATTGTGATGACAATCGTTCGCCGCTACGCCGGTCAAACGGCGATGCGCGGTGTCGATATCCCACTTCTTCAGGATGGGCGCGAGATAATCTTGCTGCGCAGCGATGACCTCTTGCGGATACGTCGCAAGCGCCTGCTCGATCTGTGCGAGCCGTGCCCTATTGGTCAGCGCGCCTTGCAGCCAGAAGTTGAATGCCGCCTCGTCCTTCACGTCGGTGTGGTGATTATAGATTTCCAGCCCGTCAAGGTTATCGGTCGGCCAGTCGAGCTTCTCTTCGACATGTGAGAGGAAGATGTTGCCGCCGCCGGCCCGCGTCGCCGCAATCACTGCTTCGCGCGTCGGCATCTGCTTGTCGCGCAGCGAGGCGAGAGGATAAAGCAGAAAACCTTCGGCCTCGGCTCCCGGTATGAATAACACGCCCTCGTGAATGCCGCGCCAGCTATCGGTGATGAAATCGCGTTCCGGTCGCCGATGGTCAGACAGCAGAATGATATTGACGTCTGCCGCCTGGGCCGCTTTGAGCATCTCCGGTCGCGTGCCGCCGGTGTGCGGCGCATCTTCGGCATGCGCATGCAGGATGGCGCGATAGTCGGTCATCCCCGTGCGCAATCGCACCGGCCTGCGCGCCTGTTCGTAGCGCCGCCGCGCCTGATGAACCGCGGCCAGATGCTCCATGCCCATGCGCTCGACGCTCGTGTACTTCCTGCCGGGGCCAAGCTGGGGCGGTGACTGGCCGAAGAGATTACCGGTCAGGCTGAGCAGAAGGATCAAAATCAGTAAAGGGTGCGAATTCATCCGGGGGATTCTACAGGATCGAGCAAAGCCTGAGAAGCACGGTGTCGCAGCGGGTCGCTTCAGGCTTGCAGTCCGGGGCTCAACATTCGAGCCGGGAATGGAGTAAGATGAGGGCGGAGAACGTATGCCATCGAGCCCGGTCAACCCAGACATTCTCTTATTGGACGGCGAGACCTTGAGTCTTGAAGCGATCATTACCGTCGCCAGGAACTTTCAACCGGTCGCTCTCAGCCCAAAGGCGAAAGAGAGAATGCAGCGCTCGCGACAGCTCGTCGAGCAGTGGGTGCGCGAGAAGAAAGTCATCTACGGCATCACCACAGGCTTCGGCTCGCTGCACAATCAAGTCATCCCGCCCGAAGAGGTCGAGCAATTACAGGAGAATATCTTGCTCAGCCACGCGGCAGGCGTCGGCGAGCCATTGCCCGAAGCGACGGTCAGGGCAATGATGGTATTGCGCGCCAACGCCCTGGCCAAAGGCTACTCCGGCATTCGCGTCGAAGTGGTCGAGCGCCTGCTCGAAATGGTCAACCGGCGCGTCCATCCCGTCATCCCCATCAAAGGCTCTGTCGGGTCAAGCGGCGATCTTGCGCCCCTGTCTCATATGGCCCTGGTGTTGATCGGCAGAGGCGAAGCCTTCTACAACGGTGAACGATTGGGCGGCGGCGAGGCGTTAAGCAGAGCCGGGATTCAAGCCGTTCATCTTGAGGCGAAAGAAGGGCTGGCGCTGACAAACGGCACGCAGTTTATGACTGCCATCGGCGCGCTGACGCTCGGCGACGCTGAGCGACTGGCAAAGCTCGCTGACATTGCCGGCGCCATGAGCCTGGAAGCAGTGAAAGGCCGAAGCTCGGCTTTCAGGCCAGAGCTTCATCGGCTTCGTCCCTTTCCCGGCCAGATGCAGAGTGCCGAAAATATCAACGCCATGATCCAGGGCAGCCAGTTGATTGACGGCGATCAGGTGATACAGCGCTGGAATGCAAGCGTCGCGTCAGACGAAGGTGTGCGAGAGACGAAGGTTCAAGACGCTTACTCGTTGCGTTGCATGCCGCAGGTGCATGGCGCGTCGCGCGAAGCCATAAGCTTTGTGCGGCGCACGCTGGAAATCGAAATCAATTCCGCAACCGATAATCCGTTGATCTTGCCTGAGTTGGAAGAGTCATTCTCTGCCGGCAATTTTCATGGACAGCCGGTGGCGCTGGCGATGGATTTTCTCGCCCTCGCCATCGCAGAGATAGGCAGCATCTCGGAGCGCCGAATCGCGCGGCTGATGAACCGGCATGAGAACTTTGGCTTGCCCGCCTATTTAATCGGCTCGGTCGGGTTGAACACAGGGATGATGATGGCGCAGTACACGGCGGCGGCGCTCGCCTCCGAGAACAAAGTCTTGATTCATCCCGCCAGCGGCGATTCTATTCCCACCTCTTCGAACCAGGAAGATCACAACAGCATGGGCTCAATCGCGGCGCGCCAAGCCCGGCAGGTGCTTGAGAATGTAGAATCGATCATCGCGATTGAATTGCTCTGCGCGGCGCAGGGGCTCGGCTTCAGGGCAGATGAGGGCACAGCAATGGGCGCCGGCACGCTTGCCGCTTACAAACTGATTCGCCAACACATCCCGCAGCGAGTAAGCGATCAGGACGGAGAAATCCACATCATCATTCGCGAGGCTGAAAAGCTGGTGCGCAGCGGCGCGCTGCTAAGTGAAATCGAGCAAGCCATCGGCCCGCTCAATTGAGCGTTAGACAGCTATAGGAATGAGAGCTTAGAATATATTTAAGGAGGTAAGGCATGCCAAGAACACAAACAATACTTCGTGTGTTTGTTGCTTCACCTGGCGATACAACAGAGGAAAGAGCCTCTTTGGAAGATGTTATCCAAGAGCTAAACACTATTTGGAGCAAGTCTCTCGGAATTCATCTTGAGCTGCTGATGTCTGGACACATTTCATAAAACAGGCGTCAGGTTGAGTTTGGCTGTAGGATCGAAACCATCCCAGCCACTTTGATCTTTGACAATCAGTTCGGCAACGACACGAATCAGACTACATTCAGACCGCCCTCGCCGCCGCGATCTGACTTTGCGCATCTGCTGCTCGAA